>JAFGPC010000141.1 GCA_016926155.1 Sedimentisphaerales bacterium
CAATCGACCTGTCAGCCCGTCGATGAGAGTCTGATGGAGCTGCTGATCTTTCTGGACTGTCTCAAGCGAGCCAGTGCCGCCCGGATTACCGCTGTGGTTCCCTATTTCGGCTATGCTCGTCAGGACCGTAAAGACGCCGGACGCGTGCCGATTACGGCCAAGCTGGTAGCCAACCTGATATTCAGCGCCGGAGCCGATCGTGTGTTATCCATAGATCTTCACGCCAAGCAGCTCCAGGGCTTTTTCGATATTCCCGTCGATCATCTGACGGCCGTGCCGGTCTTTGTGGATTATCTGGTGCGGAAGAACATTGATGATCTAACGGTGGTAGCTCCGGATGTGGGCAATATGAAAACCGCGTCTTTGTACGCTTCGATCCTTGGCGCCGAGCTGGCAATCATCCATAAGCGGCGGATCACCGGCAATGTGGTCGAATCGGTCGAGATGATCGGCACGGTTGACGGGCGAAATGTTCTGATGTGTGACGATATGATCTCTACGGCCGGTACGGTATGCAGTGCCGCCGAGATGCTCAAATCACGCGGAGCCAGGCAAATTATCGTTGGCGCCACACATGGTGTGTTTGCCGGACAGGCGGTCGAACGACTCAAGGAAGCGCCGTTTGACGAGATCATCGTTACCGATACAATTCCGCTCAACGGCGCCGTCAAGGAACTGAAAAACATCCGTGTGCTGTCGGTTGCCGAATTGTTGGGCGAAGCGATTCGACGCATTCATAATAACGAATCAATCAGTAGTATGTTTGCATAATCCGAAAAATGCGCCAAATCGGCGTCTCGGAAAGGGAAACGTTTGTGAGGTTAAAATGAGTCAGACATTGGGATTAAAAATGGAAGTTCGAAAGGATATTGGTTCCAAACCCGCATCACGGCTTCGTTGCGACGGCAAGCTGCCCGCGATTGTGTACGGTCACCGGAAGGAACCGATCACGGTAACCATGAATCGACATGATTTTACCGAGGCGCTGCATCACGGGCATCGTTTATTTGATGCCGAGCTGGACGGTCGCAAAGAGACAGTTCTGGTCAAGGCATTGCAATACGACTATCTGGGAAAAGACATCATTCATGTCGACCTGATCCGTGTGGATCTCAGCGAAACCATACGCGTTACCGTTCCGATCAAGCAGGTCGGAACCAGCAAGGGCTCCCATGAGGGCGGCATGATCGATGAGATCCTGGACCATCTGGAAATTGAATGCCGTGTGAGCGAAATACCCGAAGTGATTCTGATTTCGGTCAAAGAGGTCGGCGTGGGCGATTCGGTGCATGCTCGCGATGTACAGCTTCCGGCCGGCGCCAAGTTGATTACCGATTCCGAATCGCTGGTGCTGCATTGCCATACGGTTGCGGCGGCCAAGACGACCGAGGAACTGGAGGCCGAAGCGCCGGCGGCGCCGGAAGTGATCGGCGAGGTAAAGGAAGAAGAACCGGCCGAACCGTCGGAATAATCCGACGGCTTTGGCGATGCATGATGTGCCGATGGCGGCAGAAAGAAACAGGCTCAGCCGGATCCATGACAGAAACAAAATTGATTGTTGGATTGGGCAACCCCGGCGCCGAATATGTCGGCACACGGCATAATGCAGGCTTTGAGACGATCGATCGCCTCGCCGAGCGATTGGGTGTGGATGTAAAGAAAAAAAAATTCGGCGGGCTCTTTGGCGAAACCATATACGAAGATCGCAAGCTGCTGTTGCTGAAGCCGCAACAGTATATGAATTGCAGCGGACAGATAGTGGCGACGGCCATGGGCTTTTTCAAGCTGTCGATGGACGCTTTGCTGGTGATTACCGATGACATGGCCTTGCCGCCCGGGCGGATTCGCCTGCGGGCTCAGGGCTCAGCCGGCGGGCATAACGGGCTGGCCGACATCATTGGGTGTCTCAACAGGGATTTTGCCCGTTTGCGTATTGGAATAGGCACAGCGGGGACATCCGTTACACGGGATTATGTATTGTCCAGACCGGGCTCTGACGATCGCGAACAGATCGATGACGCTATTAGCCGTGCTGTGCTGGCGGTTCTGTGCTGGGCCGCCGAAGGGATGGATCGAGCGATGAACCTGTTCAATGTGAAATCAACAGATAACGAAACAGAGGTAAACAATCAATAAACGATTGGAGGTACAAGTTTGGAAACGGTGACCAAGAGATTATATGAGGCGATGTTCCTGGTAGACACGGCCCTGGCCGCGTCCGACTGGCAGGGTGTCAACGACACGATCGGGCAGGTTCTTGCCAAGGCAGACGCCGATATTGTGTCTATGAAGAAGTGGGATGAGCGTCGATTGGCCTATGACGTGGACGGAAAGAGCCGCGGGACGTACATCCTCGTGTATTTCCGTTGTGATACGGATAAAATCACGGACATCGAACGCTCCGTCCGGCTTTCCGAGCGGATCATGCGAGTGCTGGTGCTTCGCACCGACCGGATGAGTGCCGATGACATGAACAAGCAGACACCGCTGGAAGAGGTTGAGTCCTCCGATGCCGCGGCGGTTGAGGCCGCCCGCGCTCGTGCTGAAGCACGCCGCCTTTCCGAGGAAGAAGAGGACAACAAAGACGAGATAGATGACGATGATTTTGATGATACCGACGAGCAGGACAATCAATAGTTTGTCACTGAACTCGGACTTGCGGTTAAGGAAGGGATACAGCGATGGCAAGCTATAACAAGGTAATTCTGCTGGGCAACCTGACGCGGGATCCGGAGTTGCGGTATACTCCCTCCCAGACGGCGGTGGTGGACTTTGGGCTGGCGACCAATCGGCGTTGGCGCGGGCAGGACGGCAGCGAACGCAATGAGACGTGTTTTGTCGATTGTACGATGTTCGGAAAACGAGCCGAAGTGATCAGCCGGTATTTCAAAAAGGGAACGCCCATTTTTGTCGATGGCCGTTTGACGTATGATACCTGGACGGCTCAGGACGGTTCGAAACGCAGTAAGCTCAAGGTTACTGTCGAAAATTTCGAATTCGTCGGTCAGGGCAACCAATCCGGCAACGGGGGCGCGGGGCGCGGAGGCGCTTTCGGGGGTGGCGGACCCGCCGACCAATCGGCGCCCACGGACGACGACTTCGGACAAGCCCCCTTTGGGAGCGACGATATCCCGTTCTAAACTGTAAAGACAAACCGACTTTCGGATTGTAATCAGGTCAAAACTAGTGTAGGGTATGTGGGAAATAAAAAATGAGAGGCACCAGACAGGTAAAAAAACGAAGAAAAAAACGATTTACGACCGGAATTCGCGAGCAAAATCAATGTCGATTCTGCCGGGAAGGGGTCAAGTACATTGACTACAAGGACGTTGCGGTCCTGCAGAAGCTGTTGACCAACCGCGGCAAGATTTTTAGCCGCAAACGAAGCGGCAACTGCGCCAAGTGCCAGCGGATGGTCAAACGGGCGATCAAACGGGCCCGGTATATGGCCTTACTGCCGTTTACCAATTGATCGCGCCGGAATGGACGAACCGTTTGTCCGACGGCAATGCAAAAACCGCAATCCAATCCTGGAGATGATGTATGAAATTGTTATTATGTGAAGATGTGGAAAAGCTAGGCTATCTCGGCGACATAATCGAGGTCAAGAACGGCTACGCCCGTAACTACCTGCTGCCGCAAGGTTTGGCGATGGTTCCCAGCGAGACCAATATCAAATCTCTGGCTGAAGAAAAGGGCCAACGTGCCGAACAGCGGAAACTGGCCAGGACTCAACTGGAAAAAGCCGCCCAGGCTGTCGAGGGCGCTGAGGCGGTGATCGCCGCTAAGGCCAACGAGCAGGGGCACCTGTTCGGATCGGTCAACGAAAAGCAGATTGCCGACAATCTGCGGGCTCAGGGCTTTGACATTGCCGATCGGATGGTATATCTGGGCGAGCATATTAAGGAGGTAGGGACTCACGAGGTCACTCTAAAGCTGGCTGCGGACCTGACCGCTACAATAAAAGTAGTGGTCGTATCTCAGGATGAGACCGTTGAATCCATCAACCCGGACAAGGAAGGATAACGATTCGGCGACGGCCGTGGTTCATCGCCCGGTCGAAATGCCCGGTCGTCCCATGCCCGAAAGCCTCGAAGCCGAGGCGGCCGTGCTGGGATCTATGGTTCTGGATCGCGAGTGCATCGGCCTGGTGATCCAGGTCTTGACGACCGAGTCTTTTTATCGCCCGGAACACCGGATGATTTTCGATGCGCTGGTGGCGTTGTATGAACGCAACAGCGATATCGACCTGGTCTTGTTGCGCAATGAATTGCGGACTCGCAAACAGCTCGAAGCGGTCGGGGGGGTGGACTATCTTGTACAGGTTGCCGAGTCGGTTCCATCGGCGGCCAGCGCCGAATATTATTCCCGCATTGTGCACGACAAGTCCCTGCTGCGTCAACTGGTTCACGCCAGTAACGACATTCTGAACGATGCCTATGATGAAGGCGGCGAGGTGTCTGAAAAGCTGGATGCCGCCGAGCGGCGTATTTTTTCTGTGACGGAGAAAAAGCTGTCCGGATCGGCGATCCCGATTAAAAGCCTGCTGACCGAGGCGTTCGAAAGTATCGAATCCCGCAAGGGAGGTTTAACGGGTTTGCCAACCGGATTTTATGAGTTGAATGACAAGTTGTGTGGACTGCAGAAGGGAGAAATGATCATTGTTGCCGCCCGCCCGAGTATGGGCAAAACCAGCCTGGCGATGAATATCGCCGAGCATATCGGTGCCGACAACGACCTTCCGGTAGCGATTTTTTCGCTGGAAATGGGTAAGCGGCAACTGGTCGAACGGCTGTTGTGTAGCCGCAGCCACATTGATGCCCAGTTGGTTCGCCGCGGCACCCTGAGCACAGAGCAGTTCGAAGAACTGACCAGGGCCGGCAGCGAGTTGTTTGAAAAGCCCATTTATATTGATGATACACCCGGTTCTACCCCGCTGGAAATCCGCGCCAAGTGCCGCCGGCTCAAGAGCCAATACGATATTCAGTGCGTGTTTATCGATTACTTGCAATTGATGAGCCTGGGTGGGCGGGTCGAATCGCGTCAACAGGAAGTCAGCGCAATCTCGCGCGGGCTCAAGGCCCTGGCCCGCGAACTGGAAATACCCGTTGTGGTGCTCAGCCAGCTCAACCGTGCCGCCGAGGGCCGCGAAGGACACCGGCCTCGTATGAGCGATCTGCGTGACAGCGGCAGTATTGAACAGGATGCCGATGTGATCCTGTTGCTGCATCGAGAATCATATTATCATCGTGGCGACCCGGAATATCCCCAGGATGGACCCGACACCAACAAAGCCGAGGTGATCATTGCCAAACAGCGTAATGGCCCCACCGGGGTTGTCGAGCTGATCTTCGACGGAGCGATCACGCGTTTCAAGAATCCTTACGAAGGATCCGAACCATACTAGGAGACAGCATGACGTTGGGTACGGCGGGAAGAAAAACACAAGGTATGGCATGGATTGTCATCTCTATACTGCTGTTTGGTGTGGGATGGTGCAGCGCCCAGGAACCATCGCAAGTGAATCTGGAATCACTGCGGATCGGCAGTATTGAGGTCAGCGGAAATGTAAGCCTTGGCCGTGCAGATATACTCTCGAGCGTACGTGCTCGGACGGGGGAGTTGTTTGACACCGCTTCAGTCGAGGAGGATATCAAACGTCTGGCTAGGTTGGAAGGTGTAGAATACGCCTATTATAACACGGCAGTGGCGGACGGACAGATCAAGCTGACCTACGTTGTCGTGGAGCGGAACCTAGTGCGCGAAATCGTTTTCATCGGCAATAAACATTTTAAAGATGTTTCTCTGACCAAGGAACTGGGATTCAAGGTTGGGGATTATCTCGATGCGTTCCAGGCCGGTGCGGCGGTGGAGGCGATTGCGGAGAAATATCAAAGTAAGGGCTACGCCTTCGTCGAGGTCATATTAGACGAGGCCAAGATGAATCGGGGTCGGGTCGAATACGCCATTCAGGAGGGGCCGCGCGTCAAGGTCAAGGACGTCCGGTTTCGCGGCAACCAGTCTCTGGAATCGGAGGAACTGAAAAAAGTAATCAAAACGCGAACCCGCAAATTTCTTTTCTGGTCAGTGGACTACACCAAAGAAAAACTGGAAGCCGATGTGCTCAAGTTGCAGGAGGCCTATCTGAAAGCCGCCTTTCTGAATGCTGCGATTACGACCGAGACCGAATTTCTCGAGGACAGGACGGGGACCATCGTCACATTTGTAATCGACGAAGGCCGGGAATACATCGTGCGACAGATCACGTTCCAGGGCAATACATACTTTGACGAAGACACGCTCCGGCAGAATTTAAAACTCGTCGAAGACAATAAATATACTCCGCAGCGTGCCGAACGCGATATCAAGGAAATACGAGACTTATATCTGGCCGAGGGCTTTGTGGATGCGGCGGTAACGCATAGACGCAGCTTTGTGGGCGATTCTCAAGTGGATGTGGATTTCGAAATTGTCGAAGGCCGGCGTTTTAAAATCGGCCGTATCGACATCGCCGGCAATGAAACGATTAAAGACAACGTCTTTCGCCATGTACTCGACGAAGAGGGTTTTACGCCGGGACAGTGGTATAATGCCGAGATCGCCCGCGGAGACGGAAAGGGAGACCTGGAAACGATTGTGCGTCGCACGACCATTACTCAGTCGGCCAAAATCACGCCGGCCCCGCCCGAGCCGGATAGCGATTTGCGTAGTGCTACCCTCAGTGTAATCGAAGGCCAGACCGGATCGATCATGTTCGGTGCCGGAGTTGCCAGTGACAGCGGCGTGATGGGACAGATCGTTTACGATCAGAGAAACTTCGACATTTCCGACTGGCCGGAAAACCTGGCCGAATTGATTCATGGCAAGGCCTTCAAGGGAGCCGGACAGCAGTTTCGTATCAGCCTCAATCCCGGAACCGTAGTCAGCACCTGGCAGGTCAGCTTTACTGAACCGTACCTGTACGATCTTCCCGTTTCATTTGAGGTTGGCGGTTACGGCTTTGAACGCTGGCGCGAGTCGTACGACGAAGATCGAACCAAGGCATATGTCACTTTGGAAAAGCGATACCAGGACGATTGGCGTCGCGGTATCAGTTTTCGTGCCGAGAATGTGAAAGTGACGGATCTGGAATGGGATACACCAAGGCAAGTACGGGACGATGAAGGAAGCAATACTTTATTCGGGGCTCGTTTCTTCTTTCGAAAGGATACCACCGACAATCGCTACACTCCTAGTTCGGGGTACAATTTCACCGCCGGATATGAACAGGTGGTGGGCGACTATACGTTCGGGATTGTCAGTGCAACACAACGATGGTATCGTACGGTCTATGAGGACCTGGCCGAGCGAAAAACAGTGCTGGAGACCAAACTGTACGGGGCCGGCATCGTTGGCGGGGATGCCCCCGTCTATGAAAAGTTCTATGCCGGCGGCACCGGTTCGATCCGCGGCTTCGATTATCGCGGCGTCAGCCCCCGCGGCCTGCAGTACAATCCTTACACGCCCATCACCAATCCTGAGCGGAAAGACCCGATCGGAAGCGATTGGATCCTAACCGGCAATGTGGAACTTGCGGTACCGCTGGAAAGCGATGTCTTGTCATGGCTCTTTTTTGTCGATGCCGGCGCCGTCGACACTGGTGGAGTACGTGCTTCGGTCGGTACGGGAATTCAGATCTTGCTACCGCAGTGGTTCGGTCCGGTTCCCATGCGTTTCGAAATTGCCGCTCCATTCATGAAGGAAAGTGAGGATGAAACGCGCACTTTCAGCTTTTCGGTCGGAGCTTTATTCTGAGAAACAGGAATCTTTTTTGTGACGGAAGGAAAACAGTATGAAATCATCGAATTTCGTGATGGCTTTATTATTCGTGGCGGCGTTGGTATTTGCTCTGGGGTATAATCACGGCAACGCCAATGCCCGGATTACCGTGGTTCCAGCCAAAGTGGGCGTAGTGAACGTCAACAGCATTTTGCAGAACAGCAAGAAACACAAGACCTGGCAGGAAAAAATGGGAGTCGAAGAAAGCCAGATCCAGGCAGAAATGGATAAACTCAAGAGCGAGCTGGAATTTATCAATAAAGATATGGCTACATTGAAAAAAGGTTCACCCGAACATATCAAACTCCTCCGGGAAGTTGCCGAGAAGGACGGCATTTATCAGGCCAAACAGCAGTACTATGAACAGGAAATGACCATGAAAGTCAAGGCCTGGACCGAAAGCCTCTATCAGGATATCCAAACCAAGATTGCCGAAGTCGCCAAAGCCAATGGTCTGGACGTTGTGCTCGGGGCCGAGGATGTGGAGTTGCCCGGCGCCAATATGCGTGAGCTTCTGCTGGACATCAAGACCAACAAAGTGCTCTACCATGCCGAGGGGCTGGACATCACCACCGAAGTTCTGGCGGCTCTGGACGCCGGGTCCTAGTCGGGAGAACAGTCAGGATGGACCAGTCGGTAGTGATGTTGACACTCGATCAGATCGCCGAAACAATTGGCGGCAGGGTGATTGGAGACGGCTCGATCAAGATCCGTTCGGTTAATTCCCTTGCCGAAGCCCAACCCGGACAGATCACATTTATCACATCCGAACGGCATGCCGGCCTACTTTCCGGCTCGAAGGCCTCGGCGGTGATGGTTGCTGTGCCGCTTGAGGATGTCCACATTGCCCAACTCCTGGTGGCCGATTTGCAGTCTGCCCTGATCGCAGTTCTTGATTTGTTTGCTCCCCATCTTAAAAAGCCTTCTGTTGGGCTTCATCCGACGGCGGTTGTGGACGAATCAGCCACGATCCATCCGAGTGCTTGTATCGGCCCGCATTGCACGATAGGGCCCAATGTAGCTATTGGCGAGGAAACGGTTCTGGAATCCGGATGCAGGGTAGGGGAGAATTCGTCTATTGGCCGGGGGAGCTACCTCCATGCCAACGTGGTTATATACCCGAATTGTCACATCGGAAATACCTGTATTCTCCATTCCAACTCGACCATCGGAGCCACCGGTTTCGGGTACTATCCGGTCGAAGGAAGACCAAAGTTGATTCCCCATAACGGCGGGGTTATAATAGAAGACGGCGTGGAAATCGGCGCTAATAGTTGTGTCGACAGAGCCAAATTTGGCAATACGGTAATCGGGGCCGGCACCAAGATCGACAACCTGGTGCAGATTGCCCATAATGTAATCATCGGGCGTTGTTGTCTGATCGCCGGGCAAACCGGGGTAGCCGGGAGTACTTGCTTGGGCGACGGGGTGATTATGGCCGGCGATTCTGGAGCCAGCGACCATATTACCATCGGTGATGGAGCTATAGTTGGCGCTTGTTCCAAGTTGTTTGATGATATCGGGCCCGGGGAAAAGGTGTTTGGCGTTCCGGCCATGGATGTGGGTAAGGCCCGTCGGATCAATGTTCTGACAAGGCGTCTCCCAGATTTGGCGACTCGACTCAAGACACTGGAAAAACAGGTCGATCAACTGTTAGCCGAAAAAGACAACCGGTAGCGCCACGTCCGGTAAAATGTGGTACGGATAAGGAAATCGCGCTGTCTTGATACAACAAAAAACAATTGGAAGTGATGTCAAACTTTCCGGAAAGGGCCTTTTCAGCGGCCAGGACGTCAAGGTGACGTTCAAGTCTGCCGAGCCTGATACGGGAATTGTTTTTGTACGTACCGACCTGTCCGAATCGGTTCGCATCAGCGCCGTCGCCGACAATATCGTAGAGCGGGACCGGAGGACAGCTCTGCAAAACGGTTCGGTCGGGATTGAGACGCCCGAGCATTGTCTTGCCGCGGTCAATGCCCTGGGGATCGACAATCTGATCGTCGAGATCGATGGTGTTGAGCTGCCTGGCTTTGACGGCAGTTGTGACGAATATTTCAAAGTGCTTGAGAAAGCCGGTATCGTTGAGCAGCAGAAAGAACGAAAAAAACTGGTAGTCCACGATGCGATCAGCCTCAGCGACGGAGACAAATCGATTTATGCTCTGCCCTATGGGGACAATGGTCTGCATATCACCTATGAGCTGGATTATACCGAGCATACCGGCATCGGCAGCCAGGTCTATACGTGTCATTTGACGCGGGACCATTTTGCCCGTCATTTATCCACAGCACGGACCTTTGTCCTGGAGGCTGAAGCCCGGCAGATGCAGGCGGCCGGTATCGGAACGCACTTGACGCCCAAGGACATCCTCGTGATCAATTCCGATGGCCCGATCAAGAACAGTTATCGATTCCCGGATGAATGCGTCCGTCATAAAGTTATTGATCTGATCGGCGATCTGATGCTGGTGGGTCGGCCTGTGTCCGGCCGGATTGTGGCCTGCAAAAGCGGCCATCTGCTCAATCAGAAACTGGCGCGCAAACTGGTGCAGATGGCCCAGCGCGTGGATTTCAATGGCGACATGGGTGGAAAAACCATCCTGGATATTCGTCGCATACAGAAAATCCTTCCACATCGCTATCCGTTCCTGTTGGTGGATAAGGTGGTGGAGATCGAAGGCGACAAGAGAATCAAAGGTATTAAAAATGTCACGTTCAATGAACAGTTTTTCCAGGGTCATTTTCCCAGTACCCCAATTATGCCCGGTGTGCTGATCGTTGAGGCTCTGGCGCAGGTTTCCGGTCTGCTCTTTGCCCAGAAACTGGAACATACCGGCAAGCTGGCTGTGCTGCTGACGATGGACGGCGTCAAAATTCGAAAGTCTGTAGTGCCGGGCGATCAGCTTATTCTGATTGCCGAAGCGGCACGGTTGCGGAGCCGGGCGGCTTTATGTAATTGTATGGCTATGGTCGGCGATGAAGTCGTTGCCGAAGCCCGGCTCAAGTTCATGCTCGTGGACGATGAAATGGTGTAAACGGGAAGGATTAGCAGGAACGTGTTAACAGAGCAGCAAAAAAATACGGGAGGTCGAGAAAATTTCATGAATGTCAGGATTCATCCAAGTGCGGTGATTGACAAGACAGCCAACATTGCAGATGATGTGATCATCGGCCCTAATAGTGTCATTGACGCCGGCGTGCAAATTGGCGATGGTTGTATTCTGGACGCGAATGTGGTTATCGGCCCGAATGTGCAGTTGGGCAACAACAATTTATTATATGCCAATTGTGCAATCGGCCGGCCGCCGCAGTTGTTGGGACTTCGGCCGGATTCGCCCATGGGTAAGTTGCGCATCGGCAACAACAATGTAATCCGTGAGCAGGTCACGATTCATCCGAGCATCTATCCCGACCAGGCGACGATTGTCGGAAACGACAATCTGATTATGGTTGGCGTCCATCTGGGACATGATTGTGTACTGGAAGATAAGATCGTCATCAGTAACTATACGCAGATCAGCGGCCACTGCAAGATCGAAACGGGCGTCTGGCTCAGTGGTATGGTCGCCGTGCATCAATTTGTCACCTTCGGCAAGTGGTGCTATGCCGCCGGTTTTTCCGGGGTAAACCACGATGTGCCCCCGTTTGTGATCGTCAGCGGGCATTACCCGCCGGAAGTGCGGTCCATCAACAAACGCGGGCTTAAACGTGCCGGGCTGACCGAGGACCAGCAAAAGAAGATCATGGATGCTTTCCGACGGATCTATCGCGATGAGGATGGAGTGCTGTTGGAGCGTGTCAAGACTGTGGCCGCCCAGGATGGTCTGGATGAAAATGTGCAGGCCATGGTGCAGGCGATCCTGCGCAGCAGCCAGCACCGTTTCGGGCGGCATCTGGAAAAATTCCGCGAACACTAATCGCGTTTTGGGAGTTCGATATTGACATTCCCAATCCGTATCATGGACGAGTCGAATGAGTAAAATACGTACCGCCGTCATCGGCGCCGGCAAGATGGGCGCCATCCATGCCAAGGTTTACAGCAAGATCGAAGAGTGTGAGTTGATCGCGATTGTCGATCCGGACCGCAAACGAGCGGAGAAGCTGGCAACCCAGTATAACTGCCGGGCTTTGACCGAATGCGATTCCCTGCCTGATCAGGTCGATGCGGTGACGATTGCAACGCCGACGATCCTGCATCGCGACCTGGCGGTGAAATTTATCGAAGCCGGGGTTGCGGTGATGATCGAAAAACCACTGGCCGCGAGTGTGGAGCAGGGTCGGGAGATCGTCGATCTGGCCCGGCAGCGTGGCGTCGTGGTCGGTGTCGGTCATTCCGAGCGGTGTAATCCCGTCGTTCAGGCCATGAAACGCCTGCATATCGAGCCCCGGTTTATCGAGGCCAATCGGATCAGCCCGTATCCGTTTCGTTCCATCGATGTGGGCGTGGTGCTGGATGTAATGATCCACGACATCGATATCATTCTCTCGCTGGCGGCCTCATCCGTGCGAAAGGTCGATGCCGTCGGCGTCAGCGTCATCGGGCAGCATGAGGACATCTGCAGCGCGCGAATCACCTTCGAAAACGGCTGCGTCGCCAATGTGACCGCCTCGCGCCTGGCCCTAAAGACCGAGCGTAAGGTCCGCGTCTTCAGCCGGCAGGCCTACCTGAGCCTGGACTTCTTCAAGAAGGAAGGCATCGTGATCAAGGCCGATCCCAACGTCAACGTTGTCGAATGGGTCCGGCAGCATCAGCAGGAAGAGGATTTCGATTTTTCCGAGGTCAACTGGCCCGACCTGCTGCATATCGAACAGCTCGAAATCACCGACGCCGAACCGCTCCGTGTCGAACAGCAGTCCTTCCTCAGGGCGGTCGTCGATCCGTCCGCCCGGCCGGAGGTCACCGGCGAAGAGGGTCTGGCGGCCCTGGAGTGCGCGGAAATGATCCTGGCCTCGATCAAAGAACACAAGTGGGAGTAAAAAAAGGTTTTACATCCTTTCAAGTAAAGAATTCACAATTCATTCCTCAGAACCGTGACAGCCTGATGGGCTAGTCGCGTAGGTTCAGGCAGGCGGTATCGGGAGGTCCATTGCAGCGCAATCTCTATCGCATCATCCCGCGTACATTGATTTCCGACAGAGATAAATAAAGGCTTGACATCCGTTCGTGTCCGCACAACCGCGCCGATCTGTTCTGTCTTGTCATACAGAAGTGACCAGTTTCCCTTTTTGGATTTCGGCTCATCATAAGTGCCGATCAGACGGCTTTTTGCACAGCCGATAGTTGGTCTGTCCAGAAACAGCCCCAGATGTGCTGCCAGCCCCAGCCGCCGCGGATGAGCGATCCCCTGGCCGTCAATGAGAAAGGCATCCGGCGTGGTCTTGAGTTTTTCGGCTGCCGCCAGGCAAACCGGCGCCTCCCGGAAGCTCAACAATCCCGGAATATAGGGAAACGTTACATCGGATACAGCCCGAACGGTTTCGATCACCCTGAAATCCGGATGCTCCAGCACTACAATAACCGCACAAATCCGCTTTTTATCCCCGCTGAAAGCGCAATCCATGCCTGCCACAACCCGAGGCGAGCGTCCCAGGGGCGTATGCCGTACCTGTCCGGCCAATTCTTCCTGCAGGGCCCGGGCGGCCCCGTAATCCAAGTCCCAGCTATGCAATGACTTAACCTTCATTTTGCCCTCGAAACAGGCGTTTTTAAGCAAAACTATTGTACGCGATACTCCGATCATGGTACAATCATTCGTTTAATTCTGCGCTGAATTCGCAGAGTACAATAGACAGGTAGGATCCGATGGGTAAAGACCAACAGGACGTGCAGAGAGCCATCCGCATCACAGGTGCGGCCGAACATAATCTTAAGAATCTGAATGTCGATATCCCGCGCGACAAGCTCGTAGTGGTTACGGGCATTAGCGGTTCGGGCAAAAGCAGTCTGGCCTTCGATACCATCTATGCCGAAGGGCAGCGTAAATATGTCGAGTCGCTCAGCGCATATGCCCGGCAGTTTCTCGAGCAGATGCAAAAGCCGCAGGTCGAGCACATTGAGGGGCTCCCACCCACGATCGCCATTGAGCAGCGTAGCGCTTCGAGCAATCCCCGTTCGACCGTCGCAACGACCACGGAGATCTACGACTATTGCCGGCTCCTGTTTGCCCGTGTGGGCGAGCCCCATTGCTGGAAATGCGGCAAGCCCATCTCTAGCCAGCATGCAACACAGATTGTCGACTCGATCCTTTCCCGACCCGAGGGCACCAAGCTACAGGTCTGCGCCCCCTTGATTCGCGGTCAAAAGGGCGAGCATCGTGAGGTATTTATGCGGATTCAGCGCGAAGGATTTGTGCGGGTTCGGGTGGATGGTACAGTCTACGATGTCCGTAATGCCCCCATGCTTGACAAGAATAAAAAGCACGATATTGCGGCGGTCATCGATCGGCTCATTATCAAGGATTCGATCCGCATCCGCCTGGCCGACTCGATTGAAACAGCGCTCAAGGTCGGGGAGGGCGTTGTTCTGGCCATGTTACAGGAGCCTCATGAAGACAAGAAAAATAACGGTAACGGGGATTGGACGGATGTCATCTACAGCGAAAAATTCGCCTGTATCGAGCATCCAGAGGCGTCGTTGGCCGAACTGTCTCCACGTCTCTTCAGTTTTAACAGTCCTTATGGCGCCTGTCCCAGTTGCGACGGGCTTGGTACGATCCTGGAGTTCGATCCGGATCTGATTGTACCGGACAAGACCGTGTCGCTGGAAAATGGCGCCGTTGATGCCTGGCGTAAGGGCGGCAAGCGGATGAATATTTACTACAATCGTCTCATCAAACGATTCTGCCGCAACTTCGGCATCAGCAAATCAATTCCTTATAAAGAGATTGATCCCGAGATTCAGAGAGTTCTTCTTTATGGCACCAGATCCGCTGATGAACGCCGCTATGAAGTGTCGTTCGAGGGAGTCATTCCGAACCTGATGCGGCGATGGGAATCGACCACCAGCGAATATGTCAAGGCTCGTCTCCATGGCTATCAATCCGAGCAAGCGTGTCGCGATTGCACGGGGACCCGGCTGCGCCCCGAGGCGATGGCCGTCACGATTGGAGGTAAGAATATCAGCGATATAACCTCTATGAATATCGAGCAGGCGGGCGAGTTTTTCCACAATCTCACCTTCGATACTGAACGGGAACAGATCGCCACTCAGCCGCTCAAGGAAATTCGAGCCAGACTGCGTTTTCTGATGGATGTCGGACTGGGCTACCTGACTCTGGACCGTCGCAGCGGCAGTATGTCCGGTGGTGAAGCCCAGCGAATCCGCCTAGCTACCCAGGTCGGTAGTGGTCTGGTCGGATGCTGCTATGTACTGGATGAGCCAACGATCGGCCTGCATCGCCGTGACAACAGCCGATTGCTGACGATCCTTAAACAACTCCGCGATATCGGCAATACGGTGTTGGTTGTTGAGCATGACGAGGATGTCATCGCCTCTGCCGATCATATCATCGATATCGGCCCGGCAGCCGGGAAACATGGAGGCGAACTGGTCGTCGAGGGTACATTGGACGATATCTGTCGTTGTGAGCGATCCATCACCGGAAAATATCTCAGCGGAGTCTGTCGGATCGAGCTGCCCGCTTCCCGACGCAAATACAGCCTGCGCAACTGCCTGGAGGTCAAGCAGGCTGAAGAGAACAATCTCAAAAAAATCGATGTCAAATTTCCCTTGGGTGTCTTCACCTGTGTTACAGGTGTATCCGGCTCAGGCAAGAGCACCCTGGTTACCGAGATACTGCTTAAGAGCTTGAAACGTCGCCTGTACAGCTCACGAGAAAAACCCGGCAAGCATAAAAACATTCTCGGTGTGACACGGGTGGATAAGGTAATCGAGATCGATCAGTCGCCTATCGGAAGAACACCACGCAGCAACCCGGCTACGTATACCGGTGTGTTTGACCTGATCCGACAACTCTTTGCCATGACACGCGAGGCCAAAATTCGCGGTTATAAACCCGGCCGGTTCAGCTTCAATGTCAAAGGAGGGCGGTGCGAGCACTGTCAGGGTCAGGGGACCAGGAAAATTGAGATGCACTTTTTGCCGGATGTTTATGTGACCTGTCAGCAGTGTAAGGGCAGACGTTACAATCCCGAGACACTGCAGATTGCATACAAAGGCAAAAACATCGCCGACGTGCTGGATATGCGCATTGATGAAGCGCGCGACTTCTTTGCCAATTTCCCCAAAATCCTGCGTTTGCTTAAAGCCCTGTGCGATGTCGGATTGGGATATATGACCTTGGGTCAATCCTCGACCACCATGTCCGGCGGCGAGGCTCAGCGGGTCAAACTGGCTTCCGAACTGGGTAAACCCGGAACCGGACACACACTCTATCTCCTGGATGAACCTACGACCGGCCTGCATTTTGCCGATATTCACAACCTGCTCAACGTCCTGCGGCGGCTTTGCGATCTGGGCAATACGGTCATTGTCATTGAACACAATCTTGACGTGATCAAGATGGCCGACTATATCATTGACCTTGGCCCTGAAGGCGGCGACGGCGGAGGGCAGGTCATCACTGCCGGCTCGCCGGAACAAATCGTCAAGGCAAAGAACAGCTATACTGCCCGGTATCTTCGGGAAAAACTCGCCGCCGAAAAACGAAAGGCCGCCAATTGAAAAGCGGCGGCTGTAAAATCTTCCACTCTGCCGTCTTGGCCTGGTTGAGGAAACAGAATAATAAGAACGTAATAACGATCTCGGATTGGAGATGTCGGTGAAAATAAAAACGCTGGAGTGGATCGGTGATATTGACGGCTTTTTGCGGCTGATCGATCAGCGGGTGTTGCCCCATGTTCTGCCCCGTCGGTTGGTCTACATGGATTGTTATGATGTTCCGACACTGGTCGAGGCAATTCGCATGCTGGCAGTTCGAGGCGCCCCGGCCATTGGCATTACTGCCGGTTATGGAATGTCTCTGGCGGCTCAGAAGATCAATGACCATACAGATTTGGCGCAGGCCTTGCAAGCTCTGCGAAAGCAGGCCGATGTTCTGGCTTCATCACGTCCCACGGCTGTCAACCTCTTCTGGTCTCTGGATCGGATGATGACCTGTGCGGCTACATTCATCGCGGACAATTCAGGAGCTTCCATAATTGATCTTCAGCGAGCACTACTTTTGGAGGCTCGTGCAATTCATACCGAGGACCGGCAAATGTGTCAGGCTATCGGTGAGCACGGCGAAAAGTTGATCCCCGAGGGAGGATCGATCCTGACACATTGCAATGCCGGGGCCCTGGCGACAGGAGGGATCGGCACAGCGCTTGCCCCTATGTATGTAGCGCATGAGCACGGCAAGCCGTTTCATGTATATGCCGATGAAACCCGCCCGCTTCTGCAGGGGGCACGACTGACGGCATGGGAACTGCTTCAGGGCGGCATTGACGTTACCCTCATTTGCGATAACATGGCTGGAATGCTGATGAAGCAGGGAAAAATCGATACTGTGATTACCGGAGCCGATCGGATCGCCGCCAACGGCGATACTGCTAACAAGATCGGCACCTACGGCCTCAGTATTCTTGCCGCCGCTCATGATATTCCCTTTTATATTGCCGCCCCGTCCAGCACCTTCGATTTGAAACTCTCTTGCGGCAATCAGATTCCAATCGAACAGCGAAGCCCGAATGAGGTTACTTCTTTTGGAGACCGACCGACTGCCCCGGAAGATGTTAAGGTGTACAATCCCGCCTTCGATGTGGTCGATGCATCAAAGATTACTGCGATAATTACCGAAAAAGGGATTATTGAGAATCCCGACGCAGACAAAATTGCCGCTCATCTGGGATAAAAAGGCCGATGACCGAAGCCAAGAAAAACGGAACGCTGCGATGAAGATTCTGGTGGATATTATTCATCCTGCTCATGTGCATTTTTTCCGTCATGCCATCACCGAATGGCAGTCTCGCGGTCATACTGTGGCTGTTACTGCTCGGCAAAAGGATGTCACGATTGAATTATTGGACCGGTTCGGGATACCTTACACCTTGCTTAGCAAAGTCGGCCGTGGCCTTGGTGGGCTTGGTTGTGAATTGATCCGGCGGGACTGGCGGTTATGGCGATATTGTCGTCGATTCAAACCGGATGTGCTCACCGGAATCAGCGGCGTCTTTATCGCTCATGTCGGATTTCTTTTACGCAAACCTTCCGTCATTTGGGATGATACCGAACATCAACAACTGGCCCACAGGATTACCTGGCCTTTCGCGACTGCGATCTACAGTCCCGAAAGCTACAACAAGCCGCCTGTAAAAAAGCAGCACCTCTACCCCGGCTGTCACGAACTGGCGTACCTTCACCCCAAACGCTTCACCCCGGACCGCGATCTCGTTGCACAGTTGGGCATCGATCCGGACAGTCGCTATTGCATCGTTCGCTTTGTGAGTTGGGGCGCTCATCACGATGTGGGCCAGCACGGCCTTGCCGACAGCGAAAAGCTGGACTTCATTAAATCCATCGAGCCGTTCGCCAAGCCGTATATTACTTCCGAGGGACAACTTCCTGAAAAATTGCAGCCGTATCAATTGCACATTCCGGTTCACCTGCTTCACCACGTGCTGGCATTCGCCTCACTCTGTGTTGCCGAGGGTGCTACGGTCGCCTCTGAAGCGGCCCTGCTTGGTGTTCCCGCTGTCTATGTCAATACACTGCGTGCAGGCACTATTGATCGCCTGGAGCGGGCCGGTTTGCTTCGTCAAACCACCGAAACCCGACAGGCCCTTCAAATGAGCCTCGAATGCCTTGCCGATACAACTGCCGTGGAAACGGCCCGTCGCAATCGGGATATCCTGTTGCAAAAGGAACAGGATGTCACCCGCCTTGTCGTGGAAGCCGTCGAACGATTCGGAAAGGACGGCCGGTGACTGAGGATCATGTGCAATCCAGGCAGGCAAAAAATCATACGTTGAGGAAAATTATTCAATATGTCCTCCTGCTGTGTTGTGCGCTATATATTATTCGTTTCTTCTGGAAAAATCAGGATTCGATAAAAGCTCTTCTTTCATTACACCTGTGGGCTCTGGGAATGTTGGCTGTTCTTTCTGTAATTTCCCTGTTTCTACAAAGCTTCCGCCAGCGCATTGTCCTTCATAAAGTCAGTGCGGTTCATGTCCCTTATGTGCAGTGGTTTCGCATTTTCATCCTGGGCACATTTCTCAATCGTGTTTTTTCCCAGTTTGGCAATGTCTACCGCGGAATTCGGCTGAAAAAAGAATATAGCATTTCTTACACGCGCTATATCAGCATCTATGTCTCCTTTAGCTGGCTCGATACGACTCTGAGTCTACTGGTCGCCATGGCTGTTATTGGTCTTTTGGATCCATCCCTACGGATTGGTGGTTTTCCTGCCGTCTGGTTGTTATTGGCCCTTGCCGTTGCAGTCGCTCTGATTCCTCTTGTCCTTCATGGCCTGGCTTTGTTCTTCAGGACTCGAATTCGATATTGTTCCTGGCTTCAATCCAGATTGGGCCAGGTACTGCATGTGACCGTCTCAAGTGCCTCGGATCCGCTGTATCTGGCCAAAGTCGCCCTGACTGGTCTGCTTTCATTTACCTTGACGTTGAGCCTGTTTTATCTCAGTTTCAGGGCCCTTGGTGTGCAGGTTCCCTGGCCGGTCCTGGCCCTGTTCTGTGTGATCATGAAGTTCAGTAATCAGATCGTTCTGACTCCCGGCAATCTGGGTGTACGCGAGTTGGCCTATGGTATCTTGGGGGAATTAGCCGGCGTCGGTATGGCCCAGGCCCTGCTGGTATCGATCATTACTCGGATCATGACCACGGTCGTCATCATCCTGATGGGTATTGCCTTCGGCGGTCTGGGTCTCCTGTTCCAACGTGGTCAGTATGATACGAATGATTGATATACGTTAATTTCCCGTTCCAGATCACATCACGTCTGATAGCACTAGAATGGAAGTTGATACATCACATCAGCAGGCTATTTTGTGTGGAGGCTTTGTTACTTAAGCCATTCCCCGGCGAAGGTAAGAAAGTCGTTCATATCGACAGAATGGTCTCCGTTGGTGTCGGAAAGCAAAAACGGTTTATCAGTGGGGACCATAAGAAACGGCTGTTGAGCCCCGTTGATATAACCGCAGCCGAGGATGGCGCCGTTGTTGGTGAGATGAAACCAGGGGAAAATATCCTGGCCATAGGGGATCATCAACTCCCAGCCGGAATTGCGTTCGATCAATTCTTGCAGACGCAGGATACGACCGTCATACCAGAGGACCAGCGGCCGATAACCGGTTTTCGTTTCCGCCCAACCGAGGATAAGATCATCATCATTGACGGCAAAGGCCTGACTCTGATTGCCTCCCAGTGTACCCAGGTCATGGATCTGATCATTGTGCCAGAGACATGCATGCTGATAGCCGTTTTCAATTTCTGCCCAGCCGACAATCATACCCTCACGGTTGATACTGAAAGCCATGCTTTCTTCCCCTCCAAGCGTGCCCAGATCAATCATGGATTGGTCTTGCCGGACAAACGCGTGCTTATTCCCTTCTGCGGTT
Source organism: Sedimentisphaerales bacterium (assembly GCA_016926155.1). Classification (GTDB taxonomy): domain Bacteria; phylum Planctomycetota; class Phycisphaerae; order Sedimentisphaerales; family Anaerohalosphaeraceae; genus JAFGGE01. The sequence goes on from JAFGPC010000141.1 coordinate 20,393, forward strand.
TTCGAATAGCCAATGGGTATACCTGATTCGTTGATATCAAACGCCTCGCCATAGTCTCCGCCAAGCGTGCCAAGATCGACAATCTGTCCGTTTTCCCATAGAAAAGGCCGACTCTCATTGCCGTTACCAGTGCTGGAGCGGCCGACGATCTGATTCTGGTCATTAATCGTGTAAGCGATGGAACTTTCTCCACCAAGCGTGCCCAGACTGGTCAGTGTGCTGCCGTTCCAGAATTGTGCACTGCCTATGGATCCACCCACTGTGAATCCGTGGTTATTAATGGCATGAACATGTGCCTTGCCGAAAGGTCCCTCCTGGAAAGGCACATCTTGCTTGGTCCCATCCTGCCAGATATATGCATTGACTAGGTCCATGCCAAAGTTTGGACCACAGATTTGCAGAGATTCATTGATCCCGCCCGGCGCTTCAGCCACACCCCGTGGGGGATAATCCGGCAGACGGATGTCATAGTATGTGACATGTTCCTCCGCCAGAACGATCGAGATTGTCAAAGCAATATAAATACCGATGATATAACAGTTACGATTCATAGTAATTCCCCTGAAAAGTGGACCTGAACTGTTTTTATCCCAGGAGACAAATCTTGCTGTCTTTTCCAGATTCATCGACGGAGAGAATATCGAGTCATTAATCTGTATCTGAATTAGCGGCGGTTGGAAGAAAAGGATTCACAATTTTGCACCGCAGTGCTTACAGTGGGTTGCATCCGAATCATGACCTTCCAGAGAGCACTGGGGGCAGGCCTGTCGTGAGACAGTCCCCTCCTTGCGGGTTTCTTCGGCCAGGTGGACGGTGACAATGCCGGTAGGCACGGCAATGATCGAATAGCCCAGAATCATGATGCCGGAAGCCAGCAACTGCCCCAGCGGTGTTTGCGGGCTGATATCACCATACCCGACGGTTGTCAAGGTCACAATAGCCCAATAAACGCTCTTGGGGATACTGGTAAAGCCGTATTTCGGGCCCTCAATCAGGTAAAGCAGCGATCCCAGAATCACTACCATCGTCAAAACGGTAAACAGAAACACGAAAATCTTTCGCCGGGACGCCAGCAAGGCCTGCTTGAGCACTCGGGCCTCTTGCATACAGGCGCCCAGTTTGAGAATTCGGAAAATTCGCAGAACCCGCAGAATACGCACAATCAGCAGATAACGCGTCCCGGGCAGCAGCAGACTGACATAGGTAGGTGCAATTGCCAGCAGGTCCACTAGGCCGAAAAAGCTAGCTGCGTACCTGCTCGGTCGACCTACGCAGAGCAAGCGTAGAATATATTCGACTGTGAATAGGATTGTGAAAAACCATTCGGCCACCTGCAGGACAGAACCGGCCTTGTCACGAATCGAGGCGACACTGTCGAGCATGACCACGGCAACACTGGCTACAATGTTAATAATTAGAATCACATCGAACCACTTACCCGCCGGAGTATCAGTTTCAAAGATGACTTCAAATAACACCTTTCGCCAGCCTGAAACAGTCCGTTTGTCCTGCTTTTGAAACATACCGATAAACTCCTTTGTGTTTGTGATTATCGGGCCTTTTCCCGGCAAAGCGAAAAAAGCCAATCAACATACTTAAACGACAGGATGGGGTGAAGACAAGTGCTTTTTAATCCTTACTGGTTTTTTCTTGGGCAGACGCTTTTTAAAAAGAGGGGGATTGGATCGGGATTTTTACAAATATCGTGTTGTGAATTGATGGAAAGCATTGACAAGGCCCAAATGGATGGGTAGATTAACGCTTTGGCGGAAAGGGCTTGTGATTATCGGCCCACCGCGGGACGGTGGATGTAGCTCAGTCGGCTAGAGCACCAGATTGTGGTTCTGGGGGTCGCGGGTTCAAGTCCCGTCATCCACCCTTTCGGGGGCAGGGATGGATGATGTAGCAAGGGAATGCTGTTTGGCATGCCGTGGCGGTGTAAGTATTTAACTCAAAAGGCTTTGCGCTTATTTTGTTCGGTGGGAACAAGCGGTTTTTAGGTTTGGGAGCTTTAAATCTCTGTAAAAAGGGGTTTTTCGTTCGAAAAATCGGAAAAATGTTCAGCCCCCCAAAGTCTTCGTCCGACATATTTGATGTAACCGACTTACTGATAACGATTAAGCGAGATTAATACAGGAGCAGAGCATAACTGTCATAGGAACCTGACCGGTTCCGCAGGAGGCATGTAGTATGGCAAAGAAGAAAAAAGCAGCGAAGAAAAAAGCCACGAAAAAGGCCGCCGGCAAGAAAGCCAAAAAGGCAGTCAAGACAAAAGCCGCGTCCAAGAAAACCGCTAAAAAGAAGGTAACCAAAAAAGCGGTGGCAAAAAAAACCGGCAAGGCAAAGAAGAATGCGAAAAAGGCTGAGGCTAAAAAGGCTCCCAAAGTAAAGGCCAAGCCGAAAAAAGCCGCCAGGAAAAAAGCGGTCAAGAAATCAGCGCCGAAAAAACCTGCCAAAAAGAAAAAAGTTGCTCCTAAGGCCGCCAAAAGAAAAGCCGCGCCGAAGAAAAAAGCAACGCCTAAGAAAAAGGCCGTCAAAAATGTGGTGAAGAAGAAAAAAGTGGCAAAGAAGAAAACCGCGGCTAAAAAAGCTGTGAAATCCAGAAAGGTTTCTAAGCCAAAACCGGCACCGAAAAATAAAACAGTCAAAAAAGTCAGCAAAAAGGTGGCCGCTCCAGCCAAAAAAGCCGCCCGTAAACGTGCCGCTAAACACATCTCTCCTGTGGGAGAAACCAAAACATCCGTAAAAGTGTCGCGCGATGTATTGCCAGTTCTGGAAATGGAGAGTTTTGAACCGAAGCCGATGATTGAAGCCGGCGTGGAAGACAGCTTTGTCGGCTCGACGCGATACGCCTGGCTTGGCTCCGGACAATGTGGTGGCCGGCTGGTCAAGGCTTTCTATGACCTGGGATATAAGAAAGTGATCGCTGCTAACACTACGCACCATGATCTGGATCTGCTGGATATTCCCAAAAACCAGAAGTTTTTGATGGATATCGGGGAACTGGGTGCAGGCAAGGATATGAGCCGTGGTGCCGAAGCCGTCAGCCAGACACGTCAGGAACTCCTGCACGAAGCCCGACAGAAATTCGGGACTGAAGTCGAACATATTATGGTCTGTTTTGGTGCTGGTGGCGGAACCGGGGGTGGTAGCGCCAGGGAAATCGTAGGCGTGGCTAAGGATTATGCCCGCTCTATTGGCAAAGCCGATCCGGCTCGTAGCGTCGGTGTGCTGATGACCCTGCCTACGGTCGGTGAATCCAGCAGTCCTCAGGTTGCCCAGAATGCCTATCAGGTGGCAACCGAGATGGGACAACTGGCAATGGAAGGGCAGATCTCACCGTTGATCATTATCGATAACGAGAAAATCAGCAGAATGTATCCCGGCCTGACGGTCAAGGACTTCTGGCCCAGCATCAATAGCACTGTGGCGACGCTGTTCGATATCTTCAATCGGCTCAGCTCGCTCAGCAGTCCGTATACTTCACTGGATCCGGTCGATTACCAGAGTATTATTCGGGCCGGCGGCTGTGCGATCATGGGCTTGACCAAGGTTAACGAATACCAGGATCGTTTTGCTCTGTCCAGTGCGGTCCGAAAGAACCTGGCCAAGACATTGCTGTGTGATGGATACGACTTGGCGACGGCCAAGGTCGCCGGTTGTGCTGTTGTTGGCGGCAAGAGCATGATGGCCACCACGCCGGCATTACAGGATAACATCAACTATGCATTTGATGTCCTGGCCGATATCACGGGCAATGCGACGATCCATCGTGGGATTTACGAGGATCAGCGCAACAGCCTTCGGGTGTACACGGTCATCGGCGGGCTGGATTTCCCCGCTGAAAGGATCGAGCAGCTAATAACGCCCGCGTAAAGCGCAGGTACTTTGTAACAATCGCCGGTAGTTTTCGCTATCGGCGATTTTTTTATGCGCTGTATACGTCCGATAATCCAAAAAGTCGTTGATTGGGATCATGTCCAACAGAATTACTCCCTGTAGCAGATTGTATAGACTGGGCAAGATAGGGGGATTGTGAGCAACAGGAGGATATAACCGAAAAACCGGTCATGTTAAGCGATTTCCTTGCCGAAAGCACACTAACAGTACGTCGGATATCGAGATGGACGCATTGCGCCCCTTGGAATAAGGGAGCGGTGGTTTTCGGAATTCTATGGGTAGAACAGCAACGAAAAGTCAAAAACGGGCCAACCGAAAGTCCTCAACGGTGGACCTGCCGGAAAGCATCTCTCCATCGTTGGAACTGGAGCGGGCATCCGCAGCATGTAAGGTCAGTCGCGGTGTGGAAAATCGCTGTGCCGGATCGATTAACTTTGCCTGGCTCGGTTCAGGTCAGTGTGGTGGTCGGCTTGTTAAGACCTTTTATGATCTGGGATATCACAAGGCCATGGCCCTGAATACCACCCAACGGGATCTGGACCATTTAAGTGTGCCGAAAAAACACAAGTTCCTGATGGATATCGGCTCCGAAGGTGCCGGCAAGGATATGAACCGTGGCCGGGAAGCGGCGAGTCTTTACAACCAGCAGATTCTCCACGAGATAGAGCAGATTTTCGGAGGGGATGTGGATCATATCATGGTCTGTTTCGGCGCCGGCGGGGGCACCGGAAGCGGCAGTGCAACCGGCCTGATCGAGATTGCTCAGCAGTATGCCCGCTATATCGGCCTGCGCAATCCCTGCCGCAGCGTAGGGGCGTTGATGACCCTTCCGACCAATGGCGAAGCCGGCAGCCCCCGCGTGGCTGAAAATGCTTATACGATCGCCAGTGAACTGGCCGTGCTGGCCTGGCAAAACAAGATCAGCCCGCTGCTGATCGTCGATAACGACAAGATCAGCAAACTGCACCCGAACCTGACAGTCAAGCAATTCTGGCCGACGATCAATCGGACCGTGGGCGAATTGTTCGATATTTTCAATCGACTCACTTACCTGCCCAGCGAATATACCGCGTTCGATCCTACGGACTATTACAGTATCATTTCCGCCGGGGGCTGTACGATCATGGGCGTAACCTGCGTGCGCGACTTCAAGAACAAGTTTGCCATCTCAAGAGCAATCAAGGAGAACCTGCAGGATACGCTATTGACCAGTGACTTTGACCTGAGCCGGGCCAAAGTCGCTGGCAGCATTATCGTCGGCGGAAAAAAGATGATGGGGACGATTCCCGGCCTGCAGGATGCCATCAACTACGGCTTCGATGTGCTGGCCGACATTACCGGCCAGGCGACCGTCCATCGCGGCATCTACGAAGACAAACGTGAAGCCCTTCGCGTCTATACGATCATCGGGGGGCTTCCCGCTCCCTCCGCCCGCTTGGAACAACTCCGCTCATAATCTTTTTTGAAGAACGCGGTTATAATATATCTACCGCCGATCTTACATAGTTTATTGCCTGCTGAATACCTGTCTATCTTCTTTTGCATCAAGCATTTATCACATCCTCTTTATTGACGTGGAAGACGGAGAACCGATATGATATAATGTATGCTCATCTGATTGACGGCCATGTGATACAGGGAACGGGAAAAGTATAGTATACCCTGATTGAGGAGCGAGTGTATGAGGACTGCGCTACAACGATTCACCTCTTTTACCTCATTTATAATTCTTATCGGTTTTAGCGGTCCTCTTTGTAGGACTGCAAAGCCTGTATTGTCTGCGATTTCTGCGGTGATTGTTGCGATAGAGATAAAAGTGTAAAATAAGAAACGATGATCGGAATAGTTTCATGGATAGTGGCGGAATTTGGGAAGGGAGAAAACAATGAAGACGAGAGGGATGATGTGGGTGGGTGTAGTGGCAATAGGTCTGGTGGCTTCTGTTGCGCAGGGCTGGAGTTACAATCCGGAACCTTTCACGATTGCTCCCGTGGGTGGTGGCGGGATGAATACCCGGATAGCTGGAAATTTTATCATATGGCAGGACATGATGGGAATGCGGTGGTACGGTTATGATCTGGCGGCAAGAGAGCCATTCACAATCGCAGGATCGGAAGCGATGACGCTGATGTCGAACGAATCATATGCTGTCTGGCAGGATAACATGACGATGAGTTGGTATGGCTGTGAACTGGCCGAGAGACGTAAATTTACCTTACATGTTACAGATGTCGATGGGATGAGTATTCGTTTGACGGAGCGGATTCTGATTTATCGGGGCATGATGGATATGATCCTGCATGGGATAAATCTGGAATCCGGAAATACCTTTGATATTGCTGCTGGTGACATCGATGGCATGAGTATTCTCGCGATGGGTGATTATGTGATCTGGCGGACCATGACAACATCCCCTGCACTGATTGGATATGAGTTCTCAACAGGACAGACTTTTATCCTCAGCGAAGGGGACATCGATTCGATGAGCGTGGTGATGAGCGAACAGTTTGTGGCCTGGAAGGAATGGGCTTCGGAGGAGCCACTGTCAAGGATGTATGGATATGACCTGGCCGGACGGGAGAAATTCCTGATCACCTCCGAAGATATGGATTCGATGTCGTTGAAAGCCGCCGGCAGATATATCTTTGGCCGACATATAATGACAGGCATGCTCTATGGCTTCGACGGCATTTCACGCGAGATCTTTGAGATCGGTGAAAACATTGACAGCATGAACCTGCTTGTCAATGAACACTATGCGACCTGGAAAGATATGATGAACATGCGTATGTATGGATTCGACCTTCCAGATCATCGATTGATCGAGACAAATGTGGAAAGTATGTATACTCATAGTTTATCGGGCAGTTATATTTACTCTTTCTTTGATGATCCGGACCTGATGACCAGCGAACTGCATGGATTCGACCTGGCGACAGGCGAGGGATTCACCGTAGCATCACTGTCCTCGTCGGCCATGATGTCTCCGATTGCTGAAGGAGATTATGTAGCATGGACGGATTCCGTTCCACCCTCTGCTAACACCCAGCTTCTCGGCGCGCGGATCTGGAGGGTGCCCAACGATGCATGTGAGGATGCCGTGGAGGTCATGGCTGAAACGATATATATAGGCGACACATCAGGCGCAAGAGGAACTGATCAGACAGATTGTGGTTTTGACGATTGGAAAGATACGTGGCATGAGTTCCATCCACCAGTGGGAGGAGAATATACCCTCGATGTGCACAGCGAGGCTTTTGATACCTCGCTGGCGGTGTTCCCGGCCTGTACAGGGAGTGCGATGGATTGTAATGATGATGCAAATATCCAAACTACCGATTCGCAACTGGTGATGACGCTGGTGAAGGGCAAGAAGTATATAATTCGAGTCGCGGGAGTAGACGGGACCGGCGGGACTTATGAACTGTTAATTTCACTGGGAAGCTGCACAACACCACCGCAGGCCGACCTGACCGGTGACTGTAAGGTAAACCTGAAAGATCTGGCGGTATTTTCTTCGCAGTGGTTGGATTGCGGTCTCAATCCGACGGACTTGTGTCTTTGATAAAAAATCAAAGGCAAGCCCAGCAAGAATAACAAGAACGTGGCCGGTTCCGGGATGAGTGTGTTATACAGGGCGATGCCGTATGTCCGGCCAAGGGCCAGGTAATCGGCCGGTTCTCCGATCATGTGCTGTTCCATGGTATAGGCATAATCGGCATTCAATCCATTGGTGGACATGGACCAGATCCGGGCCATCCCGCACGTTCCGTCGGAATATACGACTCCCACCTCCGGAGCAATCGCTCTCAGCTCTTGGACGAAGCGACTGTCTCCCAGTTCCGGTGTGAGAGTGACAAAGTTACTAGCCTGAAAAAAAGTGGAATGAAAATCAAAAAAATAGTCCACAATACCCCCGGTATCATATTTCATTGCCGCTGTGAAGGCATCAATGGTGGACACTCCGGTTCGATTCCAGACACGGTTGTGATCATTACCCAGTCCGGCGGAGGTAAGTTCTGGATTGCCTCGGCCTGAGCCTAAAAATCGACCATCCGGATTGACCAGTGGATAGACGAAAACGTCGGCATGCTGTCGAAGCTGAGCGGCATACGGATCGTCTCCGGCCAGAAAATCCACCATGCCCTGCAGGGCCCAGTTGCCGGAGTGCTCTCCGTTGTGATTGCCGGAGATCATGACTATCGTCGTTTTCTCATAAGAACTTTCCGGATCGGTGATGCGATACCCATACAGATCGTGACTTGGAATCAGTGGGCTGCTCCAACCTCGAGAATGGCCGATTACACCATTCTGATCGCCGCTGGCAGTGGGTGTTGTATAAGGATTTGTCAACAGAAAATGGGTGTGGTCCGCAACTGCCTGGGGCGTATAAGCTGTCAGTGCAACGCAAGCTCCTCCGACGCCACCCACGATGATCATGCAAAACAGAACTGTTCTGGCATGCACTGTCATACCACGATCGCCGGGTAAACGGCATTCTCCTCTGAGAGATAGAATATCATATTCATCCGGCAAAATCAACAGGTTTGTTGTTCAATCTACCTCCTGCCTGCATCGATCCGGGTTTTCGTTTGCCTCAAGCGAACCTAAGGATTATAATAGTTGAATTCATATAGGAGAAAGGCGATATTATGAAATGTGTAGTTTGGATTTGGGTCGTGGTCTTGTCTGTGATGATGGTCTCCTCCCTACACGCGGAAACCATCGTTCTCAAGTCCGATGCGACTGTCACCGGTCAAATCCTTCAGCGGAGCCAGAATCGTACCGTCATCGATCTGGGTTATACGGTCCTGGTTATTCCGGGCGAGCAGATCCTGTCCATCGAAACCGACCAGCACAAGGCTGGCCCCGATTCTGCAAAAACAAATGAGACACAACGTTATCTCTTTCGCACTGCGGACCTCAGACCGCAATCCTTGCAGCAGTGTTATGAAATGGTTGCCGAGGCTGTGGTTATGGTATCCAGACCCGGTGGGCTGGGCAGCGGATTCTTTATCAACGAACAGGGATATTTGATTACGAACTATCATGTGATCGAACAAGAGACACGCATCACAGTAACCTTGTTTAAGTCGGTTGAGAATGGTTTTGAGAAACAGCATTTTAAAAAAGTCCGTATCATCGCGATGAATCCCTTTCTTGATCTGGCTCTCTTGCAGGTGGAGGACCTGGGAGATGTATCGATTCCCTTTGTCTATATGGGACAGATGGAGCGGGTTCGGGTCGGACAGAATGTCTTTGTTGTGGGCAATCCGCTGGGATTGGAAAGGACGCTTACCGAAGGCGCTGTCAGTACCGTCAGTCGTCCCTTCGAAGGATTGGTTTATATTCAGACCAATGCCGACATTAATCCGGGCAATTCCGGCGGGCCGTTGTTCAACATGTCCGGCGAAGTAGTCGGGGTTACCAATATGGGGTATGTTTATATGGGGGGGCTGGGATTCGCTATTCCGGTTGATACGGTTAAATATTTCATCGAACATTATGATGCTTTTGCCTATGATAAGGAAAACCCGAATACCGGCTATCGGTATGTGCAGCCGGACAAACGAAAAAACAAAAACAAACCGGTTTTGAATACCATTAAAGAAAAATAATTTTGGAGAGGGATGACGAATGCGACATCGTAAAACAACCTGTCTCTTAGCGGTAACGGTTCTTCTGGCTATTGTGACAACCGGTCTTTGTGCCACCTTACCGGAGACCGCTGCGCTTTTACCCCAGGACACCATTTTTCTGATGGAGATCAGTGATTTTAGTGAGCTTCAAACGCAATTTGAAAAGACCACCTTAGGCCGGTTGTATAAGGATCCGTCTATGGCTCGGTTTTTTGAAAAATGCAAGACCGGCTTTCACCAGTTGATTGAACAGGACGAAGAAACAAAGAGTATGGCCGATAAACTGGCCCTCCCGACCGGTCGCATGGCTCTGGCCATTTTGCCCGATGCAGACAAACCGGGTCTGGACGCAATCAAATTCCTGTTTTTGGCCCAGTGGGGAACGAATCTGGATTCCGGGAAGAAATTCATTGAAGCGGCCATAGAATCCGGCATGGAAGATCGAGATTCCATTTCCACGGAGACCTATCGTGGCGTGCCGATCATTACCATCGCTTGGCCGGAAGAGACAATGGACATGTCCGAACAGACCGTTGAGATTTCTCCCGGTCAGACTGAGACCCCGGAGGTAAAGACAAGGACCGTGATAAAAAAAGTGACTCGTTGCTTTGTCGATGATGTATTTCTCATCAGCAATGATCCTGAACAAATCAAATTTGTCATTGCCCATATCCCTGGGACATCAGGTGAGACTCTGATCCAAAACCAGGCGTATACCTCTGCGGTGCAGACGACCGGGCCATGGCGGGATCTGCGTTTGTATCTTGGACTCGATACCCTGATCCAAAAAGCTACATCTTCCGATTCCGCCGGACAGGCCAAAACCATGATGGCCTCACTGGGGCTGGACAACCTTTCGTATGTGGCGATGTCGATGGGTTTGGCACGAAAATCCGCTACCAGCTTTACCGGTAAAGCGGTCCTCCGTACCAATGGCCCTCGAAGAGGCCTGATGAAACTGTTCGAGATGAAATCTCGCCCCTTCAGCGCTCCTGGTTTCCTCAGTGCCGAGGCCTGCTCGGTCACATTCATTCATTGGGATGTCAATACGGCTTTCGACGAAATATTCCGGATGCTCTCTTCCATGCAGCCGATGTTTGCGGCTCTTCTGGTCAGTCCATTGACGCCGGTACAGCAGGATGGCAGCGGCGGCATCCAGCTGAAACGCGATATTATCAGTCATATCGGATCTCAGATCATTGTCGCCGAGTCTCTTAATAAATCCTCCAATGAAATCGGGGCGGCAGATATATTAATATGCGTGGAGACAACTGATCGGGCCCGGCTGGAAGCGGCTTTGGGCGCCCTTCATTCACAGTACATTGCCACCGGCAAATCCGATACCCAGAGAGAATTTCTCGGCCATAAGATATATACCATCGAATTACCCCGGGGCCTGTTTGATATGCCTGGAACGGAACAGCCTATGACGCTGGCCGAGAATGAAATGACTGTGGGGCTGACCGCTTCGGCAAAACTGGCCTTTTCGGTCACGGATACACATCTACTGTTCGGTGAGGAGGCTCAAGTTGAAAATGCATTACGGGCTTTACAGGATCGAGATTTTAAGTCGATTGTTTCAATGGATTGGTATCGTACGGCCCAAAGCCGAATGCCCGGTGCCGGCGCTCTGGCCTCTATGACGAATAACACGATGTACTGGGAACACCTGTGGGAATTGTTCCGAAGCGGGCGTTACGAAAAAAGCACCCTTGGTTTTATTTTACAAATGCAGGGGGAGCAATCTGAAGCGATTCGCAAACTATTTGATTTTACTCTACTGCCTCAGTTCAATGTGGTTCGCAAGTATTTTGGCATTAGTATCTCGCATGGACAATGTAAAGACGACGGATTGGAATTCGAATTTGAGAGCATTGATTCGGCTAGTCGCTAACGATTGGACATTTTATTTTCATGGATGAAGTACAGTTTGCTTCACAATGGAAAACCGTTTTTCATGAAGCTGATCTGCGCACAGTGGAGGATTTCTTCTCCTTTAAACAGGGGCAAATCGTTAACGCAAATAAACGACGTAGCGTAATGTTTTTCAGCCTTACTACCGAACAGGGTCCGTGTAATTTTTTCATAAAACGGTTTTTCCATCCGCACCTTAAGGATATGTTGTTTACATTTCGTAACACTGGCCAGATCTGTTCGCAGGCAAGGTACGAATGGATCAATATCCATACGCTGCAGAATCATAAAATAGCTACTTGTCATCCAGTATGTTTCGGGCAGATCATGCGGGGGCCATTGGAACGATTCTCTTTTTTGGTCACCCGGGAAATTCAAGGACAATGCATGGCTGATTATATAAAGCAAAATTGGGCTGCTATGTCTGCGTCCGATCGGCAGTCTCTCATTTCTTCTCTGGGATTGCTGGTTCGCCGAATACATCAGGCCGGCATACATTTACCCGATCTCTATGTCTGGCATGTCTTTGTCACGGAGTCAGAACCACATCATACTTTGGCTTTGATTGATTTGCACCGCGCGACAAACCGAGGAAAAAGTCGGTCCTTAAAGATACGCAGCCTCGGTGCCCTTGAATACAGTATGCTTGAGACCTATTTTGATGCGGAAACCAAGGCGCATTTCTGGGATGCCTATTTTAATGGACAATCATCCGCGGATCGAAAAGCCTTTCTAAGAAAAGTGCGCTGTCGAGCACGGGTATTACGCCGCAGGAGAAAACCCCCGTCGTATGATTAAGCTGATAATCCCAATCAGCCAAATCCATCGCTTCCCTCGGTAGGAACAGGATTCCTTTCCCGAACCGTGATACCGGTTTCTTGATCCAGGTAGTATTAAAAATCCGTATTCGGCTCCTGTATATCAAGCGTCTGGATCCAGGCATTACGGAAGAGCACTTCATGGCCCTCGCACTGAAGTTTGAGTCCACCGGGAACATCCGTAATACCCGAACCGTCTTGATTACCGCCGTCGATTCCCGAGTTGGCTCCTCCCCAGACTTTTTGGATTTTGTGATTCGTATGTGCTTTTGCACCATTGAAATACATAGTAATAATAGCGTTTTCGACCCGTTTGGCATCCTTGAATCGGGCTGCCCGAAATTGAATGTCGTATGCATTCCATTGTCCAGTGCCCCGATAGGCATGGTAGGGACCCTCTGCTTCATTAATCACCGCCGCCATCCCGTGTTTTCCTTTATCACCATCCAGGATCTGGATTTCATATCGATTTTGTAAATAGACACCGCTGTTTCCACCCTTCTTGGGCACCAGGAATTCAATATGCAGCCTGAAATCCCGATATTTCTCTATCGTTACAATATCGGCTGCTCCATATTTCCCGTCGGCTGCGGCCGGATCGTAGCTCATGAGCACTTTACCCTCATCCACCGGATCATCGACAAGCTTCCATTTGATTGGAAGTGAGGAACTGAATCGCGGGCCTTCCCAATAGGTCCATTTCGCATCCAGAAGTTCACGGCTTCCATCGATCAGGATGTCGGCGCCGTCCGGCGGTGGAACCCCCAGACCGACATTTTTCGAGGGAGAGCGATTGATC
>JAFGPC010000142.1 GCA_016926155.1 Sedimentisphaerales bacterium
CATTATGGCGGAAAACGCCGCACGGCATCTGGGCTTGAGCTATGATTCGCTCGGTAAGTCGATCGAACGGCTCTCGTCAGGCCTCCGTGTCAACAGTGCCAAGGACGATGCAGCCGGTCTGGCCGTTCGCGAATTGATGCGGGCCGATATTGCCGTGCTGCAGCAAGGTGCACGAAACGCCGCGGACGGCATCAGCATGCTGCAGACGATGGAAGGGGCCATGGCCACTATCGATGACCTGCTGGTCCGTATGAAAGAACTGGCCGAACAGGCCTCCACCGGTTCGTATTCCTCCGCACAGCGGACGATTATGAACAACGAGTATCAGCAGATGATCCTCGAAATCGACCGAATCGCCGGCGATACGAAGTTCAACAGTATCCATCTGCTGGACTCGGCCAATGCTTCGAATGCCGCTACCGTTCACTTTGGTGTCGGATCGAGCATCACGGTCAGCTCCGTGAATGTGACCACGTCGGCGATGGGCATTGCTTCAACAAGCCTAACTTCAACGTCGACGGCCCAGAGCGCCTTGGCCCTGATGGAAACGGCCATTCAGCGAAAGGACAGTGCACGTGCCAGCTTCGGTTATATGATGAACCGACTGGAGGCCACCCATGAAGTGTTGAACATCCAGTCGGAGAATATGATGGCTTCCGAGTCTCGTATTTCGGACGTGGATGTCGCTACCGAGATGGCCAACCTGACACGGAACCAGGTGCTCAGCCAGGCGGGTGTTGCCATGTTGAGCCAGGCCAATGCCATGCCGCAGATGGCCCTGCGACTGCTGGGATAAGAGTGAGATCAGGTAGGTCGTAAGACCGAGACCGACGATGAACTTTCCTTGGAACGGAACCGGGCTTAAAGGCCCGGTTCCGATTCCAATCTTTCAGCAGATGGATGACAGCGGCAAACGTCGATCAGGAAGGATCGTCAACGCAGAAAAATGAGGTTGTGCGGAGCGGCGCAATGAATGGAGTCGATATATATCAGCAAACCACGATCAGCACCCAGAATAAAGGCCGTCTGATCATTATGCTTTATGATGGAGCGATCCGATTTCTGCGGCAGGCCATTCGTGACTTGGAAGTGAATGACTACGCTGCAAAGGGACGCAACATCTCCAAGGCACAGGATGTTATTCTGGAACTGAACACGGTGCTGGACATGGAAGCGGGAGGAGAGATAGCCCAGAATCTGAGATCGCTGTACAATTTTATGCTGCGACATCTGAGTCAGGCCAATCTGAAATGCGATACGCAGATGGTCCGGGAGGTTGTCTCTCTTCTGGAGGATTTGAACCAGAGTTGGCGGGCGATCACCAGCTAGTTTCCCGATTCTTACGAATACCGAAATACGCATCCTTTCCAAAATGAAAGGGCTGTAATCGTGGGATTGCAGCCCTTTTTCTTTTCTCTTAACTCATTCCAATTCATGGTATCTTTTCTATTTACTTGCTATGAAATCTTCAATTCCAAATTAATCAAAAGAGGGCTTTGGCCGATGACTGTAATGATCGTCTATCCGCTTTGGGGACGTTTGGACCGTGGGGGTCCGGCAGGAGTCTGTTTTTGGATATCTGATGGCGGTGCAAGATGAGTAAAACCGAGAAACTCTCTGAGTTAATTCAACAGGCGGCGTCTTCTATTACTTTGGCCAGTAGCTCTGACCTGACGGAGATGGAGCATCTTCAGCAGCAATTGGACCAGATCGCCGAATGCGTGCAGGAGGTATTGGATCTACCTTCTGAGATCAAAGAGCAAACCATGGAAGCGGCCTGTTCGGCGGGGCAATTGGCTCATGCGCTTTTAGAACAAGAGCAGGACAATACCGAGGAAACCCTGAAAATCATCTCCGATGTCATCGTCTCACTGCAGGGATTGACGCAGCAAATCGATAAAGGGATTTTACCCGATCAGATGACTGTCTGCTTTCCTGCTTTACCCGGAGAAAAGTCATCCGAGGAATCGCAAGCTCCCCTGGATACGGACAGAACGCTTGGACCAGAATCTTCAGAGCAGGAGAATACATCCGATCAGGCGGAAAAAGCCCCTGCGGGGGAAGCGATCCAAAGCGCCGATTCATCGGTTCAAAGTCAAGGCAGGATTATCGACGGCGATGATGTAGAGATGGTCAGAGATTTTATCACAGAATCCGCCGAGCATATCGAATCCGTCGAAGCAGGGCTGTTGGATCTGGAAAACAATCCCTCCAATTCAGAAGCGATCAATCTGGTTTTCCGCGGATTTCATACGATTAAGGGCATGGCCGGTTTTTTGAATCTGAGCGATATCCAGGGATTGGCTCATGCCTCTGAAAATCTGCTTGATTTGAGTCGCAAGGGCAAGCTCGAGTTGACCGGCGGTAATATGGACGTTGTCTTCGAATCTGTTGATATCCTGAAGGCAATGATGGTAGCATTAAAGAAGGCCATCAGCGAGGGTACGCCCGTCCCTGCTTTCAGTACGCTGGATGCCATCCTTATAAAACTCAAGGCATGCGCCGAAGGTAAGACTCCCGAGACGGCCTCTGTGCTCCGTGAGCAAGAACAGATCCAGACGCAGGTTCAGGACGTGGACGTCGAATCCGGGCAGGAGCCGCAAGAAAAGACGATTGAAAGTCAGACAACAGAAACTCCAAGTCAACCGGTCCAGGCAGGGCAGAAACTTTCGGCGGAGGCTGCAAAACAGAAAAAAACCGCAACAGATGAAAAAATCAAAGTCAGTACAGCCCGTTTGGACAATCTGGTCAATATGGTCGGCGAACTAGTAATCGCCCAGTCCATGGTCCTGCAGGAGGCCGGAGGCGTTGTCAGTCAAGACCATGATCTGCTTCGTACGGTAAGTCATCAAGGCAAGATTGTGCGTGAACTGCAAGAGTTGTCCATGATGATGCGAATGGTTCCCATTCAGGGAGTTTTTCAGAAAATGGCCCGTCTTGTCCGAGACCTATCTCAGAAGTCCGGTAAAAAAGTCGTATTCAACTCGGATGGAGAAGAAACCGAACTGGACCGAATCGTGGTGGATCAAATCGGAGATCCTCTGGTCCATATGGTTCGCAACAGCGTGGACCACGGTATCGAAGCGGCCGAAGAACGAATCCATGCCGGTAAAGATCCGATTGGACATGTACATCTGCGGGCCTTTCATCAGGCAGGAAGCATCGTGATCGAAATTCAGGACGATGGGCGAGGGCTGGACAAGGATAAGATCCTTAAGAAAGCTGTGGATCAGGGGGTGGTTTCGTCCAATCAGGAACTGAGCGATCAGGAGATTTATAAACTGATCTTCCACGCCGGCCTGTCTACAGCCGCCAAGGTCACTGATATCAGTGGTCGCGGTGTTGGCATGGATGTTGTCAGGAAGAATATCGAGGCCCTTCGTGGAAAAGTGGAGATTGACAGCACGCCCGGAAAAGGATCCCTGTTTACTATTCGGCTCCCCCTGACCATGGCGATTATCGAAGGACAGATCGTTCGGATTGGACGTTATCATTATATTGTTCCCATCGTGACTATTGAAAGTTGTTTGCGTCCCACGCGGGAGCAAATTACTACGGTGCGAGGCCGCACGGAAATGGTCATGTTCCAGGGCAATCTGGTTCCCATGGTGCGACTCTATAGCCTTTTCGGCGTAAAAGCCGATAGTGAAATACCCTGGGAATCTTCGTTGGTTGTGGTGGAAGAAGATGGGAAACGAGGCTGTCTGATGGTGGATGAATTATTGGGGCAGCACCAGGTTGTCATTAAAAATCTGGGGCAGGGGATCGGACAAATTACCGGTATCGCGGGCGGGGCGATTATGGGAGACGGCCGGATCAATCTGATTATTGATGTTCCCGGTTTATTGGAAATGGCCGCCAAACAATAAGTAATGTATTTGCGAAGGCGTATCGGAGTCAATTTCGATGTTTGAAAGTGTTCTGGAAGATCTGGTTCTTTCCGATGCCCAGTTCCGAAAGATCAGCGATCTGGTCTATCGGCATTGCGGGATTAATCTGCATAACGGTAAAAAAGAACTCGTTCGGGCTCGTCTGGCCAAGCGTCTTCGAATGCTGCACATTCACCGGTTTGAGGATTATCTTGATTATGCGTTGAACGATCCCGGCGAGTTTACCAATCTAATTGACTCTCTGAGCACGAATCTGACCAGTTTTTTTCGAGAGTCCCAGCATTTTGATTATTTGAAAGACGTATTCTATCCGAAGATGCTGTCGGCCAAGAGGCAGCAATCCGATTTCCGGATTCGTGCGTGGAGCGCCGGTTGTTCCTCCGGAGAGGAACCCTATAGCATCGCCATCTCCCTTCTCGATGCCGTTCAGAATCAGGGGCGCTGGGATATGAAGGTCCTGGCGACCGACATTTCCACACGTGTGCTCAGTACAGCCAAGTCGGGCGTTTATGAAAAGGAGCGCATCGAACCCCTTACACCATCGCAGAAGCAGCGCTATCTGGTTCCTGTCAAAAGCAATAATATACGACAGACGTATGAAGTTGCCAAAATTCTTCATGAGACCGTCATTTTCGCCCAACTCAATCTCATGGGTGAATGGCCGATACGCGGCCCGGTGGATTTTATCTTTTGTCGGAATGTGATGATTTATTTTGACAAACCGACGCAGGAGAAACTCGTAAACCGGTACTATGATTTATTACAATCGGGTGGTCTTCTTTTTACAGGCCATTCCGAGTCACTGACCGGCGTTACACATCGATTTCGTTATATACAGCCGACGATCTACGGCAAACCGTAGGAGATATATGAAACCACGGGGGACTGTATTGTGAAAAAACGATTAGTGGTAGACATATCCGATGCGAAAGTCTCTGCCGATCCGGATGTGGTATTGACTACATACTCTCTGGGTTCCTGTATCGGTGTTTGTTTGTTTGATGCTATCGCTCATGTAGGGGGGATGCTTCATTATCAATTGCCATCCTCCTCCCTGGATCAACCCAAGGCAGACCAGTTTCCGTTTATGTTTGCCGATACAGGAATGGAAATTCTGGTCAAAAAACTGCTTTCCATGGGAGCCGGGATCAAACGAACGCAGGTGAAAATCGCCGGTGGCGCCAGTATGGCCACCGGTCCGAAAGGTTTTGATATCGGCAAGAGAAATTATCTGTCCATTCGTAAAGTGCTCTGGCAGCACGGACTTTTTATCGACGGAGAAGATGTTGGCGGGCAATCACCTCGGAACATGTATCTAAATATGGCCGACGGTATCGTTACGGTTCGATCCGTGGGATTGGAAAAGAAATTGTAATAAACAGCGGGGTAATCAAGCCATGAGTCGACTTAATTTTAATGCCGTTCATACGAATCAGCAATTGCCTAATCCATCGAATGTCAGTCGGCAGGGATTGATTGAAGAATTGTGGCCGGCATATGTGGATATTGTCCTCTCTCATTTGAACGAACTGGAACTGGCGGCGTTGTCTTTGGAAGCCGATAAGAATGTAGAGCAAAACTCGGCGGCCATTCGCCGGCTTCTCCATTCGGTCAAGGGCGACAGCGGCATGGCCGGGGTGATCGACATTTATGAATTATGTCATGAGGCGGAATGTGCTTTTGATGAGCTTTCCGGAAGTCAAGCCCGTGCCGACATGGTTCTCAAAGTCAAGGACTGGATTGAATCGGCGATTCGAGTTCTTCAGAATGGGGAAGGGCGTCATGCAGGGGAAATGAGCCAACTCGAAACGAGTGTCGAACTGAAAAAAATCAGAGCACTGGTCATCGACGACGATCGGATCTGCCGCAAGCGAATCAAGATGCTGATTGGCGAATTTTGCGAATGCACAGTCGCCCGCGATGGTCGTGTCGGATACGAAAAATTCGTGGAAGCCTATGAGCAAGGTCACCCTTTCCAGCTTGTTACGCTGGATATACAGATGAAAGAAATGGACGGTCATGAGACACTGGCTGCCATCCGGTTGTTTGAACAACAGCACGGAATCGGGGGACTGGATGGCGTGAAAATCGTCATGACGACCTCTCAGGACACTTCCAGTCATATCTTTTCCGCTTTTCGTAAGGGATGCGAGGCGTATGTTGTCAAGAAAGATATCGGTGAAAAGCTTCTGGAAGAGATGGCCAGGCTTGGCCTGCTTAAGGTCAAAGCGGACTATTCCATTGTTTGAGAATGAACTTCGTATAGGAGTGCGCAAATGGCCTATACAATACTGATTGTCGATGATTCAATGTTAACCCGGATGGCGATCCGACGCATTCTGGAGATGCTTGACCTGGACATGGATGAGATTTTGGAATCCACAAATGGAGAGGAAGCCCTGAATCAACTTGAAGAACATGATGTAGACCTTGTTCTGGCGGACCTGAACATGCCCCAAATGGGTGGGATCGAGCTGGTCCATCGCATGAAAGCCAGTCAGGATACTGCACAAATTCCGGTTGTGGTTGTCTCCACCGAATCCAGCACGACACGAGTCAAGGATTTACTTGCCGAAGGTGTCAAAGATTTTCTTCACAAACCCTTTACACCGGAAGAGTTCAGAGCGATCCTGATGAAGAATCTGGAGGCATACCATGACGACAACTGATATTTCCGGCAT
Source organism: Sedimentisphaerales bacterium (assembly GCA_016926155.1). GTDB lineage: Bacteria > Planctomycetota > Phycisphaerae > Sedimentisphaerales > Anaerohalosphaeraceae > JAFGGE01. The sequence continues at coordinate 6,572 of JAFGPC010000142.1, forward strand.
TGTCATAGAAGCTCTGAGCATGGCATTGGAAAAGATGGCTTTCCTGGATGTCATGTCTTTGGAGGAGCCGACAGCAACAGCAGAACCGATCATTGTAGGGAAGATCGGTTTTACCGGACCCGTTTGTGGTACGTTACAAATCGCAGCCGGTTCGGAATTTGCAGGTGTTCTTGCCGACAATATGGGCTTGCTCGAGCAGGCATCAGAGGAACAGTGTAACGATGCCATCCAGGAACTGGTTAATGTGACAACCGGATTAGTCTTGCCTATGCTTTCGGCCGGTCAGACAGATGTTTTTGATGTGACAGTGCCTCATGTTTGCCGATTACAGGGCTGTGAGGAATGGGAGCAATGGACAAGTCGTGCCGGCACCGTCATTGTATGCGTGGAAAATCAACCGGTTGCTGTACGATTGTCTCTTACGGAATAGCGATTCGGAAAGGATCTATCCTGTGCCCTTAACGATGACGATTAAAGTCTTGGTTGTGGATGATTCAGCGATTGTGCGCAAGATTCTGAGCGAGCAATTAAGCCAGGATCCGAACATTGAGGTCGTCGGGACGGCTCCGGATCCGTTTGTCGCTCGTGATAAAATCCTCCAATTGAAGCCCGATGTATTGACTTTGGATGTGGAAATGCCGCGGATGGACGGGATTACATTTCTGGGCAAACTGATGAAGCACTATCCCATGCCGGTAGTGGTGCTCAGCTCTCTGACGCCGGAAGGGGGTAAAACGGCGATGGCTGCCCTGGAAGCAGGAGCGGTGGAGGTAATGTGTAAACCCGGGGCCTCTTATTCGGTAGGACAGGCCTGTGAGGAATTGATCCAGAAGGTCAAGGCAGCCTCCAGGGCCAAAGTACATGTTCGTTCCGAATCCGATTCCAACCGAAATCGGCAAGCCCTGGCTATGGTGGAAACGACAAATAAAGTATTTGCCATCGGAGCCTCCACGGGCGGTGTTCAGGCCCTGACGCAAGTGATTACCATGTTTCCTGCCAATGCGCCCGGCACCGTTATCGTCCAGCACATGCCCGCTCAATTTACCCGGTCGTTTGCCGATCGTTTGGACGGATTGTCGGCGGTTCGTGTAAAGGAGGCGGAAAATGGGGATCATGTCATCCCCGGTCAAGTGCTGATCGCTCCCGGAGGATTTCACATGGTTCTGCAGCGGTCCGGCGCCAATTATTTTGTCATGATAAAGGATGGACCGATGGTCTGTCATCAGAAGCCAAGCGTGGAAGTTTTGTTCAACTCGGTTGCCAAGTATGCCGGCGCCAATGCCGTCGGTGCGATCCTTACCGGGATGGGTGACGACGGCGCGAAGGGCTTGCTTGCAATGCGGCAGGCGGGCGCGCACACGGTTGGCCAGGATGAGGCATCTTGTGTTGTGTACGGGATGCCCAAGGCGGCGGCCGATGCCGGCGCAGTGGAGCGTGTAGCCGCCTTGGATAAAGTCGCCGAGACGATGGTTCGTTTTGCTCAAATGTAGCTCTTTGTCTTTGAAGATAGCGACAAACAAATCGATCGGATGACGTTATCGGTCCTGCAGATAAACGATTCGAAAGGAAATCCGGTTCCATCTATCATACGTTGGTATCTGTCATTTCCTCATAAATCAAAGTCTTTGGATTGCCGACAATTCTATATGCTTTACCGTACCGGTGTTGCAGGAACAGGACCCTAATCATGACAGTAACGGAACACAATCAGCAACTGAACTGGTATCAAGTGGATCGTCTGATCTCCCGTCTGCCTGAAACCGTCTATGCAGCAGCATTCACAAATCCGATTCGTTTCGATTTCCTTTCCGGAAATATCGAGGAACTGACCGGATACTCGAAATCGGACCTGCTGTCCGGGCAGGTACGATGGATGGATCTGGTCTTCGAAAAGGACCGTAAGGTTGTGCAGGAGGCCTATGAAACGTGCCGGAAGAAAGGCGAAGCCCTGAATGTGGAATACCGCATTACCGCCAAAGACGGCAGCGAACGGGATCTTCTTGACCGGGCCCAGCCGGTTTTCGATAATCATTCTCAGATCATCGGACTGGAAGGTATGCTGACCGATGTGAGTTTTCGTCGGAGGGCTGAGAGGCAATTGGAGCGCACACAGATGCTTCAGAGCATGGGTCGATTGGCTGCCGGTATCGTCCACGAAATCAATACACCCGTCCAGTTCATCGGAGACAATATTCACTTTCTGTCTGATTCATTCAAGCAATTGATATCGTTGATGACGCAGTATAGGGACGTCGTCGGAGTTGCGAAAGAAACCGGAATCTCCGGTTTCGACCTGGAAGCCCTGCAAACAGCGGAACAGGAAACCGATTTGGATTTTCTGACCAATGAGGTTCCCAGTGCGATCGAGCAAACCATGGAGGGCGTCAAGCGAGTAACCAGCATTGTTTCGGCAATGCGCGATTTTTCGCATATTGACGAACGCCGGATGGCTCCGGCCGATATCAACAAGGCTCTCAACAGTACCCTGATTGTGGTGCACAATGCCCTCAAGTATGTGGCCAATGTGGAGACCGATTTCGATAAGAACCTTCCGATGGTTCTCTGCTGTATTGACGATTTAAACCAGGTCTTTGTGAATCTACTGATTAATGCTTCTCATGCGATCGGAGACAAGATCAAAAAAGACTCCGGAGAGTTGGGGACGATTTCTGTTCGAACCTGTAAGGAAGGAGCAAACGTAGTCATCAGCTTTTCGGATACCGGCACAGGCATCCCGGAAGAGGTCAGGAAAAAAATGTACGAGCCATTTTTTACGACCAAGGGCGGCGACAAGGGAACCGGACAGGGATTGCTCTTTGTACGAACCATTATTTGTGATAAGCATAAAGGGAAACTGGACTGCGATACCGAAGTGGGACGGGGAACAACATTCACGATTACCATTCCCATCGAAGGAAAGGAGCCGAGGAGAAAATGAGCGAATCCAAACAGACCAGGCTGCTCTTTGTCGATGACGATCACAATGTCCTCAATGGATTGCGGCGCATGTTGTACGCGATGAAGGGACAATGGAAAATGGAGTTTGTCCATAAAGCCTCTGACGCATTGAAGGTTATGGAAACCACACCTTACGATGTGGTAGTCTCCGATCTGCGCATGCCGGATATGGACGGTATTCAGTTTCTAGAAACGGTTCGAGAAGCCTATCCCGACACCATTCGATTCATGCTCAGCGGATATATGGACAAGGCGCTGCAGACACAGGCCGCCCAATGCGTGCACCAGTTTATCTCCAAGCCATGTGACGCGGAACAATTGAAAGTGCTGGTCACGCGTGCCTTGGCCCTGTACGATCGGCTTCGATCGGGTAATGTCACAAAGATCCTGTCCCGTATCGAATCGCTTCCGGTTATGCCGGATGTGTATCAGGAAGTTATCGACATGTTCCATCGCCCTTCGTGCAGTTTACGTCAGATCGGCCAGGCGATTGCCAAGGATGTAGGCATGTCTTCCAAGATCCTGCAAGTCGTCAATACGGCCTTTTATGGTCAGGAGACCAAGATCATCGATCCGGTCCATGCAGTTTCCTATCTGGGACAAAAGGCGGCCGAGGCCCTGATCATCACCAGCGGTGTTTTTGGGATGCTGTCCAATAAAAAGATCAAACAATTCTCGGTGATGGGATTGCAGGAGCATTGTATTCGCGTGGGCACCCTGGCCCGGGAAATCTGCAAGATCCATGACCTGGATGAGCAGGAGCAGGAGACGGCGACGATGGCGGGAATCCTGCACGATGCGGGTAAAATGGTACTCATACTGCATTTCGCCGATGAACTGGTCGAAGCGATCGCGCGTTCTAAACAGGGGACGCAGCCGATGCATGTCATCGAGCATGACATGCTGGGTGTGACACATGGTGAGCTTGGCGGTTGCCTATTGGACTTGTGGGGTCTGCCCAACTCCATTATTGAAGCAGTCACCTACCATCACCAGCCCAGCCATTGTGTGAATCAGGAGTTCTCCGTGATCAGTGCGGTCCATATCGCCGACGCCATCGATCGGGAATACTGCTGTGAAGTGGGCTGGGGATATCCGGAAATGCTGGACATGGAGTATCTGAATCAATTGGGAATAGCCGATAAAATCCAGACATGGAGACGGCTGCATCTGCCTGATCTGGAAGAGGAGCCGGCCCATGCCCGGGCATGAGCCTTCCATACGGATTCTGTGTCTCGACGACGAAGACAATATAAGGAACAGCTTCGTGCGTCAGTTCCGCAATGTCTATGAGGTTACAGTAGCATCAGATGCGGAACAAGCCCTAGCGTGTATCGGTCAATCCGATCCTTTTGCCGTCATTATTACCGATCTGCGTATGCCGGGCATGGATGGATTGGCCTTTCTTCACGCGGCCCGTCGGATGACACCGGACAGCGTTTTTATCATGCTGACAGGCCATGCCGAAGCTCAGGTTGCCGTCAAGGCCGTCAATGAAGGAAGGGTCTTCCGGTTTCTCACGAAACCCTGCCCCGTCGAAATGATGCGTCAGACGCTGGAAGAAGCGGTAGTCCAGTACCGGAAAATCGAAGTCTCGTCCACATTTACTTACACGGCCCGTGTCGAAGACGCCCATATTGTAAAGGTCGAGCGGAATCAGGGCTGCCTGGGTGTGACCGGATATGCCGCCCAGGAATTTGAAAAGGCCCCCAGTCTATGGAAAACCATTATTGTTCCCGAACATCGCGAGCGGGTACGTCGGGAAGTCCACAAAATCTTGAGCGGTCGGGAGATCAGTCCCTTCGAGTTCAAAATCCGTCAAAAAAATGGTTCGCTGTGCTGGGTTCGAACCACTCTGATTGGGCATCGGGATGAACACGATGTTGTCCGTTGGTTCGATGCCATGGTCCAGGACATTACCGAAGCCAAGCAGATGGAACAGGCCCTGCAACAGAGCGAAGCCCGTTATCAGCGTATGGTCAGCAATGTGCCGGGGCTGGTTTTTCAATTCCTTCTGCGAACCGACGGGACGATGCAGTTTTTGTTCGTTGGAGACAATTGTCTGCAACTGTTCGGTCTGAATCCGGATGAATTGCGAGAGGATTACTCTCTGCTGTTTGAGAGATTTGAAGCCAAAGATAGGGCGGAAATTCTGCATCTCATGGCCGAGTCAGCCGAACAACTGAGTCCATGGGAATGGTGGACCAATGGGCGGTTTAACGGACAACCATGCTTAATCCAGGGAAAAGCACGACCGGAACGACTTGAAAATGGTGATATCCTCTGGGATGGACTCATGATCGATATGACGGAATATCGCCGGAAAGAAGAACAAATTCACCAACTGGCCCGCTTTACCGACGAAAATCCCAACCCCGTGCTTCGTGTGGACGGTCAGGGTGTTATTCTGTACGCCAACAAGGCCAGTGAGCCTTTGCTTCAGCTTTGGTCAAGACGAACAGGACAATCCCTGCCGGACAAACTGCTTTCTACAGTAGCGGCGTTGAAGTCTTCCGGAACGCATGAATGCCTGGAAGTACAGTGCAAAGATCGCATTTTCAGTATTGTTTTCGCTTCTATCAAAGAAGCTGACTATGTAAACCTATACGCTAGAGACATGACCGATGTGAAACTCGCCCATCAGGAACTGATCCGGGCCAACGACGTCCTTCGTGAGCATGATCGCCTTAAAAGTGAATTTGTCTCAACGGTTTCGCATGAGCTTCGTACACCGCTTTGCATCTTTAAAAATATAGTTTCCAACGCCATGGCCGGCGTGATGGGCAAGGTCAGCCACAAGCTCTATGAGAGTCTCCGTATGGCGGATAAAAGTATTGACCGTCTTTCTCGCATCATTAGTGATTTCCTGGATATATCCAAAATTGAGGCCGGCACCTTGAAGCTGCATCGTGATGAACTGTCAATCCAGGCGTTGGTCAACGAAGTGGTCGAATCACTCGACGAACTGGCCGCCGCCAAGGGGATCGACATCATCCCGCATATGCCCCGTCATGAATTGACTGTTTCGGCGGATCGGGATCGGATTATTCAGGTACTGACCAATTTAATCGGAAACGCCATTAAATTCATTCCCGTCAATGGCACGATTGAAGTCAATGTGGTCGAGTCCGATCAGGAAGTGGAAATCACCGTCAAAGACGATGGTCCCGGTCTGGCCCGTGAGGAAATGGAAAAGATTTTCGATCGTTTTGTACAGATCCATCAGATCGCCGGCGCTGGCGAACACGGTACCGGTCTGGGACTGGCAATCACCAAAGAGCTGGTTGAGATGCATGGAGGACGGATCTGGGTCGAGAGCGCGCCGGCACAGGGGTGTCGTTTCTGTTTTACCCTGCCTAAACAGGAACCCGTTGGCGCCATGTCGGAAGAAGCGGAAATTCTTTCGGCGACGTCCTCAAGAGGATTTCCAAACGGGCATTAGTCTATATCCGGAAACCATTTCAGCCAAAAAAAAGCCCGCTTCGAAGCGGGCTTTTGTTTGTGCGATGGTTGTAACGGGAACATTATTCAAAGCTGGATTCCATATGATCCCTTGGGTGGGCCTGGTCGTATACCTCCTTCATTTTGGAGGTTGTCACATGCGTATAAATCTGGGTGGTGGAGAGGGATTGATGTCCCAGAAGCTCCTGAACGCTCCGCAGGTCTGCTCCGTTGTTCAACATGTGCGTGGCAAAGCTGTGACGCAGGGTATGCGGGCTGATAGCCGGATCCAATCCCGCTTCCCGCAAATACTTGTCCATCTTTCGCCGGACACTTCGTGTGCTGAGCCGATGGCCGTGCTTGTTGGCGAACAGCACCCTGCTGTCAAAATCGCTGTCGTGCTGCATCCGTTTGTTACGGAACTCAATATATCGCTGGATGGCTTGGAGGGCACTGGAGCCGATCGGACTGATTCGCTCCTTCTTGCCCTTGCCCCGGATATGGATCACCTCACCCAGGAAATCCACATCGTCCATGTTCAGGGCGACAATTTCGCTGACCCGCATTCCCGTACTGTATAGCGTTTCGAGGATCGCCCGGTCCCGAGCGCCCAGCCAGGTATCTGCCGGGGGACTGTTCAGCAGACGCTGGACTTCTTCATATTCCAGATACCGCGGCAGTTTCTTATCCTGCTTGGGTGTCTTAATCGTTATGACGGGATTACTGTTAAGATAATTACGCCGTACCAAAAACTTGTAAAAGCTGCGGAGGGTCGCCAGTTTTCGGGCCGTGGTGGATTTGGAATAATGCTGTTCGTTGAGAAATGCCATAAAGGCTCGAACTACTTCGGTGTCCACCTGCAGGATAAGCTGTTCAACACTCGTTTGAACAGCGGTTGCTGTGGCCGTTCCGGTATCCGGATTCCATCCGATCGGGCTGTCTTGTCCGGTTTCCGGTCCACTGGTTCGCTTCAGGAGCCAGTCCGTGAACTGTTCCAGGTCCGCGCCGTAACATTTGGCGGTGTGTTCTGAAAAGTGCTTCTCAAACTTGAGATAGCTGATAAATTCCTGAGTCATCGCACATTCTTTCATGGTCGCTCCTTTTCCTTTGCCAACATGTAGAGCGGGTTATCGGTTCTCGTTTCTGATGCTATTTACAAAAGGGGTTCGCTGTCTTCCGGATAGGACTGCAGCGGATCGGGCATATCTTTGTACAGAAGCTGGTCGGCCTCTCCGATCAGCGACTGGGTCAGTTTGAAACTCAGAACCGCGGCGTCAAACCAGTCAAAACTGGTCCGTTCATCCGTGGCCTGGCGAACAAGGCAATCCAGCAATTCCGCTTCGTCGCCGCATTCATACCGAAAAATATACTTTTCGCCGCCTTTATTCAGAACCAGTTGTTTTTTTACTGCTTCCATATTTTGCCTTAACCAATACGGCCCCTGGAGAAAAGGGCCTATTGCTTGTTATCGGGCTATTTGTGCCTCACTAAAGTGGTTTTTTACTTTTTTCGCCCGGAAATCCTCTTTGTTGTCAGAGACCCTGTCGCTGTTGTTTTTATCGACCGATAAACAGGGCCCCTTAACCTTTTCGGAAAGATAAGTGAAGGATATTGGGACCTACCCTTGATCCGGTGTCCGATAACCCCCGATTTCAGCATAGACAACGGAATGGCGTAGGATGAAAGAGGAAAATTATTGCGCTGAATATTTGCTGAGTCAACAGATTAAGTCCCGTGAGATCGTTCTTGATACCCGTGTTGCTCCCTGTAACGACATCGTTGCCTTCGTCATTTTCGCATTCTTTGGATTTCAGGTTCAAAAACGGAAAGCGACGAACGGGGCGCGCGCCCGGTTCGATTTTTTAACCTGAAAACGCGAAGAATACAAAGAATACGAAAATACGCTCTCAGGTATTAATTGCTCCGATGCTACTCCAGGTTTATAGCCACTCGGAAGCCGGCCATGCCGATGCGGCCTTCAGGCTCGAGCCCGTAACGGTGCGCTGTACGTGATTCATAGGCATTGCTGTTCCAGGCGCCGCCGCGAAGCACGCGATCTGTACCAGTTGCCTCTCCGGTAGGATTGGTTTGTGCGTCGGGACTATAGTTGGCATACCGGTCGTTGCACCATTCCCACACATTCCCCGCCATATCATACAGACCGTAACCGTTGGGAATTGCGTTGGCGGTAGGCGAAGTATATGGATAGATCCCATCATTTGAGGCTGGATAATATGTCCATGTTGTATAAGGAGTTGTGTCATAACTATAAGCACTGCTGTTGGCTCTGTAATTGGCATAGTCATGATTGATCGTGTCGCCCCAGGGAAAGCGTTGTCCGGCAAGTCCGCCTCGTGCGGCGTATTCCCACTGGGCCTCGGTGGCAAGATGGTATCCATTTTTGCTGAAATCGCATATTCCTGTTGCGAGGTTGTAACAGGGTTGTCTTTCTTCCTGCTCGCTTCGCCAGTTGCAGTAGGCCGCCGCTCCATACCAACTCACCCGAACCATCGGATCATTATTCATGTTCCGGCCAGCTTTGGTGCGGACACTGAATTCCGTTCCGTCGAAGGCGATCTGACTGTACGAGTCGGACGAGGATGTGTCGCAATACGAATGATTATTATCTGTACCATACACGATTCCGTCGGAAACGGTAATCGTCCCGCTGCTTAATGCGGATTGGAGAAAGTCGCGATATTGCCCGTTGGTGACCTCGTAGCGGCCTATGGAGAATGAGGACAGGGTAACATCATGGACCGGACGTTCGCCGGACCAGCCTTCGTCGAAGCTGTCGCCCATCTGGAAGGTTCCGTAGGGGATGTAGACCATATCGTCCGGCAATACGATTCCCGTCTGCCAGGCCGAGATCATTACGGCAAGGTCGTCGATATCGACAGAGCCGGATAGGAACAGATCAGCATTCAAACACTCGCTGTTCGGGTCACATTCGTCGAGCCACCACCGGGAGAGTGCGGCGAAATCGGCAAAATCCACGAAACAGTCTCCCGTCAGATCCGCCGAAGGACACTGTGCCATGAGCGGCCCAGCCAGAAGTATCGAAAAGCTAATCAGGAATCCTACAGACTGTTTCATTTCCCTTCTCTCGTTTTCTGTGATGGCAAAACAATCGATTTATGAAAAGAGTTGATGCTTTTGATCAACTTACATCCATTATCTGTTTTTGATCAGGTAAAGTCAACACCAGACAACGATAAAAAACACCTTACTTATGGAGTCCAGTTTTCTCCCAGCAGGGCAAGATCAACTAAATCCACTCTCCGACTGTTGTTCAGGTCCGCACAGGTTGATTCTAAACACTCTCCCGTATCGAGCCATTGATCGATGAAAAGTTCCAGATCCTCCGAGTCCACATCACAATCCCCGGACAGATCTCCAAGTGGACAATCGGAGGTCACAACCATATGGCAGACCGTCAGAGGGGGGATCGTATAAAAGAATGTATTTCCGTTGATCGACCCGGCCGGGGCTATTTCCGTTATCTGACTGCTGTCGGCGTCGAAGGCCCAAACCCGCGCAGAGGTAAACGTCCGATTGCTGGTAATGTTGAAAATGCCGTTGATGGGCTCGTCGAAATTTTTATTGAGCAGGATCAGATGCATTTCCGAATCCCTTCCGGTAAACATCGATCCATAGATCGAACTGTTTACTTTGTCGCTCATCGAGGCGTAGATCCTGGTGTCTCCGAAGGTGGAGTCGGCTCCATCGTAGTTGCGATAGATTTTGTACGCCGCCGAGACATAGTCATAGTCACCGCCCAGGTGCCAGTAAGTCGACAGGAATAAGCCGTATTTACCGAAGATGCCCAGGACGTCGGCCATGGCGATGCCGCCGGAGATGTGGTCGGCCGCACCATAGCTGAATTCGGTAATGGCCAGCTTCGTGTCCGGGTAATAGGTGTCGATGGAATCGAGTACATTGGGCAGTAAGGGCAGATATTTCCTGAACCATGTCCCAATCCAGCTATCCTCAACATAGTCGGGATCCCATAGTGTTCTCGGGGCCTGCATTCGCGCTGTGGCGTTGGCTTGGGAGTACGTCTCGGCGGAATCTGTGATTCGTTGCCCGTCGCCTCTTGCCTCGGAGTACCAGTGCAGATCAAGCACATCCAGAAGACGCCTACCCTCAGTGGCTGAGGCTTGCTGCATTTGATCGAGATAATAATCCAGGAACCAGTTATATCCGTTTTCCACGGATGCCCAGTCGGGAGCCCCTTGCAGGCTCATAAAGGCATTGAATCCATACAGGACCGGTCCGCCGACCATAGCGTCGGGATCGATATCTTTGATTGCCGTCGAGAGACCTGTGCTGCGGTCGATCAGTTCTGCACACCCGAGCTTGTCGGGGTGGATTCTGGGGTGTGTGGAAGTCCACAGGGCCGGTTCGTTATCCAGGGCATAGTACTTTACCCCGGTTGCCGTGGAGGCGTTACCATACCGACTGACGAGGAAACAGACGCATTCATCCATATTGACAGAGCCGTCGGTTGTGTCGGGGCTGCCGGGCGGATCGCAGAAGGGCCCGGACTTGCGGAAGACTGCCTGTTTCCATCGGTTCGAAGGTGCAGTTTCCGATTCTTCGACAGTGCCGTTGTCATCAGCCGATACGTAACCGGCCATCTGCAGGGTGATGACCGAAAGCTGATTGGCTGCCAGGCAGGAATCGTGAAAATTGGTCAGTACGATGCCGGGGATGAGCTTTTGGGAAGAGGGAAAGTTACGAACGAGGTATTGATCACTGTGGTGATACCAGTCACTGCCGGCATTAGAATAGTTATTTTCCCAGTTGTATCCGGTCAGGCGATTTCCTCCGCTGCGCCGGGCGGCCAGATTTTCCGAGCCGGTCATGGACGAATTGGAGCCGTAGATGTAAGGGCTGATCGGGGCACGATCCTGTCCGGTGTCGATGGTATACGTGACCGTGATATCGGCGAAAACTATCGCAGACAGAACACAGTAAATAATAAGAAATGCAGGAAATCTCATATTGAGTGTTCGCAGAATCATCACCTTTACCCAAAAATCAAATCGATCCTCGCATGAACCGCACTATGAATCATTATAGTCTGTAAACTGCTTAAAAACAAGCTTTATATGAATTTAAGAATTCTTGCTTTATGGAGTATCCTCCGTATTCAATGCAGGTGGATAAGATGTCTTAAGGAGGATATCTCTTGCTCAGCACTTTTTGCTGTGGGCAAATTATTTCGCGGTAGCTGACGGTATGATCCCGACTCAATTCACTCCGAGTAGTTTCAACTGATGTATTTCAGGAGCCATTTCTAAGGGCAGAATTCATCCACTCATCAACAGCGATGCCCTTGCTCTTGCACTGCAGAATGAGGTCGGTGTGACTGGACGTCCACGATCCAATCAGTCCACCTTGCTGGTTGTGAACCAGATTGTACCAGAGACAGGCCGCCAGCCATTCTTTTACCGGAGTCCTTTCCTCGCCGAGACAGGCGTACACCCGAAGGATGTTGTTTCTTGGATCAAAGCCAAGGTCGACATGTCCGAGATCCAAAAGGAGGAATTGCATGGGGATACGCATCAGCCACCTATCCAGGCCCAGTGCATAGCCAAACAGCATACGGCCCAGACGCTGTTTTTCGGATTGGGCTTTACGTGTGGGGATGCCTAATCGACCTGTTCCGATGCCGTGAATCCACCCTTCGATGTAGCGAAACGTGTTATGATGGCAATCGGATAGCGTTTGGACGCCGGCAGCAATGGCTCCGCAGACATTGTATAATTCTTTCTTGTCAGAGGCCTCGAGTTTATCGAAGGTTTTCTTAAATTCCGGATTCCATTGAGGAACAATCTTCGGTAGCCCGGCCAGCTCGGCGATCTCAGTATCGAGATGGGGGCCGCGTCCGTTTTCATCATAAAACAGGTCCTTTCCCAATGCCTCCATTTCCTGTAGTCCGGACATCTCCTCCGACAAGGATTGGGGGGCGGTCCCTGTGTAACCGGTCTTGGTGAAAAAGTCAATCAGCAGGAGCATCCGATCCAGCATCTTCCTTTGGACCTTGCTTAACTGCGAAACCGCTCCGAGCCATTCGTAGGAGCGCTTGATAAATCCCGTCGCCTCCGGATGCGCCTTGATAGCATCTTCTCTGGGTTCACCTTCTAAATACGCATTCATTATGGCATGGATCGTTCTGATACTTTCGGCCTGTCGCGGCTGACTGGTCTTCAGCCGGCATCCAATACCCGAGCACAAACATCCGTTTTTGAAGGATGATCGTTCCAGTTTCCCTCGGGCAATGGCAAACAGGATCTCGTCCACGGTAACCGGCAGGCCGCTGTCACAGGGAATAAGACCGGTGATGTGGGCGCGAAGCTGACGAATGCTGTCGCTCAGTGGTCCCAAATTTGCCTGCATGTCACGCAGGTGCTTGATTGTATCGTCCCATTGGTCTTCTTTCCATCCGGCTTCTTTGTCCGGAAAGATCCAGGGAATAGTGCACCACCGGCGTATGAGGTTGCCATCCGCGTCGGAATGGAGTGTGCTAATCATTTCATTCTCTTGGACGGATTTAGAGGAGGTCTCTCCGGTGTACACCGCTTCAAATCCAGGGGATACTTGGTCGTAGGGCACTAATATATCTTTCTTTTTGGCCATGATCGCCCCCTTTATCCGGGATTTGTCATTTTACGTCAAAATTACTCCTGCGTGCAACACCGTCGACAATAGAAAAAACGGGACCTCGATTTCAAGGTGTCTGGTCAGGTCCTATGAAATTCAAGCTTCAACCTGTGGTCCAAATCGAGTGCCAGGGCGTCTTTGCAAGCTTTACCCAATGGGTTGTGCCATAAAGACTGGTTGAAATTAGCTTGAGTGGTCTCCATAGACCGTATCCTATCAAAATACGGTTCCTTTGTCACGGACGAGTTGGGAGATCCGGGCTTATGGAAGAAAAGCAACGAACAGAGTTTCCGTTTGACATTTGCCACCATGTCAGCTAGTGTCGCTGGGAAGGGTGTGTAGGGACTTTAGAACAGTGAAAAGGAGCCTCTGTATGCGGCGGATGATTTGGATTGCAATCTTGGTTGTATTGCCGGTGGTTGTCGGTTGCGGACAGTCGCAGCAACACCGGCCGGTCATTGGGATTAGCAGCGTGTACGAGGTCAACGAAGATGGCGGGGCAAGTACTACGGTCAACTTTTCCTACGTCCGGGCAGTTGAGGAAAACGGCGGCTTACCGGTCGTTTTACCCACAGTGAGCAGTGATGAGGTGATCGTGCAGTATGTGGCCGAGTTGGATGGACTGGTATTGGTTGGCGGGGATGATATCCCGCCACAGGCGTATGGCGAACAGCCGCATCCTACAGTGGAAGTGCTGCCCGAGCAGCGGTATGCCTTTGAGCGCCGTCTGATCGAAAAGTGGTTCGAGACGAAAAAGCCGATGCTGGGTGTGTGTCTGGGGATGCAGTTTACCAATGTCGTGCGGGGAGGAAGCCTGGTACAGGATATCCCTTCTCAGGTTGGAACGGCGATAACGCATCGAGGGGAAAATGTTTATCACGAAGTACTGCTTGCCCCATCGTGCAGGCTGTCGAATCTATTGGGAAAGGAACGGACTAGTGTTCTGTCGTACCATCACCAGGCGGTCAAGAAAGTGGGCGAGGACCTGTGCATTGTTGGCCGTAGTGACGATGGAGTCGTGGAAGCATTGGAACGGACCGATGGGGCATTCGGTTTGTTTGTGCAGTGGCACCCGGAATCCATGACGGACCGACAGCATCGTGATGCTATCTATGGGGCCTTGGTAAATGCCTGTCTCCGTAAATAGAGTGGGAGGTTTTCATGAAAAAGATATGGCTGTCTCCGGCAATTCTGGTTGCATTTCTTACCGGTTGCACTTCATGGACGCAGGAACGTATCGATCCGGTTTTGATGGCTCGGGCCCAGGCCCTGGCCCACGAGGTGTTGGTGCTGGATACGCATATGGATATTCCTTATCGGCTCGAAGAACATAACGAGGACATTTCCCAGCGCACCGAACACGGAGACTTTGATTATCCGCGAGCACGACAGGGAGGATTGGATGCCGTCTTTGTTGCCGTGTATGTCTCGCCGGAGAAGGAAGAAAACGGTACGGCCAAAACCTATGCCGATAAAACAATTGATGTTGTGGAGAGTTTCTGGAGTAAATCGCCCGACAAGTTTGAACCGGCTCGGTCTGCCGAGGAAGTGGAACGGCAGTTTGGAAATGGAAAAGTCTCGTTGCTTATTGGTATCGAGAACGGTGCTCCGATTGAAGGGGACCTGACAAACCTGAAGCATTATTACGATCGGGGTGTGCGGTATATAACATTGTCGCACGGCAAGAGTAATCATATCTGTGATTCCTCCTATGATCCAAATCGACAATGGGGGGGCTTAAGCCCCTTTGGTCGAGAGTTGGTGCAGGAAATGAACCGACAGGGAATGATTATCGATATATCACATGTCTCGGATGAGGCGTTCTGGGATGTGCTCGAGCTATCGAAGACACCGGTAGTGGCGACGCATTCCGGGTGTCGGCATTTCACGCCCGGCTGGGAACGGAACCTGAGCGATGAGATGATTGTTGCCCTGGCTGATAAAGGCGGTGTGGTGCAGGTTGCCTTCGGTGGGATGTTTGTCAATACGCGGGTACATCAAAAATACCGCAAACGATGGGATGTAATGGATGCCTATATCGAAAAGCATGGGCTAAAGGGTCATGCCCGGCAGCAATATATTGAGAAGTATTGTGCCGCTCATCCGGTGGGACGAGCGCACGTACGGGATGTGGCGATGCATATCGACCACATTGCCCGGCTTGTAGGCGCCGAACATGTAGGATTGGGGAGCGATTTTGACGGCGTGGGCGAACATGTTCCAGTTGGGCTTGAGGATGCCTCAGGCTATCCGAATCTGATTTACGAGCTTCTGAAGATGGATTATGGCGAACAGGACATTCGGAACATCTGTGCAGGTAACTTTTTACGTGTGTGGAAGCAGATAACTAATGCCGGGATGAAAAGCCGGTAGAATATGCGGATTCGGTAAACCTCAGGCCGGCGTTTCCGGAGCGGGCAGTGTGACAATAAACGTGCTTCCTTTACCCGGTTCGGATTCAACGCGAATGGTGCCGTCAAGCCGCTCAAGAATGCGGTAGACGATCGTTAGTCCCAATCCCTCTCCGTTTCCGTTGGAGGGATGGAGACGATGGAAGATTTTGAAGATCGCTTCGTGCTGTTCCGGTTCGATTCCGATGCCGTTGTCTACGATATGATAGACTGCCATGTTATTTTCGATATGCCCGGTGATGTCGATATGCCCCAGCCTATCCGGATCGAGGTATTTTAAAGCATTATCGATAAGATTGCTGAACACCTGATTAACGCGATCGGCGTCTGCCACACAAGGGGGCAGATCATGACATGTGACAGTGGCTTTTCTTTCCTGAATTTGATATTGCATGGCGGCCAGAGCTTCATGTACAAGAGCATTCATATCCAGGATTTCGAAGTGTAATTTTTCGCTACCAACACGTGAAACCTGGAGCAATCCGTCGAGCAAACCGCTGATCTTTTTAATCCCTGCTCGAATAAAATGAAGGGATTGAGGGATCTCTTCCTGGACAATCTGTCGGAGTTTGTCTTGCTGCTGTGGTGAAAGAGAATCCTGTTTCAGTAATTCTCCAAGCGAGCTACAATCCCGCTCCAGTTCCCCGGCAAATCCCTGTACATTGACCAGGGGAGAACGCAAATCGTGGGAAGCGGCGTACAGTACGTCATACAATTCCTTATTTTTAGATGCCAGTTTTTGAAGCAGATGAATTCGCTCTTCTTCTGCTTCCTTGACCTCTGTAACGTCACGAATGGCTGCGACCCGGACCTTCTTTCCGTGGTATTCGAGGGAACGAACTCGAGCTTCTATGGGAAATGTACTTTCGTCTTTGCGGCGCCCGACGGCATGGTAAGGCCCTCCTTCCTCGACGGAAATATGTTTGCGAATAAACTGTTCCGATTCGGGAGTGGTCGTCAAAGGTAGTGCCTGAAGGCCAATCAGTTCTTTAGGTTGATAACCGAACATCTGGAAATACTGGGGATTAGCTTCCAGGACGACTCCCTTGTCATGAATGACGATGCCTTCATACGCCGCATTGGAAAGTTGACGAAAACGATTTTCGCTTTCCAGCAATTCAACTTCGGCTCTACTTCGCAGGATTTCCGCCTTACGTCCCTGCCAGATAATATAGGTAGAAGCAAATGCGGCAATGATCAGGACCAGGGTAAAGGCCCGATTGACTTTGTTCGTGATTTGTGCGATTTCTTCCTGAACATCTTTGAGGTAGATTCCAGTTCCGACGATCCAATCCCAGGGTGCAAAACCCATTACGTACGAAAGCTTGGGCACAATGCGTTCGGATTCATCTTTCCATTGCCACATGTAGTTTACATAACCGGCCCCGTCTTTTTGCACAGTATCTATGAAAACGGCTACAAACGGTTTACCCTGTTCGTCGACCAAATCGATTATATTCTTCCCTTCCAGATCGGTCCGATATGGATGCATGATCATATTGCCCTGTATATCGTTGATCCAGTAATAATCTTTACTTTCCGGACCGTATCGCATAGCTCGGATACGTTCGGCGGCACGGTATTTTGCTTCGTCTGTTGTTAGTTCTCCGGATTGTTCCCGTCTGTGATATTGATCGAGCAATTCGATTGCAACCTGCGCCAACTCGCGGATTTGCCGGCGTTTGGCTGTCATGAGGCTTTGTTCCAGTGCCGGGATCGCCAGAAAATAGACGGTAGCCAGTAGAAGGATAACGGTTATTACGGTAGGTAAAATTGTGTGAGTAGCCGTTGCCAGCCAGGTGGATTGTCCTCTTTTGGCGTCTTTATCGGTAAATCGATTTGATACTGCCATGCCCTGGTCTCCAAAGAGATTATAGCTGCTGCTTCACGGCCTGAGTGTGGATGATTTCAAAGATCGCTTTAACGAAATTACCGTCCAGACCGACTTGCAAACCGCGATTTACATGATCGGTGAGCAAATCTTCCCAGCGATCCATCTGGAGCACGGGAATGTCATGCTGTTTTTTCAAACGTCCGATCTCGTCTACCCACTTCATCCGCTCCGCCAGATCGCGCAGAATGCGAGCATCCACCTGGTCTATGCAGGCTCGCAATTGTGCCATACGTGTCTGCAGCGGCGTATCATGAATAGTGGCGCTGCGTGCGTGCAGTCGCTCCATTAATAGAACCAGCGCATCCGGAGTGATTTGTTGACGGGCATCGCTTAAGGCGTTGTCTGGATCAATATGTGTTTCGATCATGAGGCCGTGAAGTCCGAAATCCAGCGCCATCTGGGATATCCGTTCGATCAGTTTACGATTCCCTGCAATGTGGCTGGGATCGCAGATCAGCGGCAGGCGTGGAATCAGCCGTTTCAGTTCGATGGGAATCTGCCAATTGGGTTGGTTTCGATATTCGGTCTCAATATATGTCGAAAATCCTCGATGGATACCGGCCAGTTTACGAATCCCGGCGCCGTAGAGTCGTTCAATAGCGCCGATCCAGAGGCCTAATTCGGCATTAATGGGATTCTTGATCAGAATCGGAATATCAACCCCCTGGAGAGCATCTGCGATTTCCTGAATCAGGAAGGAATTCACTGTAGTACGCGCCCCGACCCAGAGAATATCGATATTGTGTTTGAGGCATAATTCGACATGCTTTGCATTCGCGACTTCTGTTGTGGTCAACAATCCCGTCTCTTCTTTAACGGCTTTGAGCCATTTGAGACCGGTCCTGCCGACTCCTTCGAACGTATTGGGACGTGTTCTGGGTTTCCAAATGCCGGCACGAAAAACCTTCACATTGGGGCATTGAGCCACACCGTGAGCGGTATCCAATACCTGTTGTTGGGATTCGGCGCTGCATGGACCGGCAATAACCCATGGATTTTGGTCTGCTTGGAGCCATGTTGATATGTCGGATAAGCCTTGGTTTATTTCCTTTAATCGCTCTGTCATTTCTGTCACTTCCAGACTACAGGCTTTATAATTAGACCTGATTTTCTTTCCTATTTCCCTGTAAATATTCTGTTTGCGCTTTGTAAAGAGCCTTACACTAGCAATTTCTAATGTTTTTCGCAATAGACTATCCTGACTTGTTAACTGGCTTTGGGTCTTTTAACGGAGAACTCTTGAGTTATGATCGCGATTTTAATATAATAAAAAGGGAATTCTGTGTTCAAAATGCGTAACAATTGAGTTGCGGGCATCCTCCTGATACTGGGGGCAAGAGAGGGTTCGTAGAGAGGTAGAAAAGCCGATCTGATGCAGGAGAGAAAGTGATAAATATGGCCATGGGATATATCAAATCGTTCTTTTTCCCCTTATTATTAGTATTTCTCCTGCATGGATTCTGTTTGTCTGGCCTGGATTGTCCGGTTGGTGATCTGGATGGGGATTGTTGTGTCAATATGGGGGATTTGCTGGCGTTTACGGATCACTGGCTCACGGAG
>JAFGPC010000143.1 GCA_016926155.1 Sedimentisphaerales bacterium
AGCTGGCTGAGATTGACGATTGACACAGGCTCGCTGGATATAATCCAGTTCGACTATTATATGAACAATCCGAGCAATCAGTTGAAGGGATATTTCTCTATCGACGGGATTCAAACTGCCGAATTGACCAGCAAGAACTGGGTGACTTACGAATATTCGCTGGTTCCCGGCATCCACACCTTTGAATGGAAATCCCAGACCTGGTTTTCCGAATTGGCCGAATCGCTACGCTTGGACAATATCAAGTTCCTGGCTGCTCCGCCCCAGCCATAAGAAAAACATAGATTCTGCTTGGGATAGATTAGTGATCCCCGGCCAGGAAGTCTTCGATGACTTTCCGTGTCGGCGCGCTCGTTTGTGCGCCCAGCGCGGTCACGGAGATGGCTGCGGCGGCATTAGCAAAGCGTACCGCTTCTGTCAAAGAAAAGTTCTCTGCCAAAGCGGTGGCCAGGGCCCCGTTAAAAACATCTCCTGCCGCCGTAGTATCCACCGGCTCTACATCAAATGAAGAGATCATTCCCATATATTCATGTGAATGGACAAAGACACCTCGTGAGCCCATGGTAATCAATACTATTGGAATGCCTTGCCCGGCCAGTTCTTTCGCGGCTGCTTCTGCTGTCGGCTCATCGGTTACCTCAATACCCGACAAGAGAGAGGCTTCGATTTCATTGGGAGTCAGAATGGAAATACAGGAAAACAGGTTTTTATTTAAAACATGGGCAGGAGCCGGATTAAGAAGAACCGGAATGCCCTGTTGTTTCGCCTCATTACACGCAGTGTATACGGTTTCTAAGGGAATTTCCAATTGTACAAGTATGATATCCGCCGATTCAAACACAGATTGGGCAACCATAATATCTCTTGTTGAAAGATTTGCGTTTGCCCCCGGGGCTACCGCAATACTGTTTTCCCCGTTACGATCCACCACAATAGAGGCAACTCCGCTTGGCTCAGATTCATCTATGTATACAAATCGGGTATCAATCCCATCGCGAATAAAACCGGCCAGTGCCTCCTGGCCAAACATATCGTTTCCCACGCGACCGATAAAGGTCACATCGGCACCGGCGCGAGCGGCAGCCACTGCCTGATTGGCGCCTTTACCACCCGGCGCCGTAACAAAACGCCCTCCCAGAACCGTCTCCCCCGTCCTGGGGATGCGATCCACCTTAACAATCATATCCGTATTCGAACTGCCGACGACAACAATTTTGGGTTTCATGATTTTATCTCGTCTTGACATTACGGATTCGCTGACGGTAGTAATCCAGGATGACGGCTGCAACGATAACGGCGCCGGTAATCAACCTTTTTGTAGATTCCTGCGCGTTAGCCTGCGCCAAGCCGGTTTCCAGAACGCTGATAATCAAAACCCCAAAAAAGGTGCTGAGAACTGAGCCCCGTCCGCCCATCAGGCTGGTTCCACCGATGACCACAGCAGCAATCACCTGCAACTCCACTCCCTGGCCGTTGTTGGGATTGGCCTGGTATCGTGCGGTATGAATAATTGAAGCCAGTCCCGCCAGCAAACCTGATAAGGAAAAGACAGCCAGCTTGACCGGTTTTGGATTGATGCCTGAGAGACGAACGGCCTCTTCGTTGGTTCCGATGGCCACCATATATCGGCCAAACACCGTATGGGATAAAACAAACTGTGCGAGTAACACAATGCATACAGCCAGGATAAATGGCATTGAAATCCCCAACCATCGAGTTTCCGTGATAAAATCGAGATAGCCGGGAATATATATCGTTCGAGACTGGGTTACACGAAGAGCAGCACCGCGAGCCACCTCCATCATACCCAGAGTGACAATAAAAGATGGCAGGGACCACTTGATCACTACCAGACCGTTGAGCAGTCCGCAGCCGAGACCGACAAACAAACCTGCCATGATCCCAAGCCCGATGGGCTGTCCGGATTTGACCAGAAGCACACCGATTACCGCTCCTGAAAAGCCCATCACCGAACCAACCGACAGATCTATCCCGGCAATGATCAAAACAAAGGTCATACCGACCGCCAGAATGGTGATATCCGGAACCTGGTCGGCAATAATCAGAAACGTGGATCGAGAGAAGAAATTGTCTGCCGTGAATCCAAATATTCCGAGCAGAAGCCCCAGGGCCCCTGCCATTCCAAGATAATCTGTAACCCAAACCGGCAACCTGGAATAGAATCGTTTCATATGTCGAATGTACGCTCCTTATCTTTAACCGGATTCAGATGTTCTCTAAATGCAGCATGGTTAATGGCGGCCTCATCGAATGGTTTATCGGCAAAGATTTCCACCAGACGTCCGGCGGACATTACGGCGATCCGATCACAGAGCAATATCAGTTCCCTTAGATCGGAAGAAACCACAAGGACCGCTTTTTGCTGCTCCGCCAGTTTGGAAAGGAGATGATATAACTCGAACTTCGCGCCAATATCAATTCCACGTGTAGGTTCGTCAAAGATAAAAATATCGCAATCGGTAAAAAGCCATTTGGCGATGACAAGTTTTTGCTGATTGCCGCCACTCAGTTCCCAGGCGGACTGATCGATAGCCCGACATCGTATGGCGAGGCGATCCATCATTTCATCAACGCGTTGTTTCTCTTTCCCGGAAATAATGTATCCCCCTGCACTGATCTTTTGCATAGAAGCCATTGTACAATTGACTCGAATCGGTTGGGGCAACAAAAGCCCTTCCTCCTTACGGTTCTCTGTTAGCAGCGCAATGCCACATCGAACCGCCTCCTTGGGAGACAAAATGCGGGAAGGCGTTTGCGACCCATGGAGGTAGACGGCCCCGGAGTGGAGCGGATCAGCGCCAAAAATGGCGCGCATGGTCTCTGTTCTACCAGATCCCATTAATCCGGCAAAACCCAGAATTTCGCCTCGATATGCATCAAAAGATACGGTGCGTACTTTTTCTCCCGCAACAAGGTTCTTGACTCGCAAAGCAATAGATCCCACGGATGTTGTTTTTTTACGGTATTCCGCAGGCAATTCACGGCCCACCATTCGGTTGACAATCTGGCTCGAAGAAAGGGAGTCGATCGTCTCCGTACAAACGATTCGTCCGTCACGAAGAATGGTTACAAAATCGGATATTTGCCGGATCTCCTCCATACGATGCGAAATATAAACAATCGCAACACCTTGACGACGCAGATTCTCAATTTGAGAAAAAAGCAGTTCTGTTTCTTTGTCGGTCAGGGAAGCAGTGGGTTCATCCAGAATCAGAATACGACAGTTTTGTGAGAGGCCTGCAGCGATTTCGACCAACTGTTGTGAACCCACCGTTAAATCTCCTGCCTTGTCGGTCGGATCGATGGAACCCAAGCCAATCCTGTTTAGTAATTGCCATGCCCGTTTATTCAAAGTACGGTATCGGATAACTCCGAAGGATTGAGGCAATTCGTTTATATAAATGTTCTCGGCAACTGTCAATGTATCGATCAGATTCAATTCCTGCGTTACAATTCGAATCCCCTGCTGTTCGGCCTCTTTGCGATTGGATGGAGTATAAGGTTTTGCACTGAACTTCATTCGACCGGAATCAGGTAAGAGTAAACCCGCCATAATTTTCGACACGGTGCTTTTCCCGGCTCCATTTTCCCCCACCAGAGCATGGACTTTTCCAGTATGGAATTGCAGAGTAATCGAATCCAGCGCGCGGACCGATCCAAAGGATTTGCCGATCCCCTTCAAATCCATGATGGGTAACGGGGCCGATTTCATTGGAGTGTCTCGACGGTAATCAGGTCCACTGGGGTTTCCCTGTCGGCCGGAGTGGCCTGTCCCATCAAAATATCCAGGGCATAGTCAATTCCATAGATCGCCAGTTTGTCGCCATGCTGATCGACTGTGGCCAGAATCGCTCCTTCTTGAAGCAGAATCTGTACGGCTTCAATATTATCAAAACCGACAATTCGGATCCGACCGCTTTTTCCCGCGGCTTTGACGGCCGCCATCGCCCCAAGCGCCATGCTGTCATTGGCACATAAAATAGCTTTAAGATCGGGATGGCTTGTGATAATGGCGGCGGAAACCTGGTTGGCCTTGGCCGTCTCCCAATAGCCCGACTGAGAACTTACAATGGTCATCCCCCCTGCCTGCATCGCATCCTCAAATCCAAGCTTGCGTTGAATACCATTAAAGGCATTAGGAACCCCTTCGATGATCGCCACTTTATCCCCCGTTTGCAAATGTTTGGCCAGATATTCGCCCGCCAATCGTGCTCCCTTGCGATTATCCGGTCCAACAAAGGAGATCTTGATATCATTAGAAGCAAGTACGGCTTCATCCAGTTTGTTGTCGATATTTACGACTACAATGCCCGCCTCCAGAGCCTGTTTACAGACTTTAACCAGGGCCTTGGAATCCGCCGGTGCGATCACAACAGCATCGACCTTCTGGGCAATCAGTGTCTCTACATACTTGATCTGCTGGGATACATCTTCTTCATTCTTGATTCCCACCACCTTTAAATCGTAGAGAGAGGCATGTTCCTTGTGGTGCTGCCGGGCGCCTTCTTCCATGGTCTTGAAAAACTCGTTTGCCAAGGACTTCATCACCAGCGCAATAACGGGTTTCTCCGATTCGCTTGAACCTTTCCGAGAACAACCCGGCATACTCAAGCCCGTAAAAACCAAAAGTAAACATCCGATAAGAAGAATGATGCGTTCTATTTTCATCCTGAGATTCCTTTCCCTATGTGTCCTTTAAAAGAAGGTGCACAATCGTTTGTGCTACCATAATACATGCACTCTCTCTTGTCAATCATTTCTCAAAACAAACATAAAAGTAACTTTTTTCCGCCTTCAGACTGGATTCTTTGGGTCAATAGATTCCTATTCAATCCTCATGATATCGGACGTTCAAAACTCCCAAAAAAAGAAAGCAACAAGACATTGTTGCGTTTCATAATTTGCTCGTTTTATCGGACTATTAATTGATGCGATCTCCATTAAGCCCATTTTTTAAATAATAACCCATATTTAAACAACATATGGTGAAGGCCACGAAAAACAGCCTCCTCCCTCTGTTTTTCTCAAAACCCACCCTTTCCAAACGCCGAAAAATGCAGGGATATCTGTGGAAACCGTACATGCAAGGATCGCCGAATGAAAAGTTTTGAATTCGAAGCGTGGGATCAGGCAGGCAATCGCCATGAGGGAGTCCGTCAGGCCAACAATGAGGATGACGTGATCAGCATGCTCCGCTCC
This sequence comes from Sedimentisphaerales bacterium, assembly GCA_016926155.1. GTDB lineage: Bacteria > Planctomycetota > Phycisphaerae > Sedimentisphaerales > Anaerohalosphaeraceae > JAFGGE01. Next base: position 5,221 of record JAFGPC010000143.1, read on the forward strand.
CAGGGACTGACTCCGGTCTCCATTATCCCGATAGCCATGACAACACAGAAAAAACGCAGCAGCGTAAGATATAAGAAGGTCAAAGCGCAGGAATTATCGACTTTTTGTTGGCAGTTAGGCACAATGCTGGACGGGGGTTTGCCCATTACTACAGCCATTGAGACGATTGCGTCAGAAATGGAAAATCCTTATTTTGGGTGGATATTAAAAACCATCGCAATCGAATTGGAACGAGGAAGTTCATTATCCATCTGTGTCAATGATTTCCCAAAAGTGTTTAACACCATGTCGCGAGCTATGATTCAGGCCGGCGAAAAAGGGGGTTCGCTGACCTCAACCCTCGAACGCCTGGCGGAGTACTACGACAACAAAGACAAACTGGCAAAAAAAGTACGCGGCGCCTTAGCCTATCCAATTTTTGTAATTGTCTTCATTGTTTTAATCATAGTGGCCCTGATGACCTTTATTATTCCTCGATTCACCACGATGTTTGAAATGATGGAAGGAGAACTTCCCGCCTTTACGCGTGGTTTCATGTATGTTTATGAGACGATCCTGGCCAATCTGGCTTTTATCCTGATCGGCATTATCGTTACCTTTATCGGTCTTACGGTGTATGGGAAAACCCGAAGCGGGCATCGAAGACTGTCTCAACTCGGAATGATTGTACCAATTTTTGGAAAAATCAAGATCCAGGCGTTTGTTTCCGTATTTTGCAAGACTCTTTCGACGTTGATTTCCTCCGGTGTACCCGTGCTTGAAGCATTTGAGATTCTGTCCAATTTAACAAACAACGATGTCCTGAAAACGGGCGTCCTTGAAACACGGGAAAAGCTGGTGGAAGGATCGAGTGTCTCGGACAGCATGGCGGCAAGTCGGTTTTTTCCGGACGTTGCGATTAAAATGACGCAAATCGGAGAGCAGAGTGGCTCCCTGTCCAGTGTACTGGAAAAAACAAGCCTGTATTACGAACGTAAGGTGGATACGGCCATATCCGCATTGCTCGGTTTAATGGAGCCGATTTTGATCGTCAGCGTCGGCGCCATCGTCCTTGTGGTCATTCTGGCAATGTATCTGCCTATTTTCACAATGTCCGGTCCCGGAGGATAACAAGCGTAAGGACCGGCTTTCAGAATAACGGTTAAGTGAGGCAAAAAAATATTCGATGCAGGAAAATCAATGGCTCTGGAGTAACGGGCCGTTTCTAAGGTGTATGTCTGTATATTTTTAGGAGAAATGAAAATGTTGAAAACAAGAAAAGGATTCACCCTGGTGGAATTGATGGTGGTTATCCTGATCGTGGGTATCCTCGCCGCCGCAGCAATTCCGTTAATGCGTGGACGTATTGACTCGGCTAAATGGTCCGAAGCCAACGCCACAGCAGGCACAGTGCGTGCGGCCGTACGGGTATATTTCGCCGAGACCGGTGACAATACCACAATTATCGGCACATTGAACGACGCCGGTATTCAGGGCAAGCTTGGTTTCACGACCGATGACCTGACCGGGACGTACTTTGCAGCCGGAGATTATGAAATTACGGCCGTCAGCGGCACCGGTGTTGCCACAGTGCGTGTCACCGGCAGCCAGGGCAATGCCCCCTCCGGCTCCAAGACCCTGGCCGTGGATGGCACATGGCAATAAGGCTACGGCGTATAAATCGATCATATGATCGATTTATATCGCCCTGTTGACGCCTGTAGAATTGGATTGAATCGCCATGAAGATTATTCGCCGTCAGTATGCACATGCGGTCACACTGGTCGAGGTCATCGTAGCCTGTGTTGTTCTGGCCGTTGCCGTCTTGGGCGTGTTGAGCTATCAATATCACGCCACACGACGCACGATTGTGGCCAGAGACAAACTGACAGCAACACGAACCTGTCGACTGCTGATGGAGGACTGGAAGAGTAACGGAGGTGACGAAAACTATGATCCGTCAGCTCTGGAACTTGGATTTGTTTCCACAGGCACAGCAGACCGTTACAAAATTCGTGTCAATGATCTGCCCATGGTTGCAAGCCTCAGTTGGCAGGATGTCGACAAGGATGAGGATGCCGGAGTGACCCTGCGCGAGATTCGGGTTTTGCTGGAATGGAGACAGGACCGGCAGGATGATACGATCCGTACCCAGGATCCTGCGTTTGAAATGACAACGTATGTACGACGTGATCAGAGTGCCGGCTAAGCCTGTCAGGAACCATAAGGAGTAAAGAATGAGAACTGCTGGGACAACACATTCCGGAGGATTTACTCTGGTGGAGTTGATCATCACGGTTGTCATTGCCGCCATCCCGATCTTCGCCATCGGAACGCTTCTGGTTGGGGCACAACAGGGCTGGCAGGACAGTTACAATTCCGTCCACAAGGAAATTCAGCAGGATGCTCTGGCTACAATGACGACCTTCGGAAATATCGGACGCAAATCGAATCGCAGCAACTATAAAGTGTACCGCATTATCCAGGGCGCCTTTATCGAAGCCACACCAGCATCAGGAGATACTTTGGCGACAGGGCAAGCAGTAGAGATGCACTACTGGGAAAACCCTCCCGCTTCGCTGGATCTGGATATGCTCGATACCACGAATACGGGAACACACTTTGCCTTGTTCTATCTGGATGGCGATGAACTGAAAGTGGACCTTGGAGAGGTCGTGGATGGAATCGGCGCTGTCAATAATGGATCGCGTACGGCATCGGATGTGGAAACACAAGTGCTGGCCCATAATGTGGACACCACCAATGACGAGATTTTCAGCCATACAGTAATTGGCGGCGATGGTCAGGGATGTGTACGGCTGAACCTGAACCTTGAGGATGATGACGGACAGAGGGTTGAAGTTAAAACGGCCACTCTGCTTCGGATCGTTTGGCCTCAATGATGTGTTCAAAAGGGAAGGATAAACGATGAGCAAACCATGGCAACATCGCAAGGCACAGAAGCGGGGTTCCGTACTCGGTCTGGCCATGATTATGATCGCCATGCTCTCTATCCTGGGAGCAGGCCTGCTCATGGTTTCCTTCGGCGCCAGCCAGCAAACGGCCATGATTCAGAATGAAGCGGCGGCGATATCCGCCGCCGAGGCCGGATATGAAAAAGCGATCTTCTGGATGAGTAAGCAATCCGACATGCTCAGCGCGCTGCAGGAAGCGGAAGCATCAGGTACTCTGGATTTCGGAAATAGTTCGAGTAATTACCAAATCGACCTGCGGGCGTTTATCGGATCAAGTCCGGTCTATGAAATTACCTCTGTCGGCGCCAGCGGCCGCTTTACTCGCACGATTAATGTCCAGATCATCCAGGCGGTCGGTGGCTGGTCGATGGGCATGTGTCGCGTTCCCAGCGGCGCTACAAGCACGTATCCGGTCAGTTATACCTCGGGAGAAATAATCGATATGCCGGTGCATATTAACAGTTATGCCGACCCTCAAGATACCGAGCGGGACATCAATTTATCCGGCGATCCGATATTTGTACGCTCGGTTTCCATGGGCGAGAGCCGATATTCCTCCGGGGGCTATGACAAGTACAAAAGTGTGATTAATTATTTTGACAACGGGATCTACTTCAATCAGCCCTCCAGCCGGATCACGGATTCCGAAACGGTGCAAAAGAAAGTGGACCGTTTCGTGGACAGCACAAAACCGCAGTACCGATACACTCCCGGGGGCGAGGCCAAGGTGAAAAACCCCCTGCCCGCCGTACATCTGGAATTTTTTGTTGATGGCGGAAAGGGAAAACTTCGGGTCACAAACAACTGCACGGTTCGAGGTTTTCGTCAAAGTAGTGACAGCCGGACATGGGATTTTAAAATCTATGAAAAGGATCCGTCGAAATTCGAACGATACTTCATCTATGGCTACCATCTGCGACCCAAGGAAGCCGACGCTGATGGAGACCGCTTTGTCATCGATCTTGAAGATACCTATGTAACGCAAAGTATAGCGGGCATTGAAACCGAGCCGGGCGGCCAGATCTATATCGACGGCAATGTCATCATCGGCAGCGGAGACGAATCTCTGTCCGGCATACAGGATGTTGTCAAGGGACGAATCACTGTCGTTGCCTCCGGAAATATCTGGATCGCCGATTCCATAACCGTCGATGGAGACCATGAAGATAACGGATTACCCTCACAGGATAACACGAATGTACTTGGTCTGGTCGCCCAGGGCGTCATCAAGGTCATCGATCCGGGAATGTCGGATTACAGCTATGTTGATGATAAACCCGACGGCTACGAAGAAGACGGCGATTACTCCAAGTACGATCATATCTACGTCCCCATAGCTGAACGGGACAAGGGCTACCCGGAAGGAACCTATAAACGTCACTTGCCGGATCCGACGGTTCTCGAGGCCGCATTAACCGTCGGCGGCGGAGGTTGGGGAGCGGAAAATGTACAGCGAGGCTTCTACGGAGGACGCAAGGAAAGCGGAATACAGGACAAGCTGATTCTCCGGGGAACCATCGCCGAATCCATGCGAGGCGTTGTCGGACTGGTCGACAGCGATGGTTATCTGAAATATTACTATATGGACGAACGGCTCCTGACGGGAATCTTGCCGGGCAATATCTGGCTTCGTGGGAAATATGTGCCTCTTCCTGCGGGCTGGCGGGATTATCGAGCCAGTAATGATTAAAACAGAATCGAAAATTGCGGTTGTTTATGGTCAGTTATAAGAAAAAAATGGGATTCAGAACAATACAGGTTGCCGGCCTGGATATTGGATCCGGTTCCGTTAAAGTAGTCCAGTTACTGAAGGAAGAACGCGGCTATGTTGCAACCCATGCCGCGATTGTTCCTGTGACCGCTTCGGATCCGCAGGCAGGTCCTTCTGATGCAGATATCAAAAAAGTCATTGAAACCTGTCTTAAAAAAGCGAATGTCAGCCGCTTTACGGTGTGCGGCTTGTGCGGTCCCGAAGTGATGGTGCGCGGATTCAGTTTTCCGAACCTGCCCCCTGAAGCTGTGGCCCAGGCCGTCATGTTCGAAGCCCAGCAGGTTTGTCCTTTGGATATTAAAAACAGTGTTGTAGATTACCATCTGATAAGCAACACTTCCGTTTCAGAGGAGTCGGACAATAAGACAACAATCCTAAAAGGAATTTTTGTCGTAGGCACTAACGAAGCGGTTCAGCGGAAAAAGGGATTGGCCCACAGTGCTTCGTCAAAAGCAGTGTTAATGGATGTGGATGGACTGGCGCTTTTAAATTGCATCAGCCGATTCGAACAGCAATCTCCCGGCACAAGCATCGCCGCAATTAATGTAGGAAAAACCTTCACAAACATTGCCATCCTGGGAGAGGACGGATTACCCTTCATACGAGACCTGCCCGAAGGCGTACATCAAATTATTGATCAGATTGCCGCCCGAAATAATGTAAGTCCTACTATAGCGGAGCAATCCGTCTCGGATATGAAACTGGCTCGAGAAAACGGAATCGAAATCGACATCAGTCTTCGAGAGGTCTGCCGGGATCTGGTGGGAAGTATTTCCGACACGCTTCGGTATTATACTCTACAGGAAGGATCGGCTCCGATCTGCCGAATTTTACTTTGCGGCGGATTTGCGCTTGTTCCGGAATTTGTAGCCATGCTGGGCGACAGTCTTACGGAAGATGTCATCGTGTTCAATCCTTTCGCTGAAATTCCGTGGGTGGGCGACAGTGAAGGGCTTCAATGTGCACAGAAATATGGACCCGCGCTGGCCGTAGCGACCGGATTAGCTATGAGGGCCGTTTGATATGTTTACGATTGATCTTCTCAAAGGAAGTGGAGTTCCTCTTCACAGCAACCCGCTACGAACAGCGATGCGATCCATTCCCTTTATGATCCCGTTGTTTCTGATCGTCGCATTGACATCGCAATACCTGCATAACAACACCCTCCTGGCGGTGGGTCGGTCTAACCTGGAAAATATGCAAATGCAGATTCTGCGATGCAGGGATGATATGACAGCATACGAACAATATATGCAACAAATCACACAAACCCGAAATCGATTGAGAGAAGTAGCCGGTGCTATCGATAGACATATTCAATGGTCGGATGTGATTCGCGCACTGAGTGAAAATCTTCCGGATCGTATAGCCATTCAACAACTGGATCTGAAACGCAGCGCCAGTCGCAAAAAGGTTTCCGACAAGGACAATCCTGAAAAGCTCCTGACACAAACTATTATCAATCGGACTCTGTTGATTTGGGTGTACGGTCCCCAATCCACACAAACGGACAGGGCGGTTCAGGAATTTTTGCAGAAACTCCAATCTTCTTCGGTTCTCCTTCCGATGATCGAAGACATCCGAATCTCTTCGCGTTATGAGGAAGAAATCGATGAAACCGTCGTCGCTGTATACGAGATAGAGTGTCTATTCAAGACACAGGAGCCATAGATGCATTTGCATGGAAAATCCAGAACATATACGGTGGGGCTTCTGGTATATGGAGTTGTCAGTTTTGCGCTGCTTGCAGGAGGCTATTTCTTGACGATGCATCCACAAAAACAAAAACTGGATGCCCTGAAAATGCAGCTGTCGGAGACGAATGAACGCTTGAGTGAAATTCGCCAGGCGCGTTCGCCGCAAACCATGCAACGGCTTCAGGATCGCCTGGAAGGAATTCGTGATCGGCTAAGCGACTTTGTTGTCTCCCTTGATTCTGCCGCTACGCTCAATTTTCAAATCGGTCAGCTTGCCAATGAACTTGAGCTGCAGAATTTAACAAGCGAGCGTAAAGAAGGATTGTCTCAAAATGTGTTGGACGGATGTAAACATCTTGGTGAAGTGTGGCTTGAACTGGATTTTGAAACCAATTTCCCTCAATTTGCCGACTTCATCAATCTTCTCGAACGGAATCGTCCTATAGTATTTGTCGAAAAGTTTAAAATCGAACATAAGGCCCAGAACCCAAAAATTAAAGACGTGCAATTAACCCTTTGTTTCTTTATCGAATCCAAGGAAGTCGCAATCAAGTGAGAATCATTTCCATTGCCAACCAGAAAGGTGGTTGCGGAAAAACAACCACAGCGGTAAACCTGGCCGCCGCACTGGCCCAGACCGGACAAAAGGTTGTCCTCATTGATCTGGACCCGCAAGGCCATGCGACTCTCGCCTTTGGGTATGCACCGGACCATCTGGAGCAAACCATATACGATTCCCTGCGGAATCCGCGGATTTGTTTATATGACGTTATACAATCCACCAATGTAAAAGGGCTTGTACTGGCGCCAAGCAATATTCTGCTTTCCGGCCTTGAAACCGATATGGCATTTGTCCATGAGCGGGAGTTTCTCCTGCTGCAATGTCTGAGAAGCCTGAGACGGGGATACGATACTTGTGTAATCGATTGTTCCCCATCATTAAATATTCTGACACTGAATGCACTCGTCGCCAGCAGCGACGTAATTATTCCCGTTCAGACACATTACTACGCACTGGAAGGCCTACGACAGCTTCTTGAAACCATTGATGTCGTCAATGAGAGATTCAATCCGCAACTGCGAATTGGCGGCGTTCTGTTAACCTTTGTTGAAGATCGAACTCATCTGAGCCGAGATGTGCAGCGGCAAATGAAAGACTTCTTCGGTAACCTTGTTTTCCAAACGGTAATCCATCGTAATATCCGACTCGCTGAAGCTCCCAGTGCCGGGCAATCCTGTATAACGTATGATCCGGGCAGCAAAGGTGCTATAGAGTATCGCCAGTTGGCCAGAGAGATAGGTTATGAAACCCGAACCAGGACTACACAAGAAAGTATCGTCTATATTTGATGGTGTTACGATCCCGGGACAGCCTTCGGATTCACCCCGGAATCCCTCTGATTCCGGACCGAACCAGGATCCGATCAACCACTCCGACGTGGCTGCCGCACAACCTTCATCAACAGTTCCGACGCAAACCTCTTCCAATTCGGTTTCTTCCTTCTCCAAAGAAACAGAAATTGCCAAGACGACTGCAGAAACTGCTTTACCGAATACACGTGTAAATGAAACCATCGGAAAAGAAAATACCACCCAAAAAGGTCCAGGCGAATCGATCCAACGGAAAAATCGAACGATTCGCAAGGAAACAACATGGTCAAAATTCGCAAAACGGGTAGGCATCGGGATATCGGATCCGGAAGAAGCCCGACAAAAAAAGATGGCAGCTCTTGTAAGTTTTTTGGCGGTTGTTTTTGTGAGTGTATTATTTTTTACATTGCGATCTCCCAAATCCACACAGGCCGCCATACAGACACAAGATGAGGAAAATATGCCTTCTACCACTTCCATGGAGATTGAGTGGACGCGCCCTACCGCTTTACCCACGGATTTACGGGATCCCATGATGTTTAATATCGCGCAAAGTATGGCTAACCAGACAGAGGAACAGATCATCGATACGCAACTGTTCGATGTGACAGGAATTGTCCAGGGAGAGAGCGGGAATACGGCAATTGTATCCAATAAGATCGTCGCAGCAGGAGATATGATTTTGGGAGCACGTGTGCTGAAGATTAACCCGGATTCAGTGGAATTCGAAATCGAGGGGCAAAAATGGACCCAGCCGCTTCGAAAATAAAAGTGTGTTGTCGGCATCAAGCCGCTCATGGAAGAACGAGAAAGGATCGTCAAATGCGCAATGATAAAGGAAATACGATTCGGATCTGGTTTTTATGCCTCTGTCTTATCTTACCCAGCCTCCGGACGGTTACCTATGGAGAAGACATCTCTCCCAGTTTGAGACAGGGAGAAATTATGACACCGGTCCAAAAACGGATGCAGCAGCGGATTAGCGTGGATTTTCGCGAGACGCCGATTGAAGATGTATTGCGCATCCTGGCTCGTCAGGCCGATGTGGATGTGGTCAAAAGCCCCAAAGTCAGCGGTTCCGTAACGGCAACATTGACGGAAATTCCCCTGGCCGAAGCTTTGAATAATATTCTCACGGCTCATGGGTACGGATATATCGCAACCGAAAACATGATCCGGGTGGTCCCCCAGGAAGACATTTTCGAAGCCCGTGAAAAGGTTGTGAGCCGGGTTTATCGCATTACCTATGCCGATGTCACGGAAGTGGAACTGGCGTTAAAGAAATTTATCTCCCCTGCCGGCAGCATTTCCGCCAATCCGACAACGAGCAATATTATCGTAACAGATATGGAGAGTAAGGTTACTGCAATCGATGCATTTCTTCAGGAGATCGACCGGATCACGCCACAGATTATGGTGGAAGCCCGTATCTACGATATCTCTTCGACCAATCGAATGGATCTGGGAGTGGAGTGGAGCATAGGACGGAATACCAATTATGGAACGTCGGGAATCGGCAGCATCGGTGACAGCAGTACTCTGACCTCTGCAGGTAACCGCACGGATCCCCACATGACCGGTTTATTCTCCGGTGTGACCAGCAAGGCTACAGACACCGAAGGCCTTATTCGTTTTGGCTGGCTCAACAGCAGTATTGACATCGACGCTATTCTTCGCGCCAAACAGGAAGATATTCACGCCAAACTGCTGGCGAATCCGAGAGTCATGGTGATCGACAACGAAATGGCGACCATCAAGATAACCGAGGAAATCCCCTTCCAGGAACTCACCGAAACCAGTATGGGCGGCAGCATTGGGACAACTCGCTTCAAAGATGTCGGAGTGGAATTACTCGTTACGCCCCATTTGACGCGAGATAACATGATTCGTTTGAAGATTCATCCCAAATTCAGCGTCCGGACCGGCGATGTGGTCCTGCCGGGTGTAGCCAATTCCTCTCCCCAGCCGATCGTAGCCAAACGTGAAACACAGACGACAACCCTGGTCAAAGACGGCCAGACCGTTGTCATCGGCGGGCTTCGTAGGCAGCAGATCTCCGAACAGACCAATAAAGTTCCGCTTCTGGGAGATATCCCACTGGTTGGAGAATTGTTCAAATTTCATGGGGAAAGCTCCGTGAATAGCGAGTTGGTCGTTTTCATCACGCCCTACTTGATTATCGAAAACACTCTTTCACCTCGTGAACAGGCAGTATTATCCGATACAACTTTTCCTATCCCTTCAAGTCCGAATGTGATAATCAAGGAAGAAGGCAATAAATAGACATCTTATCCCCTGGAATAAAAACGCCTTTCATGGCGTCAAAATAATACAGATGCGGCCGATGTGGACGGAGTAACGTTGGCCGTTTTTTTTGAATCACCCACCCCTTCTTTTCACCGCTGGAAATCGCCTTACAAAATCCTTATTCCAAGATAAATTCGATATTTAAATCAGCAAAGTCGCACATCGATCCCTAGAGAACGTACAAAACAGAAAGAGAAAGGAATGTGGAATGGACACACAATCCAGGAAAGTCGTGGTAATCGGAACCGGTTCGGTTGGATGTAGTTATGTATATGCGCTCATGCAGACAGGACTGGCCAATGAAATTATTCTGCTGGATCGTGACGAGGAGCGGCTTGAGGGGGAAGTTATGGATTTATCTCATGGCTTGCCCTTTACTCCGCCGGTACAAATCCGAGCTGGGTGTTACACCGATTGCCGCGATGCAAATCTTGTTGTAATTACCGCCGGCACCGGCCAGAAAAACGGAGAATCACGACTGGATCTGGTACAACGAAATGCCGCCATTGTTCGATCGATTTGTGATCAGGTCGGCGATCAGACCACGGAATGCATAATCGTGATCGTAACCAATCCAGTGGATATTCTGACGTATCTGGCCAATCGCCATCTCCAATGGCCTCGGGGCCGGATTATAGGCTCCGGAACGGTTTTGGATACGGCCCGCTTCCGCACCATGCTCAGCCGGCATTGCCAGGTAGATGCAAGAAATATACATGCATACATTCTGGGTGAGCATGGCGATAGCGAGATCGCTGCCTGGAGCATGGCCCATATCGCCGGTATGAACATCAATAAATATTGCCCGAAATGCCGCAAGTGTGATTATGAAAAGACGCATAACCAACTCGTAGAAGATGTTCGTGACTCGGCCTATCACATTATTGATTATAAAGGCGCTACGTATTATGGGATCGGTCTTTCCCTCGTAAGAATTACCGAAGCCATTCTTCGTAACGAGAACAGCGTATTGACTGTTTCCACCATGCTTGAGGGGGAATACGGCCTGGATGATATATGTTTAAGCGTTCCCTGTGTCATAGGTCGAAACGGCATAACATCCATTATTGAATCCAACCTGCCTCAGAAGGAAAAGAACGGATTGCAGGCTTCAGCAGATGTATTACGAAAAATCCTGGACCAGATAAAGACGTGATTTTTAATATAAGGATTGGATCACAAGAGTACTGACGACTGTTTCAATCTTCGGAAAATGTAACACGGAGCACTTCATCCGCTGAAGTTAAACCCTGCATCACCCGTCGTACTCCGCTGTCGCTTAGATTTCCATACCCCTTTTCGCGAGCCATGGCACGAATATCCACCTCTCCGGCTCCCTGTGCAATCCGATCCCGCATGTGACGATCTATAGGCAGAAATTCAAAGATTGGCACCCGACCACTATATCCGACATTATTGCATTGACTGCAACCCTTGGCCTGATAAATCGTCGTATTCTTGACCTCTTTGGGATCGATATGGAGCCGTCGTATAGTGTCCTCATCCAGTTCCATAGGTTCACGACAATGTTCACAAAGTTTACGAAGGAGCCGCTGTGCCAGGATTAGATTCAGGCTGGATGCCAACAGATATGGCTCAAGACCCATATAAACAAGCCGGCTGATGGCACTGGGAGCATCATTGGTATGAAACGTGCTCAGGACCAGATGGCCTGTCAATGAAGCCTTCATCGCGATTTCCATCGTTTCCTTGTCGCGAATTTCACCCAATAGAATTATATCCGGATCTTGACGCAGGATGGCGCGCAAACAGGAGGCAAAGGTCAGCTCAATCTCCGACTTAATCTGGGTTTGATTGATTCCACCCAGGCGGTATTCAACCGGATCCTCTACAGTTGTGATATTCTTCTTTGGATCTCGCAGATAATTCAACGCCGAATAAAGAGTGGTGCTTTTGCCGCTTCCGGTCGGCCCGGTCACAATAATAATGCCATGAGGTTGCTTCAAAATGTTTTTGAATTGGTCCAGCAAATGTGGTTCAAAACCCATCTTGTCCAGATTGTGTTCCACGGCGCCGGCATCCAGAATACGCATGACCACCTTTTCGCCATAGATCGTCGGCAACGTGGAAACACGCACATCAATATCTCGACTGGCAGTCTTGATCTTGAATCGTCCATCCTGCGGAAGACGACGCTCTGCAATATTCATCTCCGAGAGAATTTTAATTCGCGCTACAACAGCCGACTGCATCTTCCGTGCAGGAGGAACCATATCCTGAAGCATGCCGTCCACCCGCATACGGATACTCGTACTCTTTTCCTGTGGCTCAATATGGATATCGCTGGCCCGGCTTTTAACGGCATGGCTGAGAAGCAGATCCACAAATCGAATGACCGGAGCATCTTCGGCTTCCGCAATGGAACTGGTCTGTTCAAATTCCTCTTCATCCTCTTCCGTGCTGATCTCCAATTCGACCAGGTCTCGCAATTTTTGTTCCTGGACATCCGTGCCGTGATAAATTACCTCAATGGCTCGTTGAATATCTCGCGCTGTGGCAAGCATAGTGCGAACCGGTCGTTTTAATTTCACAGTAATTGTGTCAATAGCGACAACATTCAGCGGATCGGCGATGGCAACCAGAACCTTTCCCTGGTCTTCACCGATCGCTACCAGACAGAAGCGGGTGGCGATGGTCTCCGGAATTTGGCGGGCGATCGGAATATTGATCGTCGATACATCCTCAATCGCAATCGTCTCAATCCTCAGATACTCTCCAAGGGCCGTCGTCACTTCCCGCTCGGTGAGCGTCTCAAGCCGAACCAGCACTTCACCCAACCGTCCTCCGGTTTTCGCTTGTTCGACGAGTGCAGCATGTAATTTTTCCGGGGAAAGTCTCTGGTTGGCGACCAGCCAATCGCCAAACAGCGCTCCTTCCTTCACCCTGCCGGCGCTTGTTCTTAAATTTTGTGGTGTTTCCGTCATTATGTCTGATTTATATCATGTTATTTGAGAAGCCATGAAACAGGTTTATTTTGTTGCTTTAACGTCCGAACCAACAGGTTCTGTATCCACCGCAGGTAAAAATTTGCTTATCATTCGATACAAGCTTCGACTGTCAACCGGCTTGGCCATGAAATCGTCAAAATTCGGATCCGCCTGTATACCGGCGGCGGAAAGGGCTATGATCGGACAAACAAGTCCTTTCTCTCGCATGACACGCACGGCTTCATTACCATCCATACGAGGCATTTTTATATCCATCAGGATCAGGTCATACGGCTCATTGGAAATCTTTTCCACGGCCTGAATACCGTCATCTGCAACGGAGACTTCCAATCCCATTGCTTCCAGAAGAAGGCTTATCACGGTCTGATTGGAAGGCTGATCTTCAACAAGAAGAATTCTCCCATGGCATCTTCCAATCCGCGAATCCTTCGTTTTTTCTTCCGGACTCTCTTGTCTAATAACTGGCTCCATAACTCTATTTTCAGGAATGGCTCCTACGGGAATGACGAGAGTAAAAACGCTGCCCTGGCCGACCTGACTGGACACACCGATTCTCCCCCCCAGCAATCGAACCAACTGATTGGCCACGGCCAGACCGCTATTGACCACCAGGCCATGACTGAGACTGGCCAGAATACTCTGATTAGCCTCATCACGGCCGGCATACGGTTCAAAAATTGCGGCTACCTTTTCTTCCGGAATCCCTACACCGCTGTCCTCCACATCAAAACGAATATAGAATTGCCCTTGTGTTTCTTCCATACCGATCCGCATCCTGACATGACCGGAGTCGGTAAATTTAATGGCATTGCCGGTCAGGTTAATCAAGCATTGCCGTAACCGTATCGGATCGGTTCGAATATTACCGGGAAGCTGACTGATAAGTTCAATTCGAAAATCCAGTCCTTTTTCCATGGCGGAAGGAACCATCAAAGACTCAATCTCCTCCAGAATTGGACCGAGCGAACAATCCGTTTTTTCGATCCGGAGCTGTCCGCTTTCTATTTTCGAAAGGTCCAGCACATCATTCACCAAAGCCGCCAGACCTTGCCCGGAGTTGAATATTTCGATCACATATTCCCGCTGTGAGTCGGTCAGTTCTTCTTGTCGGAGTAAATCACTAAAACCCACGATCGCATTGGTAAGAGTACGAATCTGATACGCCATATTATCTATGAACCGACTCTTCGATTCAATGATTGCATCCTTTTCTTCGCTGGTCTGTACTTCTCCCGGTTTTTGTACGCCCGGAAGTGGAGAAAGCAAAATTTCTTCGACACTCTTTAGCTGCATTATAATACTCCTGTCATCTTTGCATCGCCACCCATGCACTCTACATCCAGACCAAAGGCGATGGCTACTATGCACTGTACTCTCTGTTTCGGTGATTTAGCAAAGCAACTTTTCTTCGAAACAGGAAAGGTTGATTTTGATCGACTTTTTTGATATTATAGGTCAGTAGACGAATCCGACCGAAGGACTGTTTTCCAGGGAAAAGGGGCTGACCGTATGATACAGCCTTTGCACGAAACAATGGGAATTGTATTTCTTACCGGAATCGGTATCTTTACCGGACGTATTCTCTGGAATAAACCAAAGTATTGGATTCTGGGATACATCTTACCTCTCGCGATTCTGGCTTTCCTTCTGGCCGGAAGAATTTCTTTTTTATCGGACCTGCTTCCCGTTCTCCATAGAATTAGTATGAGTCGGATGCGATATGTATTTCTTACCCTCGCAATCACGATCGGCCTGATGACTCCCTTACCACGATTACCTCACCGTTTCGAGAAAGTTCTCCTTTCTTTTGTCCTTCTGGCGTTTGTGGGCTATTTCTGCATCCTGCCCTTTTTATACCCCGTATTGCTTGAACGCCGGCTTCACAATATGAATCCAAGGATTGATGTGGATGGCATCTGTCGTCAAAGCCAAGGATATACATGTGGTCCCGCTGCCGCCGCGACCGCTCTTCGCATCATGGGATATCCCGCTACCGAAGCGGAATTGGCTGTCCTGGGGCGAAGCAGCCCCATTACTGGTACGCTCGCACAAACCCTTTCCCGGGTGATCGATATAAAATATACAGACCAGGGTTTACAGTGCAATTATGAGCATTTGGGAACCATCGAACAATTAGCCAGGCGCGGAATTGCTCTGGTTGTTTTACGGGAAGGGCTTTTAATCGATCACTGTGTCACTGTACTTCAAGTCAACGACTCACAGGTGGTACTCGCCGATCCGGAACGCGGGATTAATATTCTATCCCACGCCGATTTTTATCGGTCCTGGAAGGGGTGGGCCATTACATTCCGTTCCACAGAATCACTCCGGCCGATCTAAGAGAAAGAGCCGCGGGCAAGAAGACCCGCAGCTTGTTGCTCTTCTATGAACACCGGATTATTTTACTGTGTTTTCTGAAGGAAAACCATAATTATACCATTTTGGTTTTTCAACATAAACCAGACTTGAATCCGGCTCCAGCGAACGTTTTTCCGTAACCCAGACCTGCCCGGTTTCCGTGTCGATAATCCAGGCAATGGTGCTGGAACCGGACAACTGATACCGCCCTGAAGAAAATTCAGCCGCCCCTAAAAGAAGCGTTAGACATATACCCAGAAGGAGTCCCGTTAACAGACTGTTCCAATTCAATTTCATTTCATGCTCCATCTTTTAAAAAGTACTACTCCACGTCAACCATCAGTTCATGAATCGACCAATACCAGCTATCGGATGAACCCAATTGCACAATTTTAATGAAACGGGTTCGGATTGGATGTTCGAACCGAATTTTTGTTATCGGTTCGCCGTCACCTCCGATAAGAACAGGCTTTCCCCAATTACCCCCGTCAAAAGAAACATACACCTCATATCCTCTGGGAAAATCATTGGCCGAATCTGTCGTATCCAGGATCAGTCCCTTCACAGATGCCTCTATACCCAGATCCAGAACAAACCAGTCACCCGGCTTCATAGTCCGGCCGGTATCCCAACGAGTGCTTTTATTGTTGTCCAAAGCCAGATTTGCTTTATCACTATTCAAGGATGCACTGGCTTTGCGGCTCCGATTGACCAATGCTTGCTTGATTTTATCGGCTGCAAGTTTGGCTTCGTTCGCTAATCCGGGCTCGTTTGCTGCCTCCTGGGCCATTTTGAGGGCTTCTTCACAGGGATACTTAGGTAGAGTCGCCAATACCATACGCTTTTCATCCGTTCGTCTTGCGGCTTGCATGGCAAGTTCCAGCAGTGTAATGGTATCTACAGAACCGCGATTAGCTGGAACACCCAGAAGATTGATATATCCCCGCAAAGCCAGAACATGATTAACCGAATCAGTCTCATTTCGAGCCAGGCTAAGTAAATCCTCCAAAGGTGCAGGATCCGGCCATTCGGCCATGGCACGAATAGCAGCCCGTTTGATCTCCGCATTATTGGTTTTCAATTGAGAACGAACCGCGGTAAGGGATTCCGTACCTCCAATACGAGACAGCAATCCCAGAAGCGATATTGTAATGTCTCCATTGGCGCTGGTCATAGCGGACAGAATCGGAGCAGGATCAACTGAACCATTTCGTGCGATTACGGAAGAAATGGCACGCTCCAAAGCCCCACGATCCGAACTTATCGTTGAAACAACCAATAATTGCACCATGGCAGGTACTTGGTCCGGACCGGCCAATTCACCAATCGCCTTGACGGAAACGGTACGAACTTGCGGATCGGAATCCGATGCAGTCTTCAGGAGAACAGGCAGTACTTCTGATGCACGACGATCTATTACAGCCTGAATCGCCGCCTGTCTCGTTAAGGATTCGGATCGACTTTGAATCAGGGTGATCAATGCTTTCGTGATTCCCTCACCCGAAAGCTGCGCCAGGCTCGCCTTAGCGATTTTAGCAGTATTGTCTTGTCCCCCTGCAGCTTTTGCCAGCAAAGGCACACTGGAGGCGTCTCCTAAAACCGCCAGGGATCGAAGAGCCGCTGAGCGGACTTCGGTATTGGGATGATCCACCATTCTGGAAATGGAAACAGCGGCAACTTTGTCACCGCGAGTCTCCAAAGCACTGATCAGGAGAACCTGCCCGGATGCATCGAGACCATCTAATTCCCGAGCAAGAGCCGACGTGATGGCAGAGCCGGAAATTTCTGCAATACACTTCCCCGCCGCCCGCTGCAGAGCAAGATCGTCACTTTTCAGCAACGCAATAATATATGACGCAGCACGATCCTGCTCGGCCTGAATGAGGCCTTTATAAGCAGCAATCTGAATCCAGACATTTTTCTCTTCAGCCATTTTTTTGTAAATGCGAGCCGCCTCATAGTTGCGATCCTGTTTGAGCATCTGATCGGCACACATTAAAAGCGAATTCTGACAAAGTATCTCCAATTCGCTGCCTACCTGGGTATAGGAAAGAACACGAATCGCCTCTTGCCCACCAATCCGCCCCAGGGCACTGATCGCCGCGGCGGCAAGGGCCTGATTGTCGCTGCGAACCAGTTTGGCAATCTCAACCACAGCATCTCGATCTCCACGTTGCCCAAGCGATCCGACAATGCCGATCTTCAACTCATCCGACACTTTGGGTAAGGCTCGGCGCATAGCCGCTGCCGATTCAGGTGCTGTAAGATCCTGTAAAGCATAGCGGGCCATGTGAGACATTTCCTCTTCGCCCAGCAACGTTTCCAGAACCGGTACGCATTGGGCCGACCCGACTCGTCGAAGCATACGACAAACGAATTGCTTGCCGGCAAATGTTGTTTTAGATGAAGCGAGGGCTTTGAGCAGTCTGGTTTCGATCATCCCAAAACCAGTCGGTGATACGTTGCGAATGTATTCCTCAATTGCCGCCAGACCGGCCCGACTTTTACCGACGTCATATTCCTCGATCACACTGAAATCCATACTGATCGCAGAACGCACACTGGTTTTTTCAGGCGTCGGAAAATCGGCTGGTACATCCAATAGCGTCACACGCCCCGTAGCGGCCCATTCCGTACCCCGCTGCAGGGTTACAATGAAACCGACACATTTCATCTGTTCGGCAGCATGTCCCAGGACGGTATGAAAAATACGTCCCTTGCCGTATCGAACCGTAAACATCACCGGTTCATCTCGCCCTGTTCCTCCAACACTCGGCTCCTGCTTTGCCGTCGCCAGCAGAGTCATATTCTTGGCCGGACCTCTCAAGCGACTGTACAGTTCATCTTTCACATGCATCCACTCATCCGGCAGTCCGGCTGTTATCGCATGATCCCGATTTCGGTGCACAACCAGCCAATCCGTCTGCCGGCCGTGAGCGCCCCCGCCGCCCGGCGAATCATCACGAATCAGTTTTCCGTCTTTCCAATACACATAGGGACCGCTTTTTTCATTTCTTCCACCCCAGCCTCCAAGAGCAATCATTTCATTCCAGGCGATCCAGTTGGGAAATGCGTTATCGGCTGCATGAACAACGACCAGGCCTCCACCGTTTTCCATATACTTGACCAGCGCCTCTTTCGTTACCTGCGGCCATTCGTCTCCCGTATAGTTGGAGACCACCACATCATACTTGGAAAAATTCGGCTTGAAGTTATCCATAAGCTGCCCACCGGGCGGTGATGTTGCCACATCAATCACGGTAAAGATCCCCGCTGCTTCAAGAATCTCTTTAATAACAGGTGTAGTCGCCTTCCAGTCATGGTTATTCTGGCCGTCTACAATCAGGGCCTTTAATTGAGGCGGATTGATTCCCGTCAGATCCTTAATGCGAATATTTCTCCATTTGATCTTCTGACCTGCTTTATTGGAATTATGGACCTGCAAGGCGATAAAGCCGTTGCCTGTCATATCATCCACCAGATCGGCTACCGGAACGCCATTAACCCATGTACGTATTCGGTCTCCTATGGCCTCAATACGATAGTGATTCCACTGTCCCTGTTTGAACGCCTTCTGGGCTTCGGGATGGTCCTCCAAAGGAAACAGCCAGCCCCGGCGCCCTTCGTCGTAAATCCCGCCGCTCCATGCTCGCGGCGACGGATCAATTTCCACCTGGTATCCATGCACCCGGCTGTTGTTGTAATCCGGGTAGCTGTTGCTGCGAATCTGGATGCCCGAATTCATGGTCGGGTCCACCATATATTCCAGCTCAAGGATAAAATCACGATAGTCCTTTTCCGTACAAAGGAAACTGTTGGGCGTATTCAGGACCGTGGCGCCAACGATCATACCGTCCTCGACGGTATAGTCAGCCTTGCCGTTGCGTTGAATCCAACCATGCAGTGTCTTGCCGTCAAATAAATCTTTCCATTCCGGCTCTGCGGCTCCAACAGCATTAATCGAGATCGAAACCGCCAATAAGGCCAGAACCAGTACACTTGACTTCTTTATCATCTCAAAGCTCCTTTCGGCTTTTCCTCATTCCTGTCTAGAGGGTCCACGGTTCGCGATGGGCGCGCTTTAGCATCGCTGACGCTGCCGGATCATTGTGAATTTCCTCTTTCTCCGGATCCCATTGAATCTTGCGGCCTGTGAGCATTGCAATCTCGCCCAAAAGCGCTACACTGATCGAACGATGTGCGATCTCAGCCGGTGTGATGGTCTCTTTTCGAGTCTTAACACAATCCAGGAAATTTTGCAGGTGGTCGTTGCTCTTATACAGATGAATCTCGTTAGGTCCGATGACCTCTTTGAGTATTTTTTCGTCGCCGGCCGACAAGCCACCCCGACTGACATGAATCCACCCTTTATCGCCATACCAGCAGGCCCCCATTCCATGCGGCTGCTGCCCGGCGTTGGCAACGACCATCTCCAGGCCATTGGCATACGTACAGGTAAATTTATACGCATACGGAGCATCATAGGTGCCGTCCTTGGGATATTCACCTCGCCCTTCAATTCCTACCGGTCCGGTACGATCCAGTCCCAGGCCCCAATGGGCGATGTCGATATGATGTCCCGCCCAGTCCGTCAACTGACCGCCGCTGTAATCCATCACCCATCGCCAATTCCAATGCACGCTGCCCCCATCGTCAAAGCCGGTATACTCCCGCCACGGGGCCGGTCCCAGCCACCAGTTCCAATTCAGGTTTTCCGGCACGGGCCGCTTGGGAAAAACCGGACTCTGTCCGCCGTTGGGCAGGCCGACCTCAACATACTTGACCTTACCGATCCGGCCGTTAATGACCAATTCGCAGGCCCGATGAAAATGGGCGACCGACCGTTGCCAGCTTCCCGTCTGCCAGATCCGGCCATACCGATCCACTGCCTCGCAGATCGCCCGGCCCTCGCCGATCGTCCGCGCCAGGGGCTTTTGCCCATGAATATCCATTCCCGCACGGGCACAGTCCACAGAGACAATCCCATGCCAGTGGTCCGGCAGTGCATGCATCATCGCATCCAGATCGCCCCGTCCGAGAAGTTCACGATAATCCAGGTACCCTTTGCAATCCTGGGTATTGTATCGACCGTCCACCATCTGTTTGGCCTGGGTGATATGGTTTCGATCCGCATCGCATACAGCGACAACCTGCACTTCGTCCTTATGGAGAAATCCATTCAGATCGCCTTGCCCCATCGAGCCGACACCGATCGCTCCCATCACGATCCGTTCACTGGGTGGATTGGCCCCGAATACCGAAGCCGGAACAACCGTCGGCATGACAATCGCCACTCCCGCTGCAGCGCTGGTTCTCAGAAAGCTTCGTCTTGAAACACCGTTTGTCTTCATATCGCTCTCCCGTCTTGATTCCATCGAAATAGGGGATTCTATGCTACATCCTTTCAGACCGCCCACGAGGAAAAATTATTGCATTATCTTAACAGAACAAGCGGACGTTTGCAACGTTGAATCGGCTAAGTTATTGTCATGCGGTCTTGCCCTGTGCCAACTGTCATTCCAACCGAGCGAAAAGACGGAGAGGGATCTATAGATACGCATAGGCAACTACAGAGATGGAAGGAGATTTATACAAAGAATGTTTTACAGATCATGGAAGTCTCCATGCCGGCCGGAGCGTCCTCACTTCATTCGGAGATGACGGAGTCGACTCCCTCAACAAAGAACGGGACCTGCGCCGCTTTCGCAACGCAAGTCCCGCATAGTACATACTTCTGTCACGAACTGCAAAGCAGTCCGTAATCACAACACGCTGTCTTATTGGGCTAAGTTGTTATCCAGCCACTCTTCGGCAAACAGGGCCACATCGGCTCCATCGACTACGCAGTCACCGTTGAAGTCCATCGCCGGCTTGGGAGCATTGCCCGGGCAAGATGGGGCAGCGGTCATTCCGGACTCGGCATACAGAGCCGCTACTTCTTCCAGAGTAATCTCGTAGTTGAAGACGCGAGCTTCATCGACCCAGCCACGCCACAGAGCATCACTGTGAGCACGCTTACCGAGGTGCAGGATGTCCTGACTCTGCAGGTTGGTCGTGGCTGTGCCGCTATAGACACCGTCGACATACCAGTAAATGGTATCGTTGTCGAACGAGGCCACCAGGAAGTGCCAATTGCCGTCGATTTCTTGCATGTTCCACTCAGCCCCATAGCGATGGATGCAATACTGGTTCTGGCCACCACGCCGGTCAAAGTCGAAGCTGTGCTCGCTGGTTCCCGTCGGACTGGTAAAGCCAAAGATGGTCTGCCATTCATCCATCTGGTCCCACGCCACAGCATTCTTCGCCCAGCAGGCTATCGTACGCGGAGCTTCGCCAACGATACCCAATGTGTACTGAGCGCCAAAGGCCACGTACTCGTTGTATTCGGCATCGATGTTGATCGCGATGGCATTGCCCACGACACCGGCCTCGAACGTCAGCTCTTTGCCTTCATTGGCAAAGTAGGTCCCGGTCGGGCCTGCACCGGTCGGATCGACCAGGTCGCTATCCAGCGGATAGTAGGCGATTTGTGCCTTGAGCTGCACATCCGATGCATCACTGGTAATGGTGGAGGATCCGCTCGAGACGACACAAGTATATGAGCCATTATCCTCTTCACTAAAATCGGCAATCACCAGCGTACTGTCGTTGGCGCCGTCAATGTCCTCACCGTCTTTCTTCCACTGGTAGGTCAACGGCCGACCACAGGTCGCTTCCACGCTGACACTCGCATCCGAACCGGCATCGGCTCGTACATACATCGGAGGCTGGGAAGTAATCGTAACGAATGAGGGTACCGTCGTTGCAAACGACCATACAGTACCTGTTGTCGTTACAGGATTACCACCGGGGGTTTCATTAGGCTCGATTACATCCACCCGCCATTGGTAGTACGTATCCTCTTCCAGATCGGGATCGTAAGAAAGCGCCTCACCCTCGGCTACTTTGGCAAGCGCCTGGCCTACTTCACTGAAGTACACCACGTACTCGGGAGTGGTAGCACCCCACGGAGCGGTCCAACTCAGAACGGCATCGGTCGATACATCCCATTCCCCATTAGACGGAGAGGGGATACAGGCCTTCTTCTCGGCGATTAACACATTCGAATCCAGCTTGGTGCGGGGAATACTTGGGGTCCAGTAATAGACCTCAAGACCATTTCCGCCGCCGCCTTCGCAATCCGTCACCGTAATCCCGACATATCCGGCAGGCAATTCAATCTCGCCGCCGCGATACTGGGTGCCGTGTCCACCGTTGTTATTGACAACCTGAACCAGTTCAGCGCCTTCCTCCCACCAGGGGCCAATGAAGAGCTGGCTGCCGTCGTCCGAGTTGGTCGCAAAGCCGACCGGCCCGGCCTCATCCAGCCAGATTACACCCCGTTCGCGAAGCAGAAAAGCGTTCTCATTATCTGTTGGCGCCAGAGCATCGCCTGGGGCATCGTGGAACAGGGGAAACATACCTGCATCGTCAGGCGCTCCCAGACCAAAAGCAGTCTCGAGGTCCGTCGTTCCAGGTAAGCTATTATCGGGCACGGTAAATGCCCATGCCTCATACTCCACGGCGCCATCATCCAGTTCCTGCAGGAATGGATGATCCGGCGAGAGTACACTGCCGGGAACTACTACCCAGTCATTGATACCCGCATCAGGACTGTGCCAGCCTACGGACATGTTATCCCCGCCGCTGCCCTCAGCCATTGCGGCCCGAATCCAGTAGGTTCTTCCGGCTTCCAGATAAATCGGGCTTGATATACGTTCCGGGTTAGTGGTTTCCGTCCAATCCTGATCGCCCTGCCAAGCATCGTGATAGCCGATCAGGGTTGCCTTGGCCGGGTCCTGGTCAGGACTGAGCCAAAGTCGACCGTTGTCATCGGATGCCACCATGAATCGATAGTAGCCGGTCGCCGTTGGCGTGAGCCACGCCGTCATCCGGGCACGATAGTAATCGAGGGCGTCAAGCGGGGCCAGCATCGATGTGCGAGTTTCGGTGAAAACAGCCGCCTGTGGAACTTCGGTCAGCAATCCGTTGGCCATGTATGGATTATCACCGAAGAATCGCTCAAAGCGCTCATAGAACGCTCCCTGGGCGAACACCTGCCCGACTACTCCCAAACACGTGATCAAAACTAAGATCAGCAATTTCTTCATTTTAAAATCCTCCGTCTAACTTATATTTTTCATATTTATCTCTCACTTGACTGTACATGCTTAACGTTTAGGGAGTAAAAATTGTACTTTGAGCGAATCCCTCTGCAAACATGGCGAAATCGAGTAAATTGACTTCACAGTCGCCGTTGAGATCCATTGACGGATGAACGACACAAGCCGTTCCGCCGGCGCCTTCGATATACAACTGGCCGATCTCCAGCGGAGACAGAGGATAGTTGTACAGACGGAATTCGTCGATCATGCCATTGAACACACCATTCTGATAGCCGGAATCGTAGTTGCCAAAGTATCCCACAGCCAGCGGCTGAGCGTTCTCTCCGGAGGACGTGTTCAGATCCGTTGCATATTGAGTCAACATTTCTCCATTGACCCATACCTGGATATTCGCGCCGTCATAAATATGTACGATATGGTTCCAGGTATTATAGCTTGGCAAGGTCGTCCATCCATAGTTGCCGCCCCAGTGATCAACAGCCCATGAGTGCGGATTCGCAGAGCCGTTGTCGTCCGTCTTGAGTGCGCATGACTTCATGGAACTGTACTCCCCGAGGGAGTAAACACCACTGCGGAAATTCAATCGGGGATTGACCCACACACTGAACGAGCGGGCGAAATTGCCCATGATGCCCAGATCCAGAGCCTTGGCAGCGGTCGCCACATAGGCTGCATTCGGTTCGTTCCTACCGACCAGATCGATGGCATTGCCGATGATACCTTCCACGATCCCGCCGATAACCGGTTCTCCTGTACCGATACTGGTCAATGTTCCATTAATACCGCTGGGCGAAGAATCGACCACGGTCCCTTCGACGATGCTCTCGAAGGAGTAATGGACCATCAGGCGCTTGGTTCGAACCAGGGCGCTGGAAGAAACGTCGGTACCGGAATCGTTGGTGACGACACAGTAGTAGTACCCTTCGTTTCCAACCTCTTCGATCGACAGGGTCACCGAGCAGTCCCAGTTTCTCTTGCCGTTGTCTCCAAGATTGATCGGCGTGCCGGTGTAGATGATATCGTCGTCGCCTGCGGCGTCACCGTCTTTGTCGCCCACGATCCGCTTCCAGACAAAGCCGGTCAGATCGGCAAAACCGTCGGCCACGGTTTCCACCTGGCAGGCCAGCGTCAGATCGGTTGGCGCGTCAACTACATTCTGAACGACCGGCTCCACGGTGATTACCGGAACCCACTTGATGGTGTCAAAGCTCATCCACTGACCCATTTGTGATCCGCCGCCGGCTTCCGAAACCACGTCGATCCGGTAATACCAGGTCTGGTCGTGCTCGAAGCCGTACTCGGCATCGGCCAGGGTGACTGTCATATCGCTGGTCGCGATCGGGTCCAGAACGTCGCCGATATTCGGATCGCTGGTCAGATCCGCATTATCCGTAATCCAGACATTATACTCGCTGTCGCAAGGCGTATACTCTCCGAGTTCCCACGAGATGACCGCATCGCCGTCATAATCGACCCAGTCGGTCGCCGGATCGGCATTGGTGGTCACATTGGCCACATTCCACGGCAGGGCCGTGAAATCCTCGCCGTTCAGCATGATATCGCTGAACCGGGCTGTCGTTAATGTGCCGGCCTGGTGTGAAGTCACAGCAATACCCACATAAACCGGATCGGTTAATGTATAACTTTGTGAGCCATACTGTATCCAATCCTGGCCGTCAAATGAGTAATAACCCGTTAATTGATTATCCGCTGTTCGGACCACACGAACCCAGAACTGTTGACGTCCATACGGAGTCGCCTCCGTCGTCCAATCATCACCTGAATTAACATTGTGCTGTCCGGTACCTGAATCTCGATTTACCCGTCCCTGGAAAGCCCATCCTTCTGTCGCCGTGCCGGCCATAAATACATGAGGCGAACCAGCGGTCAGATCGTCACGGACCATTACACCGAACTTCCGCCAAGCGTTGTCTCCGCCGGTGTAGCTAATCACTCGAGTACTGATATCTACATGGCCCGATACTTCCTTATAAGCAAAGTGGAAGGCATCGGCCGCATCCCAGATATCTGCACCGTTTCCGATAACCACAAGCTGATCGGTGCCTTCATCATAATATGCGTCACCGGGTTCTGGGGTGCCGACATCCTGACTGATGACCAGGTGGGTGCCTACGGTCACTTCGGCGGTATCGGAGGTGACCGAATTCTCGTCGTTGGCCACGACGCAATAATAATCACCGGTTTCGCCGGTGACCAGCGTGTCGCCGGTTCCATATTCAACATCACCGCCGGCATCGACCTTATACCACGTATAGGTGATCTCGCTGGGATGTTCAGCATTGTTATTCGAGGCAACAATCGACAGCACGGTCGTGCAGGCCGGAGCCAGGAAATTGTCTGCCGGCTGCTGGTCGATTTTGGGACCCCAGTCTTCGGTGTCAAACGACCAGACGATACCGTCGACATAGTTGGCCTCGTCCACGATAGACCGAACCATCCAATAATAGGTTGTATTGTTGACCAGTTCCGGTGTATCGATTGACGTCTCTGTTACAGTACCCAAGGGATTATTGGGATCGATATCCGGGCTTTCGCCGAAATATACAACGTATTCCTGGATGAAATCACCGAGCGGTTGGGCAGCTTCCCAGGAAAGGGTTTGCACGCCAAGGCCCACTTCTGTAGCGCCATCAGCCGGATTCGGATTGATCGCACCCCAGGGAACATTTTGCAGATAAGCTTCTGTAATGTCCTGACGGGAACCGATGGGACCTTCCCAGTTCACGCGACCGAAGCCGCCGCCGGTGCCGTCCGCCCAGCGCATTTCCATATAGTAGGGATGGCCGCCAATTAGACTTCTCGTCGCTGGTCGTACTGCTGTAATAGTAGCAGGATCAGGCACGTCATCAAACTGATCCCAGCCGCACCAGCCGTCGATATAACAGATCATCGCCTTGTTGGCCGGGTCATCGTTGGAGCTGATCCATAGACGGCTGTCATCATCGGAAGCCAGCCAGAACGTGTAATCTCCGTCCGACGGGGGAACAATCCAGCCCCAGATGCGTCCGGAGTAATTGTCCAGCGAGGGTTCATCCATCTGGAATACATTGATCTGCTGGACAACAGGGGCGTTGGCAGCCAGCCATGTCGCATTTGCCGTCGTAATCCCGTCCGGATCGGTACCAACCGTACCCAGTTCCGCGCCTGAAGGATAGCCTGTCCACCGCTCATACGTGACCGTCCCGGCCAGCGCGGGAGCGACGGCGGCCAACCCCAAACACAACATCATAACCAAAATCAATTTTTTCATTTTCAGGTCCTCCGTTCAAATTAAACAAGAAACCACATTTATCACAATCACCACTCCTTGACAGTTCATTACCCAAAACCCGTTCTTGGCCCCCTCTCATCAATCGTAGACATTTGATCCTCCGATCATTTAAGTATTAATGCGTATTTTTGCCCATCCGACTGTTGTGTCCGGATCGGTACCCACGCGTTGTACAGGAGACTCGGGAAACAGCGAAACCATACGGTCGCCGTTGTGGTGTTAAAAAACAGGCTGTTATGCATTGCAACGTGATGTCGCAAAAACACAAAGAAATCAAATGAGGAAAAAAGAAAGGGAGAAAAAGAAGAGACAGACAGACCGCGTAAGGCAAACAGGATTGTTCGCCACCCCCCGACCGATTTTTGACATGAAGTATACTTCACCATCACCAAATCATCCTCGCGCCCTTCTCTGCTGTGACACCGTTAAAGTGCACATTTATTGGACATCACAGCCAACAGCGTAGAATTCAGTATATACGCAACGTCATTCCATGTCAAGAAAAAACAGAGTGACGCAATATTTTACCGGACAAGTCCGAAACACCCGGATTCCTGGTAAATGGAAAATAAAATCACCCGGTCTCTCCAGCTTACTCCGATAATACCTAAGTATACATGAAAACCGGATTAAAAGTAAGCCTGTTTTTGCGTTTTTCTTTCTTTTTTTTACGACAGCCGTTCCTTTTTTCGTCCCTTTTAGCCCGGATTCATGGGGAATTATATAGACATATTAGATTATAATAGTTATAGTGATTTCCAGGAAAGAGCGTTTCGAATCCGAGTCAAAAGGTCCATTTCAGACACGGAGAAACACCCATGAGCCATTCAACTCGAAAAGTAATCATCGTCGTAGAGGCTTCAACGGCATACGGACGGGGGATTCTCCGGGGTATCGCCAAATATTCCCGACTTCACGGCCCATGGTCCATCAACATGGACCCATGGGAGATCTATAACAGGGAACTACCCCGCATGGTGGACTGGCAGGGGGAAGGAATCATCGCCAGAGTCTCCTCGGAAAAGGTAGCTGAGAAAATTCTCAATAACCATCTGCCAACTGTGACACTTGCCAGCGATTCCACGAAGCGATTGTCTGCCGTCAAGAAGGATCACTGGGCGGTTATTCCTCGTGTTATTACGTCCTCTCGCGCAATCGGCGCCATGGCCGCCGAACACTTTCTGGACCGCGGTTTTCGCCATTTCGCCTTCTGCGGAATCCCCTATTGCAGTTGGTCTCAGCAGCGGAAAGAGATATTTAACGATCGTATCCGCCTGGCCGGTCTTCATTGCCATGTTTATACGGAACCCCGCCTTCGACGTGATCGTACATGGGAACAAGAACAAATCACACTTACCAAGTGGCTGACATCTTTACCCAAACCCGTCGCCGTTATGGCCTGTAACGACGAGCGTGCACGATATGTAGTGGAAACCGCACGGATCGCCGGATTGATGGTCCCGGAAGAAGTGGCAATTCTCGGTGTGGATAACGACGAATTACTTTGCGACTTGTCATATCCACAATTGTCCAGTGTTGCTTTGAATGTCCAGCAAGCCGGTTATGAAGCGGCTGCCCTTTTAGACAAGCTCATGGGTGGCGAACCTATGGCCGGGCAGGAAATTCATGTAGAGCCGGCACGTGTGGTCGTTCGACAATCCACCAATATCCTCGCTATCTCCGACAAGGAAGTGGCCGGGGCGATTCGCTTTATCCGTGAATTCGCCAAAGAGATGATCCGGGTCGACGACGTTGTAAATTCGGTTTCTTCTTCCCGACGATTACTGGAGCGCCGTTTTCAAAAAGTCCTGGGACGATCGATCCTCAAAGAAATTCAGCGAGTCCGCGTAGAATCGGCTAAAGAGCTTTTACTGAAAACCGATCTGCCCATCTCCAGCGTCTCTCGTGAGTCCGGTTTTTCCAATGCAACCCACCTTGGTGTCATCTTCAGGAGAGAAACTGACCTGACGCCTCTTTCTTATCGCAAGCGGTTCCGCAGTCGTTGACTCTCCTTGCTATTTGTCTTTCATTTCTATATAGTATCATGTGGATGACGAGTTCTTTCTCGTAAATATTTGTCAAGCACTGTAACAAAAAAGACCTTTCATGTGTCTATAGGCATGGTATAAGCGCATTACCTGCCTTGAATCCAGGATTAAAGCCGGCCAGGAGAACACGATGAAAAGCAGAGATTTCAACCGGATCATTTTTATTGCTTTTATCTTGCCCCTTTTCTGGTTCTTATATCCTTGTCAGGCAAGTCTGGATTGTCCGGTTGGTGATCTGGATGGGGATTGTTGTGTCAATATGGGGGATTTGCTGGCGTTTACGGATCACTGGCTCACGGAG
>JAFGPC010000144.1 GCA_016926155.1 Sedimentisphaerales bacterium
GATCTGGTTGAATTGTGGGATTTCGGGCCTGATCCGTATCGGCATGTCAGTTATGCCATGCACCTGCCCTATGGTAAGTATCCTGCCGACGATTCAAGAACGACGGGTTTTGCCGTTGCTGCTGATATGAATCCGTGGATGAAGGACGGCGATTTTGTCACTCCACCGGTATCGATTACGAAAAAGGATTGGAAAGACAAGGTGTATTTCGTTGGTAAATATTGGGATACGCAAAGCAATCAAGACTCCAAGTGGGAGATTCAGCGAGCCAACGCATTTGCTCATAATCGTGAAGGGCAGAATGTTCTCTATGGCGATGGTCATGCGAATTATGAAAAAGAAAGCGATGTCGGCGTTAAGCATGATAATATCTATACCTACTGGTCCAGTGGAGATGGTGCCAAAGAAGAGGATCGTCGTGTCGGCGCCAATCCCACAGCGCGGGATGAAACGAATGATGCGAAATCCGGAGATGATTCGTTCCTGGTGATATAAACGGAGAAGTGTGTGACATTGAGCACAAGCAACTAGAGACCAGAGACCAGTGACTAGCAACTATAAAGCCGGAGGGAGTAACGATGGCGGTGATCACGGCGGGAACGGGTGATCAGGGAGGACGGGCCCGAGTCGGGGCTTGCCGGGGCGACGGATTGGAACTGGCCTTTGCGATCGGGACGATGATGGGCAGCCGGATCCTGGGGATCGAACGGGGCACGGTATGCCGGTGGATACGAAACATTCGAAACGAAATTGAGGACGGGACAATGAGTATTCTTGTCGCCAATTTGCGGCACCTGCGGCAGCGGCGGAGCCTGTGGGTGATCTATGTGTTCGTGCTGTTCATTGCCGGGACCTATCTGGCGGGCCTGATGCAGCATCCGGAAGCGGGACAGGGGCGGTTTATCGGTCTGATCCTGCTGGCCTCGGTTGCGGGGCTGGTGACCGCATCGCTGCAGGTGGAGATCCTGACGCGGCCGTTTGCGTTTACGCTGCCGAATCACCGGCATATGCTGCGCTGGTTTCTGTTTCTCTCGGCCGTGGCAGTGAACCTGCCGTGTGCGTTCCTGTTTCTGGCCTATCCCGATCTATCTGTGTTGAGTCGAATCGGGGCGGTCGCGGCGGCGTTCTTCGCCGGGCATATCAGTTTCTGGATCGGGGCGGCGATCGTCTTTCTCGGTCGTAACAGCGCCGCCTTTATGGGATTCTTTCCGGTTGTTATCCTTTTGGGTGCATTGTTCAGCATGCATGTGTATATCGAACAGGCCATCGTTCACTATCCGGTGGTGACGATCTTCTGCGGGGCGTTTGTGAATACGATAGCCTGGCTGATGCTGGGTACGGAGGACCTCTTACGGCGGTATTGCGATAAACTCTGGCTGGGTGTGCTGGATGTTTGGAATATCGAGCGGCAGAAGGAATACGCTCGGGCTCGGAGACAGGGTAGCTGGGAAAAGCTGCCGGCCGGATCCCGCTGGATTGAGCAGGGGATGTTGCATCGGATCCAGGTAGCGCCGATCGGTATGAGAAGAACGCTGCTGGCGCAATTGTACGCCACATTTGGATTGGGGGCAGTGCAATTGAAACGGCCTCTGTTTGGTCTGTTGCTGATCACCCTGACCATCTGTGGGCTGGGCTACTTTGGCAGCAGCGCCCGGATCCTGTTTTTCATGCCCGCCCTGATCATTGCACAACTGCCGCTGCCGATCTATTCCAGCCTGCTGACGGCGGGGGGGCGAAAAGAGCGATTCTATTCGAGTTTACTGATCGTGGCGATATTGGGTGTTCTGGTGACGTGTGTAGTGACGGCCATAGCGGCCATAACAAAACTGCTGGCGGGAGCGATGCCTGCGTTTGACCTTGCCGAGGCGACATTCTCTTTTACTCCGCTCACTCCCCGATTGTGGTATATCCCGCTGGCCATGACACCTGTGGTTTTTACGCTGAATCTGTTGTGCGTGCGCAAGCCGGTCATGATGATGGTGGGATTAATTCTGTTTTTCATGCTGATGATGTCGGGCGGAATGTTCTGGCAGCAGGGCTTATATCGTCCATTCTCAACCTGGCTGGTCGTCGCGATGCTGCTTTGCTGCTGGGGCTTGTTTTTGACCATTCTTCGCTGGGTCAGCAGACGGCATACCCTTGCAGGTCAGTAAGTGGTGTCTTTGGCGTATTTGGTTATCGGACATTGGGTGCGACACAGGCCATCATCATGGAAAACCAGAGATAAATCGATCCGACAATCAGAGAAATTCCACTGATTCCTGCTATGATCTTTTTCTCAAGCCCGTTCATGTCTTTGTCCTTTCCTTATTAACATTTCAACAAGATATTTTGCAAGGTTTGTGCCAACGAGTAAAATTAGCATAAGTGTTTATTTTATAAGAGTATACGTCCATTAGGGTTTCGTTCGAGGAAATTGTCCAATGCCGATCTGTACACTGGATGTCTATCGTATATGCAAGAAATGTTCACATTTTGATTCGATAACGCGTAAATACTTTGAAAAACGGAAGATTGCGTTTTTGGGCAGTACGTGATAGATAGAGACCTCAATAGAAGAGCATTTGAGGATATACGACGTGGACGGAATCATTGATTTTCATACGCATGCATTTCCCGATGCCTTGGCGGATCGAGCGATGGCGGCTCTCAGTGCCGAGGTGCCGAACGTAGCATATTATCTTGATGGACGGATTTCTTCCCTGTTGAAGTCGATGAATGCGGCGGGTATTGAACGTTCAGTACTTTGCAGCATTGCTACCCGCCCAAGTCAGTTTGAACCGATCTTTGAATGGTCCAAACAAATCCGTTCCGATCGCATCATTCCTTTTCCTTCGATTCATCCGGATGATCCAAACCTCGATATCAGTATTAGCAGAATTGCTGATGAAGGCTTCAAAGGAATTAAGATGCATCCGTATTATCAGTCATTTTCGATGACTGAGCCACGTCTTTATCGGACGTATGAGCTTTTATCCCGGCATCACCTGATCCTGGTAATGCATACCGGCTTTGATATCGCCTTTGAAAGAGTTCGGCGAGCTGATCCGGCTATGATTTTGCAGGTATTGAAAGATTTTCCGGAATTGAAACTGGTGACAACACATGTGGGTGGATGGGAACAATGGGACGAAGTAGATTCTGAATTGATCGGTAAACCGGTTTATATGGATATCTCTTTTACTGAGGGCTATTTAAGTCCCGATAAAATGCGTCAAATGCTTTGCAGTCATCCAGATAGTTATCTTCTTTTCGGTACCGATTCCCCATGGGATGATCAGAACAGGGCCGTCCAGAGAATTGCGCAACTCAAGTTGAAAAAAGAGTTTGAGAAAAAAGTTTTTCGTCTTAACGCATTGGAGTTACTCGGTTTGAATAACTGAAAAAATCAGGCCAAAAATATGGAAAAATGCATGAAAAGTGCAAGCAAGTGCCGAAAAAACCTATGGTTAGGTTTAAGAAGGTAGTTGAATGAAACAACAGTTTTACCGGGTAGAGCCGGTTATCTGTTGTATTGGCAAATAGAAACAAAATGTCAATTTTAATGAATAAACCGCTTGTACGCTTTAGCTGGTTTAGCTAGAGTATTGGCCAGTCGGCAAATATTGGTAATAATTGAAGGATGAGGAACCATGTTGGGAATCGAGAGCAAGGGTATATTAATCGTGTATCTTCTGTGCATCGCCAGTTCTATTCTGTGCGTGGTGTACGGATTGCTCAACTGGAACCGCGGCGAGGAGGCAGTTGGTCCTGATGATGTCAAATGGGCTGCGGAAGAAAGCAAGGTCGAAGAAGAACTTTAACTCTGTTGTCTTGCATTGCACTTACGCGATGAGAAATCCAAAGGGTAAAACTTAACCCATCCAGGAATTTAAAGGGAGGCTGTTCCCATGCTGGCACAAGGAGTAGGAAATACTGAAATTATCGTCGTATTACTTTATTTATTGACTATTGTCTATCTGGGCTACCTGGGCTGGCGGCGTACTAAGAGTGCATCGGATTATATGATTGCCGGCCGGCAAATTCATCCGTTTGTTATGGCGATGAGTTATGGAGCAACGTTCATCTCTACCAGCGCCATCGTTGGATTTGGGGGAGTGGCCGGGATGTTTGGAATGAGCCTGCTTTGGCTGACGTTTCTGAATATTTTTGTGGGTATCTTTATCGCTTTTGTATTTCTGGGAGGGCCAACACGTCGCATGGGACATCTTTTGGATGCCCATACGTTCCCCGAACTGCTTGGAGAAAGATATCAAAGCAAGTTCATTCAAGTCTTTTCCGGTTTGGTCATCTTTATTTGTATGCCGCTCTATGCCGCGGCGGTCCTGATCGGCGGGAGTGAATTTATCGCCACCAAATTTGACATTCAGTATCAGGCTGCGCTGTTGCTATTCAGTGTGATTATCGCGGCCTATGTTGTAATGGGTGGATTGAAGGGAGTGATGTACAGCGACGCCCTGCAGGGATCGATCATGTTTATAGGTATGATCGTACTGTTGATCATGACCTATTCCAAGCTTGGAGGCGTGAAGGCAGCACACTCGGAATTAACCACCATGGCCAACATTCCGTCATTGTTTGGAAAGATCGGCTTTAAAGGCTGGATGGCGATGCCGGAATTCGGCTGGGGTGAGAGCAAGTATGAACTCTGGTGGATCGTGATCAGTACGATCGTGCTTGGCGTGGGTATCGGCGTACTGGCACAACCGCAACTGGCGGTCCGTTTCATGACTGTTAAAAGCAAGAAGGAACTGAACCGGGCCGTGTTGGTCGGGGGCATCTTTATCCTGATTATGACCGGTGTGGCGTTTGTTGTCGGTTCGTTAAGCAATCTGTATTTCTATAAACATGAAGTGATTACGGGGAAAATTATTTCAAAAACCGAAAATGTCGGAGTGATTGCCAAGAAAGAACGCGACATTGAAGCAAAGATTCCTTGTACATTATTGCATATTGACATCAATGACGACGGAGTTCCCGATGTGGATATCGTCGAAAAGGGACATGACGTCGTTAAGGATGGAAAGGTCGTGCTTCCGGCAAGCGTTCTGATGCCTGCGGCTGAAGTTACGGATCTTGGGGATGGTACCGTGGAAGTGAAGCCCAAGGCGATTTCCTTCCTTCGTGCCGTCGTGAAGACGAAAACCGGAGACTGGATGTTTAACACCGACAGCATTATTCCCACGTATGTCACACGGGCCTTGCCGGGCTGGTTCGGTCTGTTATTCCTCGTCACCTTGTTGTCGGCCGCAATGAGTACTCTGTCAAGCCAGTTTCATACAGTTGGGACCAGCATTGGGCGGGATGTGTATGAGACCATTACCGGAAAGCACGGCCATGGGATCGGCATCACGCGTCTGGGAATCATTATTGGAATCGTCATTGCTGTTTTGCTGAGCAGCTATGCCAGGGGTGGATATTTTATCGCTCGTGCAACGGCGATTTTCTTTGGATTGTGTGCTTCAGCTTTTCTGCCGGCCTTCTTTGGAGCGTTGTTCTGGAAACGAATGACCAAGACCGGCGCGATCACATCGATTCTGGTCGGCTTCATTATAACTGCGTTCTGGCTGCTGTTTATTAAAGACAAAGAAGCCCGGGCGATCGGGCTCTGTTATGCTCTGTTTGAGAAACACTCTTTGCTTTTGGACAAACCAAACTGGTCTGTTGTTGATCCTATTGTAATTGCTTTACCGATATCTATAATTGTGGCCGTTGTCGTAAGTCTGATAAGTAAGCCGCCGTCCGAGGAGCACCTGAACAAGTGCTTTCGAGGCGTTTAACAATAGAAATCGTAATGAGGAAGTAATTGGCATCTTTAATCAGGTTTAGGTATGTAGGAGACAAGGCATGAAACGAGGCATAATGAGGTATGTAGCCTTGGCTGGCGTTATCTTTCTTGTCGGGGCGGTCTCGACAGTCATGGCGGCGGCCGGAGCAAAAGAGTACGTGGGGACACCGCCGGATGCGGACCACACACACATTACGGGAGCGTGGCTGGATACTTTCCATAATCCCATGGAAGGCGTAGAAATGGGACTGGATGTCCGAATCCGCGAGATTTATGGACGTAATTTACTGTCCATGAATGAGAACCAGATGGCCAACAAGGGCGCCCAGGTTGGTTATTACGATGACGAAAACGCCTGGCACCGGGGTCGGTACAGGCTTCGTTGGTCCACCAAGGTCAATCTGGCTACCGACCTGGACTTCAACGCCCGATTGACGTGGGAATTTGACAATTGGGACGATCCTGAAACCCAGCGACAGAGCGTAGATTTGGATGAAGGTGTATTTGACATCTTCAACATTACATGGCGCAACGCATTTGATGAGCCGTTGACCATCGTTGCCGGTCGTCAGGAGATCATCCTGGGCAATGGCTGGTTGGTACTCGACGGCACACCAGCCGACGGATCCCGAACGATCTATTTTGATGCTCTCCGTGCTACTTACAATTTCACAGAAGAGACCAAGATCGATTTAATCGGGATTATAATGTATGATGAAGAGGATAAATGGCTCCAACCGATTAATCATCGGGAGTGGAGGCGCCATTCTACGCAGAGACAGGATGAAAGCGGTTTCATTGCGTACATCACCGATAAGAGCATGATCCCCGGTCATACGACGGAAATGTACTACATCTGGAAGGCTGACGAACCCTCGAACTGGTCGAAGAGCCATTCCACCGCCGGCATTGACGACGAAATTCACACCATCGGCGGCGCTTTATCCGGTCCGATCAATGACAACTGGTCCTACCGGGCGGAACTGGCCAAGCAGTGGGGCAAGAAAAACAAGGATACGATGTCAGGATTGGGCTTTAACGGACGGGCTGTCTATGCGTTCCACGATGAACGGGACAGTTCCATGCATTTTGACTATGAGTACCTTAGCGGCAACGATCCTCACAAGGGCGGAAGCCAGGCATTTGATCCGTTGTGGGGCGAGTGGCCTCAATACAGCCGTGGCGGCGATCTGCCAGCCTACCTATGGGCCTGTGAAACGGCACTGGGTGAAGTGACCAACCTGCATCGTGTGGGTGTTGGACACACGTTCACGGTAGCGCCGAAATGGACGCTTCAGACCGACTATAATCTGATGTGGGCTGACGAGAATACCCGCGGAGACATTGGCCTTGGAGGTCTCGGACCAACCGGAACCGTTTTTAATGGCGAAGGCAAGTTCCGTGGTCAGATGATTACTGGCTACCTGAAGTATAAATGCTGCAAGCAGCTCAGCATGCATTTCCTGTGTGATTACTTCCAGCCGGGTACGTTCTTCGACGGCACCACTCAGGACCACGCCGTGTTCCTGCGGTTTAACTTTGAGTACACGTTCTAATCAACGCGTACAACTTAGGTATGAAAAGGCCCGGTTTTTATCCGGGCTTTTTTACTGCGCCGAGCTTTCCAAGGATCATAAGTTCTTCTATTAAGAAGATTTCGGCGCTGAATGAGGGTTGACTTTGATGCTCATACTCGATAATGTAGTAACTGCGGGAAAAGGGTGTTGTGCCCGGGAAACCATCGTTATCAGTATTACTGAGCGGGATTTATGGCGAAAAAAACCACCGACAAAGCATTTCTGTCCGGCAATGAGGCATTGGCATATGGGGCATGGGAAGCGGGATTGAAAGTAGCCTGCGCCTATCCAGGTACGCCTTCGACGGAGATTCTGGAAAATCTTTCCAAGTTCAAAGAGATCGACACCCAATGGTCTGTTAACGAGAAGGTGGCCTATGAAGTTGCCTTCGCCGCCTCGGTCGGGGGGGTTCGCAGCTTGTTTGCCTGCAAACATGTGGGATTGAATGTGGCCATGGACCCTCTGATGACCTCCTCCTATACTGGTGTCAATGGTGGTTTTGTGGTCGTGGTCTGTGATGATCCGGGGATGCATTCTTCCCAAAACGAGCAGGATACGCGATGGGTGGGGATTTATTCCAAGATGCCGATTCTGGAACCGGCCAGCCCGGCGGAGGCCAAGTTTTTTGTCGGTGAAGCGTTTACGATCAGTGAGCGATTCGACACGCCTGTGATTCTACGTATGACGACCCGGATTTCACACTCAAAGGAAGATGTCGAACTCAAGACACGCGTGGAGGCGCCTCCCAAGCCACTGGAAAAAGACATTCGTAAGTATGTCATGGTACCCGGCAATGCCCGGATTCGACATGAGGTCGTGGAAAAGCGGCTGGTCAAGCTTAAGGCCTTTGCTGAAAAGACCAAACTGAATAAAGTGGAAGTCGGTTCAAAATCCCTCGGATTTGTCACCTCCTCTGTGTCATACAGCTATTTGAAGGAGCAGTATCCGGAAGCATCCTATCTGAAGCTGGGATTCACGTATCCATTTTGCGATGATAAAATCCGCCAGTTTTCCAAAAGCATTCGCAAATGCATTGTGGTGGAAGAGTTGGATCCCTTCCTGGAAGAACATATGAAAACACTGGGTGTGAAATTCACAGCCAAGGATCCCTCGTTCAGGCTGGGCGAGTTGTTACCGGATTATATGAAGGCGATTGTCGAAGGGCAGATAAAGAAAGTAAAACCAGTGAAAAGTCGCCCGCCACGGATGTGTCCGGGCTGTCCACACTGGATCACGTTTTCCGTCTTGAAAAAACTGGGTTTCTTCGTGGCCGGGGATATCGGGTGCTATACCTTAGGCGCGCTGCCACCGACGTCCGCCCTGCATTCGTGCGTGTGTATGGGGGCGGGAGTAACCTTTAATGAAGGTTTACGACGGGCCCATCCGGAGGACAAGATTGTCGGCGTGGTCGGCGATTCGACGTTTGTTCATTCCGGGATTACCGGACTTGTTAATGCCGCCTACAATAAAGCCAAAGGTGTGATTTTTATCCTCGACAATCGAACAACGGCGATGACGGGCGGCCAGAATCATCCGGCGACGGGTTTGACTATTCGCGATGAGCCGACCAAAGAGCTTGATTTGAAAAAACTATGCGAGGCGTGCGGTGCCGATTATGTCGACCAGATCGATCCTACAGGCAATCTCAAGGAATATGAAACGCTGGTCGCGGAGCGTATTGCCGCCGATGCGTTAAGTGTTATCATTTCAAAGCATCCCTGTAAACTGATCAAGAGGAATATATAGTTGTATGAAAAACCAGGTTTGTAATATTGTATTCGGAGGTATCGGGGGGCAGGGAATCCTGAAGGCATCGGAAATCTGCGGCTGGGCCGCCATGTATGACGGCAGACATGTTCGCAAGAGCGAAGTACATGGTATGGCACAACGTGGTGGATCAGTCGAATCTCATTTGCGATTCGGCAGGACAGTATATTCACCGTTAGTTGGATTGGGAGAAGCAGATTTTCTGTTGTGTTTTCATGAAGAAGAACATCCTCGATTAAAGCCTTTTTTAAAGAAAGGTGGCATGGATTTAATGGAGTATTTACCCAAGGCCCGCGAGATAATTGAAAATCCTAAGGCGCTTAATACGGCAATGGTGGGTGTTCTGGCATCGTATTTGTCGATTTGCGAAGAAGCGTGGATGCAGTCTCTGGAAACAGTATTTCCGGGCAAAATCCTGGACCTGAACAAGGCGATCTTTATCAAAGCAAGGTCGCTTCGAGATGGAGCATAATCGGAACGGACGGGAGGAAATGAAACTTTTACGGGAGATTCGGGAGTACAAACGATGATCTGGAAAGAAGACATTGAAACGATGCCCCTGGAGGATTTGAAGAACATTCAATCCGAACGGCTTGTATCCCTGGCAAAGTATGTATATAAGAACTGCCCGGTTTACAAAAAGAAGTTTGATAATGCCGGAATCAGTCCAGCTGATATTAAGGGCATCGATGATATTACAAAACTGCCTTTCACGACCAAGATCGACATGCGAGACAATTATCCCTTCGGATTGTTTTCCCGGCCAAGAACAGATCTGGTGGAAATACATGTGTCCAGTGGTACGACAGGTAAT
The DNA here is from genome assembly GCA_016926155.1 of Sedimentisphaerales bacterium. Taxonomy (GTDB): domain Bacteria; phylum Planctomycetota; class Phycisphaerae; order Sedimentisphaerales; family Anaerohalosphaeraceae; genus JAFGGE01. The sequence continues at coordinate 9,947 of JAFGPC010000144.1, forward strand.
CCGACCCTTGTAGGATACACACGAGACGACATCGCTCTATGGTCCGATGTAATGGCCAGGACCTTGTGCTGTGCCGGGGCAGAACCGGATGACACAATCCAGATCGCATATGGATACGGTTTGTTTACGGGCGGCCTGGGATTTCATTATGGTGCGCTGGAAATGGGTTTGACGATCATTCCCACATCGTCGGGGCAGACCAAACGTCAGCTTAAAATCATGCAGGATTTTTCTCCGCGGATTCTGGCCTGTACTCCGAGCTATGCCTTATATATGGCCGAAGAGGCCAAAGAGATAGGACTGGATCCAAGAACCAGCACTTGGGAGATAGGAATTTTCGGGGCGGAGCCCTGGAGTGAATCGATCCGGGCGGAAATCGAATCCGAATGGAACATGCTGGCCACGGATGTCTATGGACTCAGCGAGATCATCGGTCCGGGAGTAAGTCAGGAATGCCAATACAAGGATGGATTACACATATATAGTGATGTATTTTACCCCGAGATCATTAATCCGGATACGGGCCGGTCGGTGGCCGAAGGGGAAGATGGTGAACTGGTGATTACGACGCTGACCAAGCAGGGAATCCCGTTAATCCGGTATCGGACGCGCGATATTGTGAGTTTGACCACGGAAGCCTGTCGATGTGGGCGGACCAGTCCGAGAACAAGCAAGATCAAAGGTCGTACGGACGACATGATCGTGGTGCGTGGAATTAACGTGTTTCCCTCGCAGATCGAACATGTTCTTCTTGGGATCGATGGGACACATCCGTATTACCAGATTATTATCGACCGCCAGTCACATAAGCTGGACAGCGTCGATATTATGGTGGAAGTAGATGAGCGGATATTCAGTGATGAAATTAAAAAAATGCGGGAACTGGAAGGCAGGATCCGGGAAGAAATCCAAGCGGTGCTGTCGGTAGGTGTGAATGTAAAGCTGGTTGAACCCAAGACCATCGAAAGAAGTATGGGCAAATCCAAACGGGTTGTGGACAAACGTTCGCTGTAGGCCAATACCGAAGGAAAGGATGGGGCTATGAAGGTCAGACAGTTATCTGTTTTTCTGGAAAATCGAAAAGGACGGCTTTGTGAGGTTTGTTCGCTTCTGGGCGATAACGGAATCAACATTCGTGCGTTGACGGTCGCTGAAACAGAGACTTTTGGTGTGCTTCGAATCGTAGTGGATAATCCGGATAAAGCGGCCCAGACGCTCAAGGACAACAAGATCACAGCCAACATTACCAATGTAGTGGCGGTGGAGGTAAAGGATCAACCGGGCGGACTGGCCGGAATTTTGAAAGTCGTGGCCGACAATGATATTAACGTGGAATATATGTATGGATTCGTGGAAAAATCCTCCGACAATGCGTTGATGGTATTCCGGTTTGAGGATCCCGAACGGGCTGTTCAAATCCTGGCCGAGAATAGAATTCGAGCGGTCGGCGAGCAGGATATCGCCGGTTTGTAGATGTTAGTCAGGAAGATGATGGTATATTTGGGGGGCGGTCGATGGGCCGCCCTTTGATTTTGGAATGAGGTTGTTATGGAAGTACTCTTCTGGAATAAAGAACTGGAAACTCTGCCTCGTCCGAAGCTGGAAAAAATGCAATTTCAGCGGCTTCAAAAAACGGTAGACCAGGCATTGAAGACTCATTTTTATCAGCGTCGGCTGGGAAAAGCGGGGATCACTTCCGGCAAGGATATTTGTTGCCTGAAAGATCTTCAGAAGGTTCCGTTTACCAATAAAGACGATCTCCGCAAGAATTTTCCGTTTGGCATGTTGGCTGTGGATTTTGAGCAAGTGGTTCGACTACATTCTTCCAGTGGCACAACAGGAATTCCGACCGTAATCTATCTTACACAGGAGGACTTGAATCGCTGGACCGATCTGGTTGCTCGAAGCGTGGTGGCGACCGGCTGCACGAAGAAAGATGTGTTTCAGAACATGATGACCTATGGATTGTTTACCGGAGGGCTGGGATTGCATTACGGCGCTGAGCGCGTGGGGATGACAGTAATTCCGATTGGTGGAGGGAATACACAGCGGCAGGTACATGTGATGAAGGACTTCAAGACAACAACTGTCCATATCACGCCAAGTTATCTTCTACACATTCATTCCAAGCTGAGCGAATACAATATGGATATAGATGAACTTCATTTGAAGCGTGCGTTTCTGGGGGCCGAGCCCTATTCGGAGAATACACGGCTGAAGTTGGAGGAATTGTATGGAATCGATGCGTTTAACTCATACGGCCTCAGTGAGATGAATGGGCCGGGCGTGGCGTTTGAATGCATCTATAAGCAGGATATGCATGTATGGGAGGACGCCTATATCGTTGAGATCATCGATCCGGTGACCGGAGAAGTGTTGGAGGATGGAGCAAAGGGCGAAGTGGTGTTTACCATTCTGACGCGGGACGCGATGCCCCTGTTGCGATATCGGACACGGGACTTGGCGTTCTTGCACCCTGAGGTGTGTTCCTGCGGAAGAACCCACCGTCGGTTGTCACGAATTCTGGGGCGGACCGATGACATGCTGATTATCAATGGCGTGAACGTTTTCCCATCCCAGATTGAAGAAGTAATCATGTCAATTCCGGAGGTGGGAACTAACTATCAGATTCAAATTGACAAAGCGGGGGCCCTGGATCGCCTGACGGTCAAAGTTGAAATTTATGCCAAAATGTTCACAGGTGAGGCTTCGGCTCTTGATGCTTTGAAAGTTAGGATCATGGAGAAACTCCGGGCTTCGATCACAATCAATCCGCGAATCGAATTGCATGAACCCGGCGTGTTACCCGCATTCGAAGGCAAGGCAAAGCGGGTTGTGGATACACGGGAAGCGTTGTAAGCCAGAAAACTTGAATAGGTACGGGAAGACAAAAGACAGGGGATTGACATGGCCCAGCAATTGACAATATTCGTGGAGAACCGGCCAGGCAGGATGAAGTCCGTGTCGGATATTCTATTGGAAAACCATTTAAATATCTGGGCATTTACGATTCAAGATCGGGGAGAGTTCGGGCTGATCAAAGTCGTTGTGGATCGTCCGGAACAGGCGCGGCTGGCACTGGCGGACCACGGTTTCGCCTGTGCATTAAAAGATGTGCTGGCCGTGACAGCAGCCGACAAGCCGGGAAATCTGGATAAGTTGACGACCGCTTTATTGGATAACGATGTGAATATCGCCGATGCGTATGGTTTTGTGACTCCAAATGATCGGCAGGGGATGTGTTTTCTGGAGATCAAAAATACTCAGGGAGTGGATTTAGAGGTGGTAGTGGCGGCGGCAGGATTCACTGTCGTCAAGGACGAAGAGTTATACGAAACATAAACGAACAGCGAGCAGGTTTAAAAAGACAAATCCAAAAGGAATGAAAGAATCTAAATGGACGTTATTCCGGCAATCGATCTCCGCAACGGACAATGTGTTCGGTTGATTCAGGGGGCATATGACCGTCAAATTATATATAAGGATGATCCGGTTGAACAGGCAAGAGAGTTTGCCCAAGTCGGCGCCCAACGTCTTCATATAGTCGATCTGGATGGGGCTAAAGAAGGCCGACCACGTAATATAGATACAGTACAGGCTGTCATTGATGCTGTCGATATGAAGGTTGACCTGGGGGGAGGAATACGGACAGAAGGCGATATTCGTAAAGTCTTGGACCTTGGAGTGGATTATGCGATTCTCGGAACCAGTGCCGTACGGCGATTTGACTGGTTTTGCACAATGGCCGAAGCGTTTCCAGGGCAACTGATTCTGGGACTGGATGCACGGGGCCTGACGGTTTCTACGGAAGGTTGGACAGAGCAGGAAACCCAATCCTTATTGGAACTGGTCGATCGGGCAGCTACTCTGCCTATCGCGGCGATTATCTATACCGATATCACACGGGACGGCATGATGGAAGGTCCCAATTTTGAACGTACCCAGAACCTGGTGGAACGAGTGAGTCTCCCGGTGATTTGTGCCGGTGGAGTGACGGCCGTAGAGGATATAAAGCGTCTTAAGGATCTTGGTGTCGCCGGAGCCATTGTCGGTAGGGCTTTATATGAAGGAAAGATCGAATTGAAAGCAGCTCTGAACGCAGCGCAATAAATCATAGATACCGGCAAATATAGAGGGTATTTGAAAGTCTCATGATGGATAGAAAACGTGTATTGGTGATCGGACTGGATGGATTTACATGGGATCTGGGACAGACTTTTATTTCCGAGGGAATCATGCCCAATCTCAAGGGTCTGGTGGAGCAGGGTTGCCATGGAGTTCTTAAAAGCGTGATGCCTTATGAGACGGCCCCGGCATGGGCGTCGTTTCAGACAGGATGCCGGCCGGGCAAGACACGTATCTTTTCCTTCCATTCTTTTGATCGATCCAATCGAACGGTTCGACTGAATCGATATTCCGATATTGCCGTACCTAGCGTCTGGGAACTGGTCAGCCAAGCTGGCAAACGAGTGGTGAGCCTGAATATGCCGATTACATATCCTGCTCCGCCAATCCATGGAATACTAATTCCGGGTCTTCTCTGTCCTGGGATAACAAGAGAGAATGTACATCCGATTCAAGCCTACGACCAATATATTCATCCTCAGATCGGCTATAAGATTGTCGATACGGATCACTCCGGAACGATCCGTGAATTTATCGAGCGATCCATCCAGGTGGAACGAACGCGGTGCCAGGTTGCCAAACAGATCATGAAGAACGAGGATTGGGATCTCTTCAGTGTTGTTATGCAGAGTTTTGATCCAGTGCAACATCGATTATGGAATATTCTTGCAGGAGATAAAACCAATATTACAGAAGAGGAGCGAATCCAGGCACTGGATTATTATCGTCATTGTGATCAATTCATTGGGGAATTAATTGAGGCGGCGGGAGATGGCGTATTAACGATTCTTGCTTCGGATCATGGTTTTCAACGACTTGATGGTGTCGTGAACTTAAATGTCTGGTTGCGTGAGCATGGATATTTACATCTTACTTCTCATCAGAAACGACAGCGTTGGGAGACAATGAAAAAACGTATTCCACCACTGAAATTTCTGGCCCAAATGTATGGCTCTGTTTGCCGACAGGGAAACACCCGTCAAGACACCGGACTCGTCGCAGAAACAGTTGTAGGACATTTGCATCAACTTGTCGATTTTGAACGGACACAAGCGATTTGTCTGGGCGGATTTGCAGGACTGCTGTTTCTTACCGGCACTCCTTCGGAGAGGAAGAAACTGACACAGACACTCAGAAAAGAATTGGAATATGACTTTGGGGAAGGCTCATCTAATCCTGTAATTGTCGGAATCCGGTCGGGAAAGGAAGCCTATGACATCCCCGGCGATCCGCACTGGCTTGCGGATTTGGTTGTCAACTATGCTCCTGGAATCAGCTCACGGTTGTATCCGGTTGGCCAGAGAGCTTTTTCAACAGACTTTAGTCCCACAGGAACACATAGTCCTTCAGGTGTATTTCTGGTCTCAGGACCGGGTGTTCGCCAGGGAAGTTCTTTTCATAGTGAAATCGTGGATGTGACACCAACCATTCTGGCGTATCTGGGAGTGTCCGTACCTCAACATGTGGATGGGATTGTCCTTCAAGAAGCTTTTGAAACACCATTGACGGTTAGCCTTGAAAACAGGTGTAGTATTAAAAACCAGGCAACCGAATATGGAGACAATGAACAAGCCATTGTAGAGAAACAGCTTTCGGATTTAGGGTATCTATAGATGAATGTCAACGTGGATTATCATTCGTATCTTCTGGGCAAAACGAAGTAAGCCAGGGATATCCTTCTAGGCCTACATATCGTGGTAACGAAAGTTTGTTAAATTCTTCCTCCTCCTCAGCAAAGTCATTGCTGATGAATTTTCGGTACAATGCCAGGACGCTTTGAAACATGGCGGCATATTCATGGTTCACGGCACAGTATTGCGCCACTCGATTGCGAATCGTGTATTGAACACTCCTTTGAACTACCTTCCGGACTACATTATCGTGGGTTATAGCAAACAGTAAGAGAAGATCTTTCATGTTGATGAAAAAGTAATTCATAGCCAGATGAGCGTGGATCAGGTCTCGTTCAATAAAGCCATTCGGCATGACCAGTCTTGGGAAACGAGATTTCATGCAAGGCAAAACGTATCGTTTTAATACATGATCGTATTTACGAACAAGGATGCGTATTCGTTTAGCCCTTTTTGAACCGGCGAAGCGAGTTAAGCAATCTCTTGGAGCATATACTAAACGATACAGGAAAGAAGTCGGAGAAGCAGTAAGGACTTTTTCTAAGCTCATCATTCCTCGTTCGGAAGCCTCTTGGAAACGGGAATCGGGAGAGAGTCGATTGATGCGGATCAGAAGGATCAGAGTCCATATGTGGGTATTAAGACACAATGTGTTTCCAAGAGATTTACCGAACACTCGGCTGGCAAGACGGTTTTGATAGGGATATGTCGGTGTTTCATTTAATTCCAGGCTGTCATGTAAAAACCATAAACCGTTATCTGCCAGTGGATTGGAAAATTCCAAAAGTCCTTCCAGTGCTTCAATGGCCTTGGCAAGGAAAGCTGGATGACGAGTTTGTTCATGATGAGTCAACAACAAGTGAATCCCGTCGGCCTGTAATCTGGCATGTGTTTCCGGTATGTGAGACCATGTACCCTGCTTCCATTTACGATCATCCGGGAGAGAGAGCATGACAGAATATGCGATCATTTCACGTAAAATGGAGTAGATATTTTTTTTTGTTTGCTCTTCCAAATACAGAAAATGATTGTAGAGAGTGTGTGCGCATAATTGACAGGGGACACGATCCGGACGTTCCGGCGTTGAAGGGTGATACAGATCACCTGCCACAAAGTAATTCCATGCGTCATTAATCCCGGTGTAACGGAACCAGTTATGTTTTGCTGTAAAATGGGTTTCGACAGATGTCATTGAAGATAACTGATTCAAAAATAATTGGGTATTTTCATTAAAAACAACCAAAGGGAACTCAAGCCGAAAGCCTTTGGAGATTGTCAATCGAAGAATTGTTTCATCCAGTTTGGAATCCGCATGGAAATCAATGGTGGTTTCCGATGGAATACGGGCGTATTGATCATAAGTTCGCAATACCGGCCGAGCAGGGAACCAGAAAAGCTTTTTACGCATCAAATCATGGAAGGGAATCCCGGACATTAGAGGCCTTGCGAAATTGTGTAAATCCATTTCTAACTCAGTTTCTTCAAGGCCATGCAGGGATATATGGAGACGGTGTATACAGGAATTCTTTAATGAATCAATCAAAAGCTCAAACAGAATTCCATTTGTACGAAATGCCGCCTTGGATCGACAAAATGATGAGTCATCATAGAGGATTTCCTTGGGAGAGGAAATGTGTTCGAAAATCATGTCAGGCAAATGGGATGGAAATTTAATCATGCGTGTTTTTCCTTGTCACGATAGCTCGCAATTCAATAAGCGTACGAAGGAATGGGAAGTGGAACAAGCGTTCAAACAGGATCATGACTCCTAAATAAATCATAATTCCCGTAATCCCAAGACTAAAAAGAGAGAAATATCCAGGCGTTTTGAAGAATAGAATATGGCCAGAAAATACCCAGATACCCATAATCAGGGTGCCGAGGACAGGATATATGATCGGACGGACGGTTTGCCAATAGTTGCAGTGGAGAACCGAAACGATGAGTTGGAATAAGGTATGTTGAATGAGCAGGGATGCCAGTATGAGCGTCCATGCGGTTCCCAGAATACCCCACCTGGCAGTCAAAGGATAAATCAGTACGACCATATATAATAGCCTTAAAAGGAGCGGCTTTGCGGTGATGTCGGGTCGACCCATGGCCTGGAATACAGGGCCTCGCGTGGCGCTGACTGAGTGTAACAGCCCATGCATTGCCAGAACCTGCATGACAGGAATCATAGGATACCATTCGGGAGTGAGAAATGCATGTGTAAAATCGTTTGCCAAGAAGATAATAAGACCGGATAATGGGATAGTGATCATTACTGTGGAAGAGAGGACTTTAAGATATGCTTCTCTCAAGCGAGGCAAATCATTCTGGATTTTTGCATAGGCTGGAAATGCTACCTGCGCAATCACAAGAGTAAACTCAGTGGCAGGGGCTTCTGCAATACGATAAGCCAATTGGTACAAACCTAAACTGGCCAGTCCCAGATATCCCCAAACAAAATAATCATCACCATTGGTCATGATAAAACTGACAATAGAGCAGAAAGTGATCCACTTGCCGAACTTCCATAGACTTTTGGCTTTATGGAATTCGAAATGAAAGCGAGGCCGATAAGGGTGAAACAGGTAGCTCAAGCTTACCTTGAGCAATTCTCCGACCAGACGCCCCCAGACCAAAGCCCATACGGTTTTATGGACTACAGCAATAACAATCGTGACGACACTACTGAGAAGGGTTCCACTGGTTTCAAAAAAGAATCGTTTATGAAAGTCCATGTCTTTGATAAAGTAGATGGTACCAATATTGCTCATAGATCCAATAATCATGGACAGGCCAAGGACACGAATGACATATGTACCTGCCTGAGAGCCTTCTATCGGACTTCCGATATGAGCTAAGAATGGAGCGACTATAAAAAGGATGAGGTACAAGAGAATGCCACGGATTATTTTGACGGTCCATGCCGTATTGAGATGGTCATGAATATCTTCTCGTTTCTGAATGAGGGCCGTATGGAATCCGGTCTGGGAAAACGTTTCTAGGGTCTGGATTAAAAGCATAGCCATACCCAGTAATCCCATATTCTGTTTTCCAAGCAGGTTTGCCAGGACGATATACCGTGCAAAAGAAATCACTTGTGTGGTGAATCGTAAAGCGACCATCCAGACGCCTCCCCAGATCGTCCTGTGAAACAGGTCGGGATTTTCTTTCTCAATCACTTTAGGGTATTCATTATCCGGCACAATGAGCCTCTCCCATGTCCATGCCGACCTTATCGGTTCGTATTTATAATCGGTTTAATAGATCTGTTTCGGAATCGATTTGGAGAAAACTATAATTATGCATGAAAATTGGTCATAGTATTTGCCTCGGTACCGATCACACAATCGTTATTTTATTCCTCTTTCCATATCGGCGCATATCATACCAGAAATAAAATGGATGAACAACAGAACTTCATTTATGAGTCAATTGGATTTCCTGATAAGAACAAGATATTGTGAAATCGGCATAATTCATGTGAATTGACACCCGCCGGCCGGATAGCTATAGTGAGGAAAACAGAAAGATCGGAGGATTTCAGAGATGAAGAATGGGTATTACCGGCCCGCGATAACGATATTATTGGCCTTTTATGTGTTCCCACTTGCGGCGCAAAGTAAATCCACTGTACGTACTTGGCAAGACTCATTGGTCATCCCCTCGTATGGAGTGGCTGAGCCGGATTTGAATCCGCGGTTCTATACTGGCCGCGGGTATCAGGGAGCGCAGGGGCGGGTATATCCCTATCCGATGAGTGATGTACTTTCAAATGAGAAGACAGACACAAAGTACCAGGCGGTCTATCTGGAAAATGAATATATCAAGCTGTGTGTCTTACCCCAGATCGGAGGAAGAATTTTTTCGGCCCAAGACAAGACCAACGGGTACGATTTTTTCTATAGGCAGCATGTCATCAAGCCGGCACTGATCGGGATGCTCGGAGCGTGGATGAGCGGGGGTGTGGAATGGAATTTTCCACATCATCATCGGGCGCGGGCGTTTATGCCGATGAATTGGACGATCATGGAAAATCCCGATGGCAGCAGGACACTCTGGCTGTCCGAACTGGAACGGCGGCATCGAATGCGTTTTGTATTGGGGATGACGCTTTATCCGGATCGCAGTTATGTGGAAGTAACGATCAAAATATTCAATCGTACTCCCACAGTACACTCATTTTTATATTGGGCTAATCCAGCCGTGCATGTAGATGAAAACTATCAGGTATTGTTTCCCCCGGATACGGAATATGTTGTCCAGCATGCCAAGAATGAGTTTTCCGAGTGGCCGATTTCATACAGTCAGTATGGCGGTTTTCGATATGATGCGGTGAATATAAGCTGGTGGAAGAACCTGCCCAAGCCGGTTTCGTTTTTCTGCTGGGATTCAGAAGCGGATTATTTTGGTGGATATGATCACGGCAAAGATGCGGGAGTAGCCTATATTGGCAATCACTATATTGCACCAGGTAAGAAGTTCTTTACCTTTGGCTGTGGGGATCAGGGACAAATGTGGGATAAAATGCTTACAGATACGGATGGTCCTTATCTGGAATTGATGGCCGGCGCCTATTCAGACAATCAGCCTGATTATAGCTGGATTCAGCCGTACGAGGTCAAGACCGTCCGGCAGTACTGGTATCCCATTCGAAATCTGGGTGGTTTGGACTATGCGAACCTGGAGGCTGCTTTGCATCTCGACATAAAAGATAATGCTGTTCTTATTGCATTGAATGCGACAAGCGAACAGAATGAGGCTTTCTTGATTGTAAAGAAAGATCACGAATGCGTATTAGAAAAGCATATCAATGTCTCTCCTGCCAGGCCTTTTCAGACGAAAATACCCGTGTCCGAAAAAGCCGATGGAAAAGCATTCAAAGTAGTGCTTCAAAACAAAGAGGGTAAAGCACTTCTGGAATATACCCCGATCTCGCCTCCTAGAAAGGAACGACCCAAGCCGGCAGTGCCTCCGAGAGATCCCAAAGAAGTAAAAACCAATGAAGAATTGTACCTAGCAGGTCTTCGTCTTAACCAATTTTACAATGCCAAGCTCGAGCCTTATGCTTATTATGAAGAAATAGTACAGAGTGATCCGGACGATGTACGGGCCAATATGCAACTGGGAATTCTGTATTATAAGCGGATGATGTATACGAAAGCCGAGATGTATCTGAATCGGGCGATTGAAAGGCTTACATACAACTATACACGGCCCAAAGACGGTGAATCGTTTTATTATCTCGGACTTGCACTGCGAGAGTTGGGACGGGAGAAAGAGGCCTATGATGCTTTTTATAAAGCAGTCTGGTCCTACGCCTGGCAGGCGGCGGGGTATTATCAATTGGCGGAACTGGATTGCCGTAAGATGGATTTTTCTACAGCGTTGGAACATATTGAACAATCCATCGCCGTTAATACGTGGAATGCAAAAGCATTAAATCTTCGAGCAGTGATCCTTCGTAAGCTGGACCGTACGGAGAAGGCAATGAGGCAATTGGATGCAGTCTCCCGAATCGATCCCTTAGATGTTTGGAGGCTGAATGAAACTGTATTAAGTGGATCGTCTGACAGATTCGATAGTGTATCCGCTCATGCCTTTCGAAGTATTCAGGCTATCATTGGAGATGATGTACAGTCCTATCTGGAGCTGGCCTGCGATTACATGGGAGGCGGCTTCTGGAACGAGGCTATTGATGTGCTGCATCGCATGGATCGCTTCTGTAAGGCTGGTGGTACATCATATCCTATATTGTATTATTATCTTGGGTACCTGTATGAAAAAAGAGGGGATAGCCATATCGCAAAGAATTATTACAAGAATGCGGCTTCCATGTCGAGCGATTACTGTTTCCCCTTTCGGTCGGAGTCTCTTTTTGTCTTACAATCTGCTATTGAACACAATCCGAACGATGCCATGGCCCATTATGTTCTTGGAAATCTACTGTATGATCATCAGCCGAATAAGGCGATTGTCTGCTGGGAAACATCCCGTCAGTTAAATGATGCATTCTGGCTTGTCCATCGAAATCTGGCATTCGGCTATTCTCATGAGACCAATGACGTCAAAAAAGCGGCGGATAGCATGGAACGAGCCGTCTTCCTAAAGCCGAACAATCCAAGATTATATTATGAGTTGGATGTGTTATATGAGCAGGCCGGGGCGGATACCGATAAACGTTTGAACATATTGGAAAAACATGAATCGATTGTTCAGAGACGGGATGATGCATTATCACGGCTTGTGCAGTTATATGTTATAACGGGACGATATGATGATGCAATTCACGTTTTAACAACTCATCATTTCAACACATGGGAAGGCGGCGGACGAATTCACGATATCTATGTAGATGCCTTTCTACTGCGGGGGATAAAGGAAATCGATTCCGGTCAACCACGGGAGGCATTGGAGGATTTTACACAGGCCTTGAAATATCCCGACAATTTGGAAGTCGGTCGACCGATGTATGATTCGCAACTCGCAAGGACACATTATTGCCTTGGGATGGCCTATGAAAAACTGGGAGAGAAAGACAAAGCCATCGAATATTTTCGTCAATCCGTTAATACGGACACCTCCAGGTTGGAGTTTGCCTACTATCAGGGAATAGCGTATGTTAAACTTGGAAAAATGGAAGAAGCCGGGAAGATTTTTACTGAGCTTGTCAAGACAGGTCAAAAACGGTTGTCTGAGGGAAGCGAACGGGATTTCTTTGAGAAATTTGGAGAAAAACAATCCTTTCAAGCCAATCAGGCGGAGGCTTGTTATCAGATGGCATTGGGTTATCTTGGATTGGAGAACAGGACAGAAGCTCTCAAACAGTTTGAACAGGCATGTACCTATAATCCAAACCATATCTGGGCTCGGCATATGTTGGATACGATAAAAGAAATCCGGATGAAAAAGGACAGGTCATGAAACGAATTCGTAAAAATTTGATATATTTCAGTTATGTTGGGGGATTATGTTTACTCGCCTTTTCCGGCTGTTCCGCAGAGATGAAAAGCCCACTCAAAATTTCTTTTTTTCAACAAGCCGATCGAGACAGAAAGGATCTTGCCGGGACGTGGTTGTGTAGATTGGATCATGAGGATGTAGGTGAAAAGGAGAAGTGGTTTGAAAATGGCTCATTTTCGGAGACGGTCAAGCTGCCCGGTTCCTTACGAGACAATGGCTTGGGTGACGATGTAAGTGTCGATACGTCATGGACAGGTGGAATCGTCGATCGATCCTGGTTCACGGAACCGAAATATGCCGAATATCGAGAGCCGGGCAATATCAAGGTACCTTTCTGGTTAACTCCATTGAAATATTACAAAGGGCCGGCTTGGTATTGTCGGGAAATAAATATTCCCAACGACTGGAAAAACAAATATATCAAGTTGTTTCTGGAGCGATGCCACTGGGAAACAAAAATCTGGGTGGATGGTGTCTTTATTGGAATGCAGAATTCATTGAGTACCCCGCACGAGTATGATTTGGGCGGATGTGAACCGGGTAAGCACCGCCTGATCATTCGTGTTGATAATCGTGTTAAAATCGGAGTGGGAATCAATGCACATAGTGTTTCCGACCATACGCAATCGAATTGGAACGGGATCATAGGCCGCATGGAACTTCTTGCCATGGATCCGGTATGGATAGAGGATGTACAGGTATATCCGGATATACAATCCCGGAGGGTTAAGGTCGTCGTTACTATTGTCAATCGTACAGGTAAACCTGCCGAGGGAATTATCTCGATACGGAAAGAGAAAAAGTCATTTCTTTGCCCAGATAACACTTGTATCGTGGATTTGGAACTTTCCATGGGACAGAAGGGATTATGGGATGAATTCGAACCCAACATTCAGCGTGTATTGGTTTCTTTGAAATCCGGCGAGATCCGGGATTCGATATGGGCAGAATTCGGAATACGGGAGTTCAGTACGGAGGGGACGCAGTTTACAATCAATAGGCGAAAAACCTTTTTACGGGGCACTCTTGAATGCTGCATTTTCCCACGCACCGGATATCCGCCGATGGGTACCGCTGAATGGAGGCGAATCATGAAGATCGCCAAAGTATATGGTCTGAATCACCTTCGTTTTCATTCTTGGTGTCCGCCGGAAGCGGCTTTTGACGCCGCCGACCGGGAAGGCATGTATCTGCATGTGGAATGTCCGTCCTGGGCGAATCAGGGATCTTCCATTGGCGATGGAAAACCCATCGACGATTTTATCTATGCCGAAGGAGATCGAATCCTTCGCACCTATGGGAATCATCCTTCCTTCTGCATGATGGCCTATGGAAATGAACCGGCCGGCGGGAATCAAAAACAGTGGCTGGGCGGGCTGGTGAACTATTGGAAAAATAAGGACCCCAGGCGACTTTATACCAGTGCGGCAGGCTGGCCGATCATCGATGAAAATCAGTATCACAGTACGCCGGAACCAAGGATCCAGGCATGGGGACAGGGCTTGTCCAGCCGGATCAATGCCAATCCGCCGGAGACCTGTACGGATTATCGTGAGTTTGTATCACGTTATGAGGTACCGGTCGTAAGTCATGAAATCGGACAATGGTGTGTGTATCCGAATTTTAATGAGATTATAAAATACACGGGAACACTGCGGGCTTATAATTTTGAGATATTCCGAGATTCCCTTGCTGCCAATCACATGCTGGATCAGGCTAAGGAATTCCTGATCGCCTCAGGGAAATTACAGACACTATGCTATAAGGAAGACATCGAATCGCAATTACGCACTCCGGGGATAGGAGGCTTTCAATTACTGGATCTGCATGATTTTCCCGGGCAGGGGACTGCCCTGGTAGGTGTACTGGATCCTTTCTGGGAATATAAGGGATATGTGACGGCCGATGAATATCATCGATTCTGCAGTGAGACAGTCTCCCTGGCTCGGATGAAAAAGCGGATCTGGACCACTGACGAAACCTTTGAGACAGAAGTTGAGATTGCGCATTTCGGCTCAAGACCTTTGAAGGCCGCTCTTTGTACCTGGCGTATCAAAAATACTGATAAACAAACAATAGAAACGGGCAACTTTGAACGACGAGACATTCCTATCGGAAATGGGATTCCGCTTGGTTCAATCCAGGTCCGTCTGGCTGACTTTAAGTCAGCGCAAAAACTGAAGTTGGAGGTGGCGATTGACAATACAAAGTGTCAAAATGATTGGGATATCTGGGTATATCCTAAGCAGTTGCCGGTGACGGACATGTCGAATGTACTCATAGTGGATTCATTAGATGAAAATGCTGAGGCGGTATTAGAAAAAGGAGGAAATATATTGCTGTTACCCGTCTCTGGTTCCGTAAAAGGCGATCATGATGGAAAGGTACCGCCGGGCTTTTCAAGCATCTTCTGGAACACGGCATGGACGAATCGCCAGCCGCCCCATACGCTTGGCATTCTATGTGATCCAAGACATCCTGCATTGTATGACTTTCCAACGGAGTTTCACAGCAATTGGCAATGGTGGGATCTGATAGCACATTCGCAGATCATGATTTGTAATGATTTGCCCCCTGCATTGAGGCCAATTGTACAGGTCATTGATGACTGGGTGACCAACCGCAGGCTAGGGTTGGTTTTTGAGGCCAAGGTGGATCGTGGGAAAATATTAGTATGCTCAGTAGATATTTCCAGTGATCTGGTTAATCGCCCCGTTGCCCGACAGATGCGGTATAGTCTGTTACGCTATATCAACAGTGACGCCTTTAAGCCGAATATTTCTGTGGAACTTTCCCAATTACGAATGCTGTTCGAAGAGCCTCCGCTCATGCAAAAACTGGAAGCCAAGGTTGTTTATGTCGACAGTCAGGCAACCGGTTATGAGGCGGCCAAAGTAATTGACGGCGATCCTTTGACGATCTGGCATACGGCATGGGAACCGACGAAGCCGGATTATCCGCATGAGCTTGTGATTGACTTGGGGCAAGAAATTATGCTGCAGGGGGTTACATATTTGCCGCGGCAGGATATGCGTAACGGTTGGATTTCTCGATATGCCGTTTATGTAGGAAATGATTCTGTAAACTGGTCCGATCCTTTAATAAAAGGTGTGTTCATAACCGACAAGTCGCCAAAGACGATCCGATTTGCAGAGCCTGTAGTCGGTCGTTTCATTCGATTTGTAGCGATCGAGGGAATCGAGAAGCAGCCCTATGCTTCGATAGCGGAATTGGATATTCTCACGAAAAGGAAAGAGTAAGAGAATGGTGATAAAGACACAGATTCTGAGTGTATTGCTTGCTATATGTACCTGTTTACAAGCCGGATGGGCGATGGATCCATGGTATTGGAGTGATGGGCAAACGGTGGATCGCGTGATACCTACTCCCATGGAGGAACATCCGGGAAATATCTATCTGGAGACGGAAACAGTCTGGGTGAAGACACCGCAAAAGATGCCGGAAAAACCACGAAGCTGGCGTCTTCTGGATGATCGGGGAAAGATGATTCGCAGTGGTGTATTTTCTGATGAAAAAGATGTTATCCCGTCACGTATTCAGATAGGACAATTGGAAGTTGGGTGGTATCGAATCGAATTTCTGGTTGAGGATCGCCGGTGTATAAACTGGACAACATGCGCTGTTCTGAAAAAACTCGCTGCTGCGACACCGCAGGATTCGCCGGTTTGTGTGGATTCGGCTACGGCCTGGTTTGCCAAAGACAAACCTGCTGACCAGGCTCGATTGGCTTCATTGGCGGCTCTGGCGGGAATCAATTGGGTGCGTGACCGTTTGACATGGAGGGAACTGGAACCACGGCAGGGAGAGCTTGTCAGAGAGCGAACCACGTATGATTCTTCTGCTGAAATTCAAACACTCTACGGACTGAAAGTGTTGCAGGTCTTCCACACGACTCCAGGCTGGGCTTGGAATGAAGAGTTGGATGGCGACCATCCATCGGGGCGTTTTGCCCGTGACCTGCGGCATGTCTTTCGTTTTTGTAAAGCGATATCGCAACGATTCAAGGGGCGTGTTCATGCATGGGAACCATGGAACGAAGCGAACGTCAGCGTCTTCGGGGGGCATACGGTTGATGAGATGTGCAGTTTTCAAAAGGCTGCCTACCTGGGTTTCAAGGAGGGTGATCCTGATGTGATCGTGGGCTGGAATGTGTATACGACTGTTCCTACTCCACGGCATACAGAGGGGCTTCTTGAGAATGAAGTCTGGTCGTACTTTGATACATATAACATCCATACGTACGAATGGGCACATGGCTTTGACACTTTATGGGCCCCGGCAAGAGATGCCGCTTGTGGAAAGCCCATCTGGGTAACCGAGGCGGATCGAGGGGTGAAATATGTTGGACCTGAACCCTGGTGTGAACTGTCCAGAGAAGATGAGATGCATAAAGCCCGCTATATTGCACAGTCCTACGCTTCTAGTCTGTACGCAGGCAGCACACGCCACTTCCATTTCATTCTGGGACATTATTACGAAACGAATAACGGGGTTCAGTTTGGTCTCTTGCGAAAAGACATGACACCCAGGCCTGCATATGTCGCTTTAGCTGCAGTGGGGCGGCTTTTAGCCGGTGCCAAATGCCTGGGACGATGGGATCGCCTGGATCAACCGGATATAAATCTATTCGTGTTTCGTGCTCGGCCGGACGGGGTGGAACGGGATGTGCTGGTTGCCTGGGCCGAAAAGAAGGTCGACTGGGCTGAACGGAATAAAACGGATGTGGAATTTTCACTGCCTCAATCATGGGGAGAATATGCTGTATATGATTATCTTGGACGTGAATTGGAAAAGATCCCAAACGAGTTGACAGGTGAGGTCATTTTTATTGTGCTTCCAGCCGGTGTAACTCGATCATTGCAATTGTCCACTCTCAAATTAGCCGAAAAAAGAGAAGAACACGTATGTCCGGTCGTTATGCAGGTACAAATACCACGTGAGAACAGCATGAAGATTGCCCCATTGCCCTGGTCGCAGGGATTTGAGTATCGAATCGATCCGGATAAAGTTTTTGAAGGAAATGTGCTTGCGTACAACTTCAGTAACAAGGAAGTTCAAGGAACTGTCCGGATTGCAGGTAAACCCATGGATTGGGCGATTAAGCCATCTCAGTGGGATTTGAATATTGAATCATTGGGACAAGTTTCATTTACAATAAAACTATCCATTCCAGCCGGGCAGGACGGTAGTATAAAATTAATCGGTGATTTTGGACCGGCAGGTAATACTGTTTTGGCATTTCGGATGCATGGCAAGGAGAAACAACATGAACAATAATGTTGTAAAAAAGATACTATGGTTTGCTCTGGTCGTTACCGCATGCATGTCGTATCGATGCGATGCCGTGAGCGAAGAAAACAAAACCAATCCGGTATTACTGGAGGTTCATAAAATCTGGGATCAGGGTAAGCATAATGCATTTACGGACCTGATTCGATTTCAGGACAAATGGTTCTGTGCTTTTCGAGAGGCGGATAAACATGTCGGTGGAGAAGATGGAAAGATTCGAATCATTGTTAGCGAAGATGGCAAGATATGGGGAAACACCGGACTTATCGCCGAAGCTGGAGTGGATCTGCGTGATCCCAAGCTCTCAATCACACCGAATGAACGGTTAATGATCGTAGCGGGCGGCTCGATCTATGAAGGGAATAGACTTGTTTCCCGACAACCTCGTGTTCTGTTTTCCAGAGAAGGGATACAATGGACCGATCCAAAACCTGTTTTGAACAAAGGCGATTGGTTGTGGAGAGTAACCTGGAACAAGGACATAGCATATGGCGTATCATATCGCACAAATCCGGAACTAGGCAGTCCTTTGGTTTTATTCAAGAGTCAGGATGGAATACATTACGAAAAAGTATGCGACCTCGCCGTTGCTGACAGAGCCAATGAAACCACCTTGCGGTTTTTGGCGGATGGAACAATGCTTGCTCTGGTCCGAAGGGAAAGCGGCAATAGACAGGCAATGATTGGATCCAGCCGACCTCCCTATACCCAATGGACCTGGCGAGAGGCGGGACATCAGGTTGGAGGCCCAAATTTTGTCATTCTACCGGATGGAGCAATGTGGGCGGCAGGGCGACATTACCCCGGCGGGGCAAAAACCGTTCTGGCGGAACTGTATTTGGATAGATATGAACCAAAATTAACACTCCCCAGCGGAGGCGATACAAGTTACCCGGGATTGGTATGGTATGATGGACGATTATGGATGAGCTATTATTCTTCCCATGAAGGAAAAACATCCATTTATTTAGCTAAGATACAGATCCCGAAATAATTATAATTCCGGTTAATTAAGACCGATTAAATGTCGCATACGCAAGATGCGGTGTAGATTTTCCGTAATACTATTCTCCTGTTATCAATACTGATAGATGTATTTTCATCTATCTGATGTCTTTAAAACATTATCTGGACCAAGACCTGATCCTAAATCAAATCTGCGTGAAATCCACTTAAGAAAACTGCTTACCGTCCGATAGTAAAGCCATGGAAACAGGGAAAACCGTCATTTGGAGCAGTGTCCAACATTTCTTACGTTTTAGTAGAGGCACGGCCAAAATCCGAAAAAACTTTTCAATATTCGGTCTGGATGTAGCCGAAAGAA
>JAFGPC010000145.1 GCA_016926155.1 Sedimentisphaerales bacterium
GTTCGAGAGTATTCCCAGGCGGGGGTGGAGATATAAATAGCGCCGATCGCTTCATTGCGATTAAAGGGGGCAGGCGATGTCTCAGGATTGTGGCAGGTCAGGCAGGCATCTGTAGCTGATACTATCCGGATGTATTCATTCTGTGCGGGTCGGATATCCAGATTGATCCACCCGTGTTCCTGGCGATCCGGATCGTCAAGGATATCCCGGATCTGCGTTGCGATGGATTTGGATAGTGGTAAAGGACTATCGGGCTTGGCTTTGTCGAAACGAATCCACTGGATCGTTGTCTGGTTAGGATCTGTGACGACTCCGTTTTCCATAAGTACGGGCAGGCTCTGTCCGTTGCGTCGGTTAATTCGAAAATGATGTTCATACACCGTCTCAGCGACGGCGCGCCCGGCATCAATGGCAATCTTCTGAGTGAGCTTGCCCATCCATAGATAAGGGACCAGCAATGCCACAACCAGGCTTAGAAGAACCGCCGCTCCGAATTGCAAACGGCACTTCTCGGCAAGACTCAAGGGTTTGAGCCGTAGTTTGTGCAGCAGCTTGTCCGCTTTACGGCGCAGACGACGAAACATGGTTTCTTCCTCGTTCCTGAAGTCGAATCTATTGTCGCAATCAGGGCCGCTGGGTATCCGAAGGCGTATGCGAATGTTTCTGGACCCGCAGGTTCAGCTCATCGAGCTGCGCCTTATCCACTTCGCTGGGGGCCTCGGTCAGAAGGCACTGGCCGCGCTGGGTTTTGGGAAACGCGATCACATCGCGGATATTGTCAGTATCGGTTAGGAGCATCACCATGCGGTCCAATCCAAATGCGATGCCGCCATGAGGCGGGGCACCGTATTCGAGGGCCTTGAGAAAGAAGCCGAAGCGTTCCTGTGCCTGCTGACGTGAAATATTGAGCAGGTCAAAGACTTTGGCTTGAATGGCCGGATCATGGATACGAACACTTCCGCCTCCGATTTCCGATCCGTTGACTACCATGTCGTATGCCTGGGAACAAATCGAGGCCGGATCAGTATCGAGCTTGGGGATGTCCTGAGGAATCGGTGCCGTAAACGGATGATGCAACGAATCATACCGCTTTTCACCTTCATTCCATTCAAAGAGAGGAAAATCCACAACCCAGACGAATTCGAATTGGCTGGGCCGGATCAGGCCAAGTTCGTGACCAAGCCGGACGCGAAGCGGCGCCAGAGCCTTGTTAACGGTAGCTTCCTTATCGGCGACAAACAGCAGAAGATCGCCTTCTTTGGCTTCGAAACGCTGAACAAGTTGTTCCAGTTGTTCGGCGGAGAAGAACTTGGAAATGCTACTTTTGGGTACTAGGCCGGAACCGTCGTCGCCTTTTTCAACTTTCATCCAAGCCAGTCCTTTGGCCCCGAAGTCGGCGATGAAATTGGTCAGGGTCTTCTCGATGTCACTGCGGGAAAACTTGCCGCCGCCGGGAGCACAGAGGCCCTTGACAATACCGCCTTTTTCTATGGTGCCTGTAAAAACCTTGAATGTACACGCCGCAGCGATGTCACTGATATCCTTGAGTTTCATATCGAAGCGCAGGTCCGGCCGATCAATACCATAGTTATCCATGGCTTCCTTGTAGCTTATCCTTGGCACAGGCACAGGCAAATTGACATCGAGCACTTCTTTAAAGATGCGAGCGACCAAGCGTTCGTTGACACTTATCACGTCGTCGGCCTGGACGAAACTCATTTCGACGTCAATCTGCGTGAACTCGGCCTGACGGTCAGCTCGAGGATCTTCATCACGGAAACAGCGGACAATTTGGAAATATTTGTCTGTTCCGGCAACCATGAGGATCTGTTTGAAGAGCTGAGGCGATTGGGGCAGGGCGTAAAAAGTCCCTTTATACAACCGGCTGGGCACGAGAAAGTCGCGAGCCCCTTCGGGTGTACTTTTGCCGAGCATGGGTGTCTCAATCTCCCAGTAACCTTCTTCATCGAAGAAATCGCGAACGATCTTGGCGACCCGGTGACGGACGCGAAGTTTGTTTTGCATTTCGGGTCGGCGCAGGTCGATGTAACGATGCGTCAATCGCAATTCTTCATTTACTTTTTCGAAAACATCGATATCAAAAGGCGGCGTTTTGGCCTTGTTCAGAATCTCGATCTTGTCGATGGCGACCTCGATCTGTCCGGTGGCCAGCTTGGGATTTTCCAGCCCCTCACCCCGGGGCCGGACGACGCCGTGCGCGGCGATAACCCATTCGCAGCGGAGATCCCGGCTGATGCGATGTACTTCTTTCTGTATTTCAGGATTGAAAACGAGTTGCGTAAGTCCTTCCCGGTCTCGCAAATCGATAAAAACCAGGTTTCCATGGTCGCGGTAGCTGTTGACCCAACCGGACAGGATGACCTGAATCCCGACATCGCTGAGCCGAAGCTGCCCGCAATTGTGTGTACGTTTGAGCATATTTGTACTTTCTAATCCAGAATAACTATTCTTGTGAGGACGAAAACGGACACTGTAGCGAAAAAGCGGATATAAGTCAATCCCTCGCCGGCGGATATGGTGTTCTGATTTCCAAACAGGACAGCAGCAGTGGATTCTTGACTTCTTTGGGCCATTCTGCGATACTACCTGGTTTGATAGTAAGACAAGCAAATGAGTCCTGTTCTGGAGTAAGGAATGAAAGCGTCGGATATGAAAAAGGGGATGACCGTCAAAATTGACGGAAACCTGTATACAATCGTCGATTATCAGCATGTCAAGCTTGGTAAGGGCGGAGCGGTCTATCAGACCAAATTCAAGGGCCTCAATGACGGATCGATCATGGACAAGCGCATCCGGGCCGAGGAAAACATCGAGGATGCCTACCTGGAAAAACGTAATTACGAATATCTGTATTCTTCGCCCGGCGAGCATGTCCTGATGGACATGGAAACATATGACCAGATATCATTGGACGATGATGCGTTTGGTGACGGCCCCAAGTATCTCAAACCCAACAGCCAACTCCTGGTCAGTATGTATCAGGGCAAGCCGGTTGTGGTTCAGCTTCCCAATACAGTCGATCTGAAAGTAACCGATACGGCTCCGGAGATCAAGGGCGCCACGGCAACCAACCAGTACAAACCGGCGACGATGGAGACGGGTCTGACAATTCAGGTTCCACCTTTCATCAAGGTCGGCGATCTGGTTCGTGTAGATACGCGCACCGGTGAATACGTCACACGGGCATAACAACAGTCTCAATTCAGACAGGCGGACAGGATGGCCCTGGAAAAAATCGGAAAACTGCTGGTTGGCATTTTCGGCTCAAGGAACGAGCGTCTGGTCAAGAGCTACATGAATATCGCGATGGAGGCCGTCCGGTTCGAACCGGACATGCAGGGCCTGAGCGATGAACAGCTCAAAGGCAAGACGGCCGAATTCAAAACGATGCTGCAGAAAGGCAAGCAACCCGAAGACATCCTGCTTGAGGCGTTTGCCGTTGTTCGGGAAGCGGCTCGGCGCACAGTAAACATGCGGCATTTCGATGTGCAACTGGTCGGAGGCAACGTACTCTATGACGGCAAGATTGCCGAGATGGCTACAGGTGAGGGAAAGACCCTGGTCGCCACGCTGGCGGCCTATCTGGTGCACCTGACCGGACGAAAGGTGCATATCGTCACGGTCAATGACTACCTGGCCAAACGCGACGCCGAATGGATGGGCCCGGTCTACCGGGCACTGGGACTGACCGTCGGTGCAATCCAGGCTGATATGGACACGGTGGGTGAAGAAAGACGGCAACAGTATGCCTGCGATATTACCTATGGTACCAACAATGAGTTCGGCTTTGATTATCTCCGCGACAATATGAAGACTTCCCTGGAACAGATGGTGCAGAGCCCCCTGGAATACGCTATCATCGACGAGGTGGACTCGATCCTGATCGATGAGGCCAGGACGCCGCTGATCATTTCCGGTCCGGCATATGACGATGTGACCCGTTATAAAAAAGCCGACAGCGTTTCTCGCCAACTCATTCAACTGCAATCCAGTCGAACCAGGACCAAAAAGCAGATTGAGGAAGCGGAACGAACCCTGGCTACAGCACAGGGGGAACTAAGTGATGCCAAAAAGGCTAAAGATGGTGTCCGTATTGCCAAGGCGGAAAAACAGATCGAGCAAACCGAAAGTCGGCTTGCCGAAGATCGCGCCATGCTGGAAACAATGACCGAATACTATGAAGTCGAGCACGATAAGAAAAGCGTACACCTGACCCATGAAGGCATCGGAGCGGCGCAGGACATTGCGGGAGTAGGCTCGTTCTTTACCGGCTCCAATATGGAATGGCCCCATATGCTCGAACAGGCTTTGCGAGCGCATGTCGTATTCGAGCGGGAAAAAGATTATGTCGTGATGGACGGCAAGGTTGTAATTGTCGACGAATTTACAGGCCGACTGATGCACGGACGACAATGGTCGGATGGATTGCATCAGGCCGTCGAAGCCAAAGAGACCGTGCAGGTTAAAGAAGAGACACAGACA
Source organism: Sedimentisphaerales bacterium (assembly GCA_016926155.1). GTDB lineage: Bacteria > Planctomycetota > Phycisphaerae > Sedimentisphaerales > Anaerohalosphaeraceae > JAFGGE01. Next base: position 4,504 of record JAFGPC010000145.1, read on the forward strand.
CTGGCGACAATCACATTACAGAATTTCTTTAAGCTCTATGGCAGCATAGCGGGCATGACCGGTACGGCAACAACCGAAGCCGATGAGTTTATGAAGATTTACAAGCTGGATGTCGTGGCGATTCCCACCAACCGTCCTTGCATTCGTGATGACCGCAACGATCTGGTCTATAAGAGCCTCAAGGAAAAATTCAACGGTATCGTTGATGATATCTTTGAAGTCCATAACGAAGGCCGTCCCATACTGGTCGGTACCGTCAGTATCGAAAAAAGTGAAGCCCTCTCTGAAGCCCTGAAGCGCCGGTATGGTCTGGAACATGAAGTACTTAACGCCAAACAACATGAACGAGAGGCCAGTATCGTCGAAAAAGCCGGCCAGCAGCATCAGGGACGGGACGGAAAGATGCGCGGCAATGTGACCATCGCCACGAATATGGCCGGTCGCGGCACCGATATCAAATTAGGCCCCGGAGTGGCGGATATCGGTGGATTACATATTGTCGGTACCGAACGCCACGAGGCCCGTCGGATCGATAACCAGCTTCGGGGCCGTGCCGGGCGGCAGGGTGACGCCGGCTCAAGCCAGTTCTTTGTCAGCTTTGATGACGATCTGATTCGTTATTTCGCCTCGGAATGGATGCTCAAGATGCTCTCGCGTGTCTGGGCTGAGGAAGGAGCGCCGATTTATGCGCGTCAGTTAAGTAAGGGCATCGAACGGGCCCAGAAAAAGGTCGAGGAACGCAACTTTGAGATTCGCAAAAGCCTGCTCGAATACGACGAGGTAATGGACTATCAACGTAAGACCTTTTACGGTCGGCGAAGAAAGATTCTGACTGGCAAAGGGCTCAAGGTGATCATCCAGGACATGGTGGATGCCATGGTCGAGGGCAGTTGTGAAAACATTCTGTCTGCCGAGTATCCCCAGCGATGCATTTCCGAATGGGCCCGCGGCAATTTTGGCGTGGATCTCGATCCTCGACGGATCCGGAATTTGACCGCCGAAGAGATCGAGGACCAAATCAAGGAACAGGCACGAAAGAACGCTGAAAATGACATCACCATTTCGCTGGGAGAGTATCTGGAGGATTATGAGGATCCCAAGAGCTGGAATCTGGATGGATTGTGCCGATGGGCGATGAGCACCTATAGCGCGGGCATTTCGGCAGGCAAGCTGCGTCAGGCCGATCCGGAACAGATTGAGCATATGATCGTCGAAGCGGCCCAGGAACAAATCGACAAGAAGGATTGTTCGCAACTGACAGAGTTTCTGGACGATGATTTTTCCATACGCACCTTTGTCCAGTGGGCCAATGCAAAGTTCGATATTCGACTTGCTGTGGAAGATCTTAAAGGGCTTCGCAAGGATCAGGTCCAACAAAAGCTGGCCGAGGCTGTCCAGGACAAGTATCGACAGCGGGAGATCGAATATCCGGTAGAGTTTGCTATGAGCATGGCCTATGGACCGCAGGGCGCGAACGTGTATGGTTTTCAGGCCCTGGCCGACTGGGCAAAAAAGCGATATGATGCCAAACTTACGGCCGAAGAACTCCAGGAAATGAAACCACAGAAGGTTTACGAAAAGATTCTGGAGCTGAGCCGCCGATATCATGATGGCTATCTGGAAGAAGAAGTTCTCGAAAAGATAAAGAACGGTGTCTCAGCGGAAGATCTGGCTGACTGGTCCAATAAACACTTCGAATCCAATTTCACGGCCGACGAACTGTCCGACAGAGAGACGGCTGAAGCCAAAGTACTTAATGCAGCAAGGGAGTTCCTTCGCAAGGAATTGTCCGATCTGGAGAAGTACGTGCTTCTGCAAATCTACGACAGTGCATGGAAGGACCATCTCTATGCAATGGATCATTTAAAGGAAAGTATCTTCCTGCGGGCCTTTGCCGAAAAGGATCCGAAGATCGAATATAAACACGAAGGCTACCGCATGTTCAACGAAATGCTCGAAAGCATCGATGATCGTGTGACCGGAACTATCTTCAAGGTCCGGTTGGATGCCGGTGCCCGTGCGCGAAGCGTGTGGAATGTCAGCCAGACCAAACACGATGAAGTGGGTCAGTTTGCTATGACCGAACGTCAGCGGGCAGCGGCGACCGCTCCCCAGGGCGAGCAGAAGGTCAAGCCCATTAAACTCGAACAACCCAAAGTCGGTCGTAATGATCCTTGTCCCTGTGGCAGCGGAAAAAAATACAAAAAATGCTGTGGCAAGAATATATAAGCCCTTTCTAACCTCATCCCTGGATGCTTCGGATCAGCAATTCGAAAAATATTGGGAGAGAAAGAAATAGGATTATTTTATACTTGAATTTCCTGTAGATAAAAAGAAAACATCAAGCAACCTGAGCTGCCCGATGTTTTCCGGAGGGGAGAAAACTCTTTCTATTCATTCATCGGTTATAAACTTAATGATTCTTTAGCAAAAAACCAATCCGGCCGCAATAATCAAAATCGAAAAAACGTCCGATATTTCCATTTATTTTAAAAGCATATTGCACAAAATGAGTTGTAAATGGAACATTCAATTTCGCGTAATTATCGCTTTTTTAACCACTTATGACGAAAAACGTTCCTGATTCTGCCTGTCATTCTCAGACCTATTCTTTGGGAATTATTTTTAAACTCCATATGTGAAAAAACCTCACAGTCCGGTCTGTGAAATCTCTTAGAAAGCCATAGGACAAGGATAGATGCCAGATGGATTCGAATGGATTTTATGGGCTGTTTTTTCACTGTATTATCGGACGATAGCTCGTCGAGTTGCGTTTAGAAGTTCTTGTCCCGTCAATGCTTCATTGGATGGGGTAGGGAATAATTGTTCTCGACGTAGCACCTCTATATTCTGCTCATAATATTGCTCTACGGCTCCCGCCCCGCCTTCGACCGGACCTCTTGTGGAGAATTGGCCATCAAGGAGCCACTGACTGAACTCGTCATCGAATTCGGCCGGATAGATCAGGGCCGTTACATATTGTCCGTCAGGACAATGGGCCAGATGGACCTTGACCCGACTTGGTGCAGGCGTGCCCGTTGCCCAGGACAGAATCCGCTCAAAATCTTCTATTGCGTTCTGTTCCTCAACAGCATAAAAGAACATTCCTTTTTCCAGTTGAAACTCCTCCCGACGGATTCCCTTCAATTCCATTGTACCGTCCGGCTGGGCATTATAAACCTTATATACTGAAATGTCTGTAAATTGCTCACTTTCGAGAAGCTCGGCTACCTCAGCAGCGGTAAATCCCACCCCGCAGTGATCACCGAAATCGACGATGTATAATCCCGTATATTTATCCGCGTTCTTAACTTCAGGAAGCTTCATGGAGTCCCTCATGGAACTTAGGTTTTATTTGACGATTAATCTGGCAAACTTTCGCTTTCCGACTTGAATAACAACGCCATCTGATGGGGTAATTTTAGCATTTGGATCTTGTGCTTTCTCACCATCAATTCTTACACCACCACTTCTCACCATTCGTTTAGCTTCACTACTACTCAATCCAAAGCAGGTAGTTACAATTGTAGTTGTGGTTGTTGTTCCTGGACCAATAGTTATTACTGGAATCTCATCCGGGAGTTGTTTTTGTGCAAAAACCTTTTCAAATTCAGCAGCCGCGGCCTCGGCGGCGGATGCATTGTAAAACTGCGACACAATCATTTTACCCAATGTAACTTTGGCCTCTTTGGGATGTGTTTTTGACGTGTCGGTTAATATAACAATTTTCTCAGTGGGCACATCCGTAAGCAGGGTGAAGTAATTATCCATCAATTCATCCGGAATGCTCATCGTCTTGCCGAACATGTCTTTGGGGGCGTCGGTGACACCAATATAGTTGCCTTTGGACTTGCTCATCTTTTCCTTGCCGTCCAGCCCGACCAGGATGGGCATGGTGATCACGATCTGCGGCTCCTGCCCATCCAGCCTCTGCAGATCTCGTCCCACCAGGTTATTGTAAGTCTGGTCCGTGCCTCCCAGTTCGACATCGCTCTTGATCATTACCGAATCATACCCCTGCATAAGCGGGTAGAGGAACTCATGGACGCCGATCGGATCCCCCTTTTTATAACGAAGCTCAAATGTGTCCCGCTCCAGCATTCGTGCGACAGTCATCGAAGCAGTCAGCTTGATGATGTCGGCCAGTTTCAGATCCGCCAGCCATTCGCTGTTATAGCGGATCTCCGCCTTCTCGGGAGACATGTCAAGAATCTTGCCGGCCTGCTGAAAATAGGTCTCTGCATTGGCCTTGATCTGTTCGGGCCCCAACATGGGGCGGGTTGTGTTCTGTCCGGTCGGATCGCCGATCCGGGCTGTGTAGTCCCCAATGATCAGTACGGCTTTATGCCCCATATCCTGAAACTGGCGGAGTTTACGCAGTACTACCGTATGCCCCAGGTGGATATCCGGGGCGGTAGGATCCATACCCAGCTTCACACGAAGCGGTCGGCCTTCCTTGCCGGCTTTGCCCAGACGTTGAGCAAGCTCCTGCTCTGTAAAGACCTCCACGGTTCCGCGTTTCAGCAACTGCACCTGTTCAAGAATTTCCTGGCTCATCCCGCTCTCTCAAAGATTCTTATTGTTTGTTTAAAAAAAGCTGTACTTGGAAAACACAGCATTATAACGGTATAACAGGTAGATGCAAGAGGCCGCTCCGCGGGAAAGGATCCTTTGGTCATACGGAAATACCGAATGAAAACGCTTACTTTGATTTGGTTTGGGTGGCAGTTGTAAGCTTTGTGTTTTTTGCAGGGGGATTCTGGGCCGGGGCTCTGGCGTTGGCGGGTCTTATGACAGCCACCTTCAGCTCCTGAGCAGGGACAAGATGCCGGTAAATGAATGCCTGCATTCGGTCATCGGCGGGCACAGCGGAGCGTACGATTGTCTTATCCTGAATCTTGGCCTGACCTTCCAGACTCAGACAAATCGGCTCCTTGGTGGGCGTTCTCGGTACTTTCAGCCGGAGTATGGCCTGCTCCTGTGACGCCGGTATTCGTCCATTGGTCAACTGGAAACCATTTGGCGCATCCTTGATCATCACATTGATAGCGTCGGAAAAACCATCCTTTCGCAGGGCATATACTGTGATTGGGACCGAAGTCCCAGGTCGGGCGTTGATGCTGGACGGTACGATCCGCAGATCAAAATCCGGCCGGGGAGAGCTGACTCGCAGACGGTAGGCGTAGGCAGACCCTCCTTTGTATTGAGAATCTCTCAGACAGAGAGTGTAAATCCCGTCGGCGGGCAATTTGACCTGCAGCAGAGAATCGGCATGATGGGTAAGCAACCCCGTACCTTTGTCTTCATGATCGTCATTAACCAGCAGTTCTTTGCCGTTGGAATCCGTCAGCGTAAGTATAGAATCCAGAGGAGAGGCAAGACGGCGGGCATATACTTCCGCAACGATTTCCTGACCTTCTTTCCCTTCGAAACAGAACCTATCCTTGTCACCAGGGGAATCAATCCGTCCATTCAGAGTGACGGGAAGAGTGATTTTCTGAGCCCGCTCCTCCTTTTGATTCGATTTCTGTTCGAGACATTCCGGAAATGTATCCACAGCGAACGGTAGACGATTGGATTCCAAAGCGCCCTTACGCAAAACCACTGATTGGATATCCGGCTCCTGTTTCGTGGGAGTAAAAGTTAAAGTATTCGCCGGAAGATTCCAGCCCTGGACTTCAACGGTGGTTGAAGTGCCGACCCGACCTCCGAGTGGGAAGATGCTCGTGATAAACGGCATTTCCCCGAGAGTGATGCGATAGACAAAGTCTTCACGACCGCGATAGATGGCGTCTTTGATCTCCAGCACATACTCACCGTCTTTGGGAATCTCGCAAAGCAGGACCGGATCGGGCTGATAGCGGTAGTCATCTGCATAAGCCAGTTCCTGACCGTCAGCATCATAGATCGCCAATGTGGCCTGAAACCAGCCCGGAACCGCATCAGCCAGATATGGAATCAATTCCCGGGCGCTCGCCTTCACTACCAGCCGCATGCCCTTGTTGAACCGAAGACGAAAACAATCCACGTCTCCGGGCAGTATCTGTCCGTTGATCACCACCGGAGATGCAGAAATCATTTCCGTTTCCTTCGTTGTTTCATTCGGCTCTTTTTCGGAAAACTCAGGCAGCTTGCCCACATAAAATAGAAGCGGATTGGACAGGCCAAAGGACGCCTTCAGTCTCAGCTCCCGCGTACCCGGCTCTGCATCGGGAGCCAGCTTGATCCGAAGAACAACATCTTCCGAGAGCTGGCGATTGTCTCGATTTCGATTTTTAGGATTGGCCAGTTTTCCCCTGATGTCGGTGATTTCTTTTTGGATTGCCTCTCGATCTATTTTTGAGGGAGTGTCTGTTTCAGAATCCTGTGAAAGGTTTTTGGAATCAGCCTGTTTGGAGTCAGCCATCATCTTTTGAAGTTCCTTGAGTTGATCCCGAAGCAGGTTGATCTCTTTTCCATTCAAGGGTTTGATGTGTTCGACTACCGAAGCTTCTACTCCTGACCCGGAAATGTCCACGGCATTTATACCGTCCAGGTACTGCCCGGCGATTGCCAGTTCCAAAGTAGTTCCCTGCTGCCCCCCGGCGGGATAGACATACCCTATATAGGGAGTCCGCTGGGATCGAACGACAGAAACGGCAATCAGGATCGCCGTTATACAAACCAATTGTTGACATCGGAATCGTCTCATGCATCTCTCCAATGCTTACATGATTTCTTCCAGCCGTCCTCCGACCGTTGCTCCATCGGCAGGAGAGGGCGTCGCATAGACGGTCAGGCCCTGTGGGTGAGGCAGTTTTGCATCGGGATCGATCCCCAGAAGCTCATACATGCTTCCGATCAGGTCCACCGGATACACAGGTCGATCCTTTACGGTTTCCCCTTTTTCATCCGAAGCCCCGACGACATGGCCTCCTTTGAAACCACCACCTGCTACGACCGTAGAAAAGACTTTTCCATAATGACCGCGGCCGCCGTTCCAGGGCGCCTGCCAATCGACTTTAGGTGTCCTTCCGAATTCCCCGCCCCACCAGACGATCGTGCTGCCCAGTAAATCCCGATCCGACAAATCCTGTAAAAGTGTCGCGAATCCTTTGTCGAGTTCCGGCAATTTTCTGCGCATAGCCTGGAAATGATCCTTGTGCGTATCCCAACCTTTATAGTTGATTGTCACATACGGAACTCCCCGCTCCACCAGACGCCGGGCAACCAGGCAGGATTGTCCGAAGGTGTTCATCCCGTATTGATCACGCAATTCTTTTTTCTCTTCCGACAGATCGAATACTTTGCCCGCGTCTCCCAGGATTAGATCGTAAGCCTGTTTTTCGCACTGTTCCAGAGCCTCGATTTCCGGATTGCCCTGCAAGGATTGACGAAGTGTGTCGAGCTTGCCAAGAAGCTCTCGGCGGCTGCTTTGCCGTTTTTCCGTGATGCCCTGGGCTACGACGCCTTCGACAACAAACGGCGTTCGTGCCGGATCTCCACCGGTAGCAAAAGGTTTGTATTTTGAACCCAGAAAACCCGCTTCAGAAAAGCGGCCCTGTGGTCCGGTTAACACAATGTATGGAGGGATCAGGCCGGTATATCCGGCCTCATATCCTTTGAATAAGGCTGTTACTGCACCGACACAAGGATAGACTTGACCGTCTCCTGGTTTGCGACCGGTCTGAACCAGGTATGAGGCTGTTTCATGGCTGTTATTTCCATGGGTCATACTGCGAATGATCGAGTACTTGTCGGCCTGTTTTGCCAACAGGGGCAGCAGCTCGTTGATCATGATCCCTTCTACATTCGTGGCAATCGGCTTGTTGAACGGACCGGTATAATCGTTTCCCGCATCCGGCTTGGGATCGAAGGTATCCAGATGGGACGGTCCTCCCCACATCCAGATCTGGATAACCGATTTAGCGGGCACTATCGACTTGATAGGTTTCGTATTCGCCAGAATGGGGAATCTAAGTCCGCTTGTAATATACAGACCTGCCGCTCCTACAATCCCGCGTTGAATTGCTTCACGCCTAGATATTACCTCGCCTAGCCTGCTTGTTTTTCCAGTCGTCCGTCTGGGGTATGATGATAGAACGCCTGAATTTCCATCCGAATTCATTCTATGTCCCTTTGTTTCATTCCCGTTCGATTAGTGCCGATAAAGGAATTCTGTACTGTTGATCAATGCCCAGATCAGATCGATCATAGCCTCACGCCCTTTGACGACACCGGATTGTGAATATGCCTGGATAATTTTTTGCTCTTCCTCCCTGGGGTACCGGGAAAGAATCATTAAATATAAAGTGTTAGTAATCTCGTGTATTCCGGTTTTAGACTCCATCAATTTCCGGAGCCTGGCACTCTGTTCGATTTTACGCTGGATATGACTGGAATTGAGCATGTGCAGTCGTTGGGAGGCTGTCGGGCTGTTATTCCTCTCCGATTCCAGGCCGGTATCGCGCGAAGGCCGCCCGAATAATTCCAGAAATGGGCTGGTAATGCTGCCGTCAGCCAGGGCGATGGAACGCTGGTTTTCGGGAATAAAGGTAAACGGTTCCGGAATCGCGCTGGAATATTTCTCCGTGGTTCCGGTGATCTGGTTCAGGGCGTCGATCAGCACCTCCGCTTCCAACCGGCGCAGGGGGTAATAGGCAAAATTGGCCCGGGCCTGGGGTGAATCGGTTTTGGGAATACAGGAAAGCTGATACGTTCGCGAATTCAGGATCAGTCTGAACAGATGCTTCAGGTCATATTGAGCCTTGATCAATTCCTGCTCCAGATACGCCAGCAAGTGAGGATTAACGGGTGGATTATCCGGGCGGATGTCGTCCGGCTCATGAATGATTCCATGCCCCAGCAACCAGTACCAGATGCGATTGGCGATGTTCTTGGTAAACCAGGGATTTTCAGGATCAATGAGCCAGTCGGAAAAAATGTTCCTTGGGTCCAGTCCGGGAGAAAGACGAGTACGAGTCCCATCGGGAAAAAATGCCAGGATCGTCTCATCCTCAGAAGACGGAGTAATCGCTTTGCCCGGATCGAAGGCGACGATCTCCTCTTTCCACTCGCCGGTGGATTTATAGCTCAGTTGGGAAAAAAAGACGCTCATTTTTTCGAGCCGGCCGGTTTCCCAGTTTTCAGCTCGACTTCCCATGAAAGTCAGAGCTACAGCCTGGGCAATCGTCTGGGGTTCATTGCCTTGTACGGCGCGATAAAAGTTTACGGGGGGGTCGCGGAAATTGCTGCCATTGGCGGTCAGCATCTCCCGAACGAACCGGTCATAGGGCTTGTTTTCATGGATACTTGTCCGAATCCAGCGATGATAGGCCTGCACGGCATTGGGCCACAGATTAATGGGAAATTCCGCCTTTATCCGGAGCAGGTTGCTCCATTTCATGGCCCAATAATCGGCAAATTCATCCCGTTCCAGCAATTCATCAATCAGGACGGCTCGTTTGTTCAGGTTCCGGTCCAGAAGGAATCTTCGGGCTTCCTGTGTGGTGGGAAGTGTACCGATGACATCCAGATATGCCCGGCGCACAAATACCGCGTCCGTACAGAAATCGGCAGGAGCAATACCCAACCGCTCCAGCTTACCGAATACCAAATCGTCGATCCGACTTTTTTGCTGATTTTCAAGGAATGACCGGATTAAAGCCGGTTCGGTTCGGTTGATTACCGGTTCCTTCTCCTGCTGGGCTTGAGAAAAAAAGCCTGCCAAAGACATAAATAACACTGGGACAATCCATCGGATTCCCATGGAACACCCCTAAAAGAATGAAAGTCTCAACTTCTGCAGGGCGTTGCTTCCATCCCCCGCCCTCGACAAGTAAATACGAAAATAACCTGTCTCTAATACAGTAAACGCCGGATCATGACGTTTTATTTCCCCTATCAGACGTAATCACACTAAACTTTAATTATACCAAATAGGACGTATCCATAAAAGCGGTTTCGGACATCGAGCAAGGGAATGTTTTAGATTATGAGGATTGGTAAAGTGCGAGCCTTGTTTTTGACTGCGATACAACTGCTATGGATAGAAAAGGGCCGCAGGCGTTACGCCTGTGGCCCTTCTTTGGTCAACACGATCTATTGTCTTGCCTGGGTTGGAGGCAATGCGATGTTCCCGAATTCAGGAGGAGGAGAAGGAGGAGAGTTACTGATCCGGGTTTGTTGATCGTGCTGCATCCGTATAACGCATCACAGAACAGACCGTTGTCCGGCGGCAGATCCCCCCGTGCCGCCGGCGGTTCGTGGCGAAACTCTGTTCCAAACAGGGTCGATTACATTTTAAAGAGCATCTTTTGTTCATTTATCAGGAGTATGATTCTGGCAGGAGTGTTACGGGATTTTCATTGTTTTTTGTTTTTCTCAGTAGCATCCCGATACTATTTGTGATGGTTTATAACGATTCTGTTGATTATGGTGTCTTTTGTTGTGAAATATTAAACAATTTATGCAAAAGGTTATGGGTTCCGGTATCGGAGAATAAAAAAAGGGTGGCACAATCCAGTGGATTGTGCCACCCTTGGTCTCAGAGTATCTCAAATCTTTATGGTGCAGGACATTCCGGTCCGCATTCGTTGAGCCATTCAGCGGCAACCCGGGCCAGATCACCCAGATCGACACGCCCGCTGCGGTTCACGTCAGCCCCGCCGCACCAGCCACAATCACTGAACTCAAGGAAATAATGATCGTTAAATTCATCGCTGTAATTATAAACGGTGGATGTCAGATAACCATATCCATTGGTTGCCCTGGTCCAGGCCCGGAGCCGGAACTGGTAAGCACATCGCTCCCATGGCGTCAGCGAGCCATCGGCGGAGTTGAACTCCTGGTTAATCACGCCCGGCCAATCATCCGGCGGGACCGTTCCGGGGTAGGTATCCTGGGCGATAACACCGGCGTAATGATTTTTACCCCATATGGCATCCAGAATCCAGTGTCGCAGGTAACCATCAGGGTGCTGTGCCGTGATGGTGAATCGCAGATTCTCGGTGTCATTCTGGAGGCTGATAATACCACATTCCGGGATTTCTCCGTCGGAAAGCGAATCCCAATTCGGGCTGGAAGGATCATATTTGACATTATGGATGATCGCTTCCACAGGACTGTTGTTCACCAGGATCGTTAGGTGATCTAGGTCATTGGGCGCCAAGGCCATCTGCAGCAGGATCGTTCCGATCGGATAGATGCTGACGGGACGATAAGCCTTATAGGTCAGCGTGTACTTTCCATTAGCCAGACTTCGTGTGTTTAATAGGATGCGAAGGTCGATGCTGGACCACCATCCATTATAAGTCAGCTCATACACATTGGCCACACCTCCCACTTCCTTCGGGCCGAGCTGAACCACCTCAGTCAGGACCGTACCATCCGGCTGGGGAAGATAACGAACCTTGTGTAAGGCAGTTGTGATAGGCTCATAATCCGCCGGATCCGGAGGTGTATTCTCATCGGGCCATTGCGCGATCAGAATCTGGTAATACCGCAAACCGTTGGCAATGTCGACATCTCCGAACAGGCCATGAATTCGGAGGGTTGCTCCGAAGGGCGCATCCAGATACGCAGGAATCGCCAGGTCAGATGCGGTAGATGGATCAACAACCGCCAGTCCATGGGATGGATTGCCGGAATCCTGTACGATCTCGGATGTCGGAATGTTACCGATGTTGGTGAAGATAAAGCCCGAGCCGGGATGCGTGGTGGGGCCGCCGGCTTCCGGTCCACCCCAGACACCCATGTCGTTTCGAGTGCCGTCGGGATCATTGTACGAAGGAGCGGGATTTCCGGTATCTTTACAGGGAGATTCGTCGGTGAGATAATAGAAGCCGGGGTATTCCGGATCAAACAACGGATCGGCGCTGATCTGGCCTGTGCCGGGTGAGGGCATAAAGGTCGATGCAGTAGAGTTGTCGTGATAATTACGGTACGAATTGCCCCATACATCGTTATAGAGAATCTGCCCATCGCCGGTGTAGGCGTAGTAAAAGATTCCCGTTGTGTTGTTGACGATTATGTTGTTCATAATGGTATGGGTTATGCGCGGTTCAATCTGCGGCGTAACCAGATTCGATTGCCAGACAACTCCGCAGCGGCGGTCTATCATTTCAATATAAATCTGTGGAGGTTCCTCCCCTGCGTTGTGTCCGAACCATAAATAGGTCAAACCGCCGGCAGATGGTATTGCACAAAAACCGTAGAGCTGGGTGCCGTCCTCGGCATGGATATTGACATCAGTTCGGGATGCGTTCGGATTGATACCACAGGGTGGAAGATCCGGCGCCGGTTCGAACAGCTCATCCGGATATTGGAACCAGTTATCCACTCGAAACTCGTAACGGATCCTGTCTTCTCCTATGAGCTCACTGCCTGTAGCGACAAGTTCCGGATCGGGCAGATTGGGATAACAGGTAATCATCAGATAACGAACAACATTGAGAAACAATTCTGCTCCCACTTCAGTCAAAGCACCGCCTGTTCCCGTGAATCCCCAGAACATGTACCGTTGGTTTTCCCGTGTCAGGAGATAGTGGTATGGGCTGTCTGGAAATCGCCCAAGAACTTCGACATTTCTGGGTATGGGATTCAGATTGATCTCCACGCTGCCGCTTCGTGTGTAAAGGGACAAGATCCCGCTTTTGGGAATGGAGATCGGATTGGGATACAGGTAGATCAAATGTTCCGGATCCATGACATACATGTCTGTATTAGTGCCGCTGTGAGAACCATGGGGATATCCTGTGGCCAGTTGGAGTTTTCCCAGAAACGCATATCCACCCTCCCCCATGGCCAGAATCGGCTTGCCGCTTTCGGCAATTCGGGCGACAACCTGTGGTGTCCCCCAAGCGTCTCCGTCACCGGTATCGGTCCCGATCAGGATAGCACGATACTGATTGAGAGAATACTTGGCCACTTCTTCGAGAGGAATCAAATCAACATCGATTCCATCCATACCGAGAAGTTCGGCATACTCCTTGGCCAGGGTCAGGTTGGTATCAAAAATAAAAGCTACCTTTTGAGGAGGGGTGTAGGGGGTGTAACTGGAGGCAAAGATAATCCCATTGGTGTTGTTGATAATCGTATTATTGATAATAGAAGGTCTGCCTTCGGTTTCCACGGCGATACCGGCCTTGTTGTCTTCGATAATATTGTTGCGGATCGTCAATGGACCGACCTGGCAATACACGCCCCCATAATGCCAGGTGCCCCCTGCCGAGGAAGTGGCGGAGCCGATAATCCGAAAGCCGGACAACGTAGCGGGCTCAGCCCCATCATAGGTAACGACATGCACTGCCGTACCCTGTCCGTCAATCGTGGTATTGTGCGGCGAATATCCCGTCAGGTTGACACCGTCCTGCATCACGATCTGTTCTGCGTACGTACCGGGAAAGACGTATACGGTGTCTCCGGGATTGGCGTCGTTGATGGCATCCTGGATACTCGTGTACGGCTGCCCTCCGCTGTCGTCCACGGTCAGCGTGGCGGCGGGAAGAAAACCGGCCATACCAATACTCAAAAAACAGAGGATAAGAAAATGCTGTCTGGTCATGGTACTGCCCTCCTGAAAAAGGAATATGGATCGATGCGCGCAACCTTTGCGCGAATCATGATAAAACGGACTTTAAACTCCTCGAAACGTCACATTCATCTTCTCACAACTCCGCTTGGGCGAAACATAGTAATCCCACCCAATTGAAAATTATTGTATTTATCGTAGACACAAATGCAAGGAGAAAAAAACTTTAAAAGAGCGATTCATGAAAGAACAATAAATGAGTAACATTTGTTTCCGATAAGAATGACGATTTGACCTGAGATACCTGCCTCTTTATAATCCTTCTGAAAGTAGTTTCGGAGGTATGTATGCAGATTCTTATAGTGATCCTTGTTATAGTTCTGATTCTGGCTGTTGTAGCGGTTTTGAGCCTGTTGCTGTGGTTGATCAAAGATCAAACGGCCCAGAAAGAGGAAATTGTTCGTCAAAGCGCGACTGTCGGTCTTTTGCAGCAGCAGCTTGAGGCGGTACGCGGATCCCAGGAAAAAACCGGACAGGTCCTCGAGACGAATCTCAAATCCGGCCAGGAAAATATAGGGCGGTATTTGCAAACCAGCCAGCAGACCCTGATACAGCTTCATGAGCAGATTGGCCGGCTTCGCGAATCGGGCAAGCAGATGCTCCAGCTTGGTGTCGATGTACGCAGCCTGCAGGATATCCTGAAAAATCCCAAGCTCCGCGGACAGATGGGCGAGCGGTCCCTGGAAAATATTCTTTCCAATATCCTGCCTCAGAACAGCTTCACCCTGCAGTATACTTTCAAGTCCGGCCAGATCGTGGATGCTCTGGTTAAACTCCCGGATTATAGTGTCCCTGTCGATGCCAAGTTTCCCCTGCCGGCGTTTGAGGCGATGGTCAAGGCCGAAAACGAGGATGAGAAAGGACGCCTGCGCCGTCGCTTTCAGGCGGACGTTACAAAACATATCGACAAGATCGCTCAGTCCTACGTCTGCCCGGATGAGGGAACGCTGGATTTTGCCCTGATGTATATCCCCGCCGAGAATGTGTATTACGAAACCGTGGTCACCTACGGCTCGGATAAGACCGATCTGCTGGACTATGCCCTGCAGAAGAAGGTGATTCCCGTTTCCCCGAATCTGCTGTATGCATATCTGATGACGATTGTGATGGGCCTGCACGGTTTGCAGATTGAAAAGCAGGCAGCCGAGATCCGTCGGGATCTGGGTCGGCTGGCGGCGGGCTTTGAGGCCTTTACGACGACCTGGGAAGTTCTCGGACGGCATCTGCGAAACGCCCAGGGCCAGTATGACGAGGGACAGATTCGCCTGGGCCGGTTCCAAGTCGAACTCGAGCAGGTCAAAGGCAAGCAGATCGAATGCTAGTATCTGCCATTGAAACATCGAAAATGTTACAATAGAAATACGGCTATGTTCTTTGGGTCGTGTGTATCTTATCTGTGCCGGTAAAATTTCCTGAAAACACAAAAGGGAATTTCTCTACACGGTCGATACAATAATAAGTGCCCTATAAAGGAATGTCTCGATTCTGAATAGCGAGATTGTTTCATGGAGGTGTCAGAAGCAATCGCAATACTCTTGCGACACACAATGCTGCTTTTGGCAGTGGTCAATCCTATCGGAAATATCCCCGTGTTTGCAGACCTGACATGGCGGCTGGAAATGCGGGAACGACGTCATGTATTAAACCTGGCAGTCCTGACGGGATTGGGAATCATCGTGGTCTTTGCATTGATCGGCAACTGGGCCCTGGTTCATCTGTTCAATGTCACGGTGATGGAGTTACGAATTGCCGGAGGCATACTGCTGTTTGTTGTGGCGATTAACGGCGTGATGCCTCGGCATAAGCCGTATGGGCGTGTGGAGGATCCCCGTATGGTGGCCGTATTTCCGATCGCCTGTCCCATGCTTGTGGGTCCGGGCGCGATCACGATGACCATTATTATGACCCAGTCCAACGGGCATGTTCTGATGATCGTTACGGCCCTCATAACGTTCATGATCGTTTTTCTGGTCGTCCGTAATGCCTATCGACTCTCCCGCCTGCTCGGGCCTTACGTGGGAGCGGTTATCGCCCGTCTTCTCTATATTCTCTTGGCGGCCAAGGCCGTCGCATTGGTCCTCGACGGGATCCGGGAATTCTACAGACAATTGCAGACTGCCGGATAAGTACGCAGTGGTTTCGTTTTTTATATGACAAAATCCTCCATTTCTTCCAAAAACAGATCGAATGTGATGCCCTGTTGTTTATCTGTAAATGTAAACGAACCAGCGACTTTCCAATTTCGTATCAGTATTGACGGCTGATCGGCATCGGCCCCTTCGGAAAGAGTTGAATCCGTTTTGCAGAGATTCTCTGTATATAGGCAGCGTCGGAGGGATGGTTATGCAGCTATGGTTTGAAACCGTTGGAATCGTTGCTGTACTTATTCTGGGATTATTGGCCGGTCTTCATTTTTCCCGTTATAAACGTCCGGTCTGGCTTGTCGGGTACACCATCCCGTTGTTTGTGTTGCTTTGCATCGGTTTTCTGCGGCATTTTCCGAAATATAGCTTTGTGCCGGGCTTTTCTCTTATTCTCGGCGGGCGCAATGAGTTTACACTCCTGGCTTTGGTGGTGCCCATGCTGTTCGGCACGCTCCTGCCGCGTGTGGAGACACGGCGACTCAAGATACTCCTGAGTATTTTCCTGCTTGTTGTTTCGGCCAATTATTGTGTATGTCCGTTTCTGCTGCCGGCGCTACTGCAGGGAATTCATGCCAAACTGCGGACTACCTTTGACCAGGATGGGATCTGTCTGCAGACCAGACACTATACCTGCGGTCCCGCGGCGGCAGTTACCGCATTGAAACAGCTTGGTGTTGATGCCGATGAAGGCCTGCTGGCTGTGCAGGCCCGCACCTCCCCGACCAGCGGTACGCCCGACGACTGGCTTTGTGCGGCGATCGAGCGATTATGCGGTTCTGCCGGTTTGCGTTGCGAGTATCGCTGCTTCGATTCGGTCGATTCGCTCAAGGGCCTTTGCCCTGTCGTGGCGACGATCCGATACGCGCCTCTGGTTGATCATTATGTCACGATTCTCGAGGTGAATTCGGATCATATTGTTGTGGGAGATCCCATTACAGGCAAGGAGGTCTATTCCTTCGCCGATTTTCGGAAGAAATGGAGAGCCGTGGGGATTATAATACAACATGATGGCATGAGCAGGCCGGTTGCCTTGAAAGATAAGAAGGACTGACGATGGGGCAACATGACAACAGTTCAGACAACAGGATCGGCAAGCCTCGAAGGCGGAGGTTTCGAATTCTTCGGAACCTGCTGTTTTCCTTTCTTATTGTATTAGCTGTTTTGGCGGCATGGATATCGCGTTATTATTTCGGCAAGCCCACGATCAAAGTCGATTACGTGCAGAAACTCAACGATCTGACCCGCCCGGCCGATTACGATCCCAATGAAAACGCCGCCCCCCTCTACGAAAAGGCCTTTGCCGCCTTTAACAGGATGCCGCTTTACCGTTATAAAGTAACCTATGATCCGAATACGTATGCGAATTTAGATCCGAGGTACATGGATGGGATGGATCTTCGCTATATTATGATGAGTATGCACCCTATATCAGGTTCCACTTCAGCATGGCCCTGGCCGGGGGATCTCGATCCCAATAACTTACGGATTCTTGAAGAATGGATACATTCCAACGAAGAAAGTATGAAATACACAAAACAAGCAACTCAAAAACCGTATTACTGGATCGAGCAATTGGCCCCAAACGACGAATTGTTTGAATTGTCCAGAAGAAAAACTCATAGAATACCAGAATTGACGAGACTCTTATCCTGGGAAATGAAACTATTGGCCTTTCAGGGTGAAGATCGAGAGGTATTGGATAATTATTTGAAAACTCTTATCATGGCGGATCATCTTAAGGGTCAAAGGCGATACATCGATCATGTGATTACCCTTGCCGTGCTTCGTACTCCCTATGAAGATCTGCTGTTGATTCTCAATCGCAGCGATATCGATGTGAAGATTCTAGAGGAAATGCAAAAGACCATCGAAGCGAAAGAGCTGGACACTACCTTCCACCTGCAAGCAGAACGATTTAATATGCAGGATTTATTACAGCGGACTTTCACAGATGATGGACGGGGAAACGGCCACTTTCTTCTCAGGGAATACAATGCCCTACGAAAACGGACCTACGGCGATTTAGAGATCGGTTTCCATTTGTCGGATCTGGATGACTGGAGTGATTTTTTTAGTTCTATTTGGGATCGGGATAAAGAACCAGGCATCCTGAGCTTTTGCTTTTGGGGAGAAGACCGAAAAGCCACTCAGGCCCGGATTGATAAACTTCTCATGATATGGAATGAGGTCAATGAACAACCATTTTATTGGATTGAAAGATCTTCAACTTTAAAGAAAGTAGAATCCATATATTTTTCAAAAGGCAATCTTTTCATACAAACATTTTTTCCTCTGTTGAGGATGAAGGATGATTCGGAAATAATAGCCAAAACACTTACGCTTCGGGAAGCCGTGATTACTGTGTTGGCTCTGCTTCGCTATAAGGCCGAGTATAATGCATACCCGGACGATCTGGAAAGTCTCATCGAAGCAGGATTTCTCCGTACCGTGCCGATTGATCATTTCAACGGCAATCCGATCTTGTATCGAAAGATGGGGGATGATTTCATTCTTTATAGTGTAGGAAATGATGGTATGGATAACATCAGTTTTCAACTCGACCAGAAAAACATTGAATTTACTACCAAAGAGATTGGATTGATTTCAATGGATGACATTCTATACTGGCCAGTGCTTGACGATTTTTCTCCTATGAGACCGGGTTTCTATCGGGGGTATCCGAGATAATAATGATATATAGCGATTTGAAGGGCAAGTGCGTACCAATGGCGGGCTGTATATGCGGGCTTGAGCGATTGACAAACGACCTGCGAATCCGTACGATGACTTGGAAGGATTTTAACGGATTCGTAATCCACGGAAGGTTCGACAGGCAGTGGCTGGTGGTTTGAAAATACAAAAAAAACAATGGCACATCTGCCCCGGTGCGCCCGGTGCGGAAGAACTGGCTTCCCAATTGGGTGTTAGCCCCCTTGTGGCACAGGTGCTGATCAATCGGGGCCTGTCTTCCGGCCAGGAGGCTCGCTCCTTCGTTTCTCCTAAACTGATCGAGTTAATCGAACCGGAAAAAATGCCCGGTGTCGGTCCGGCCGTGCAGAGAATCCGCAAGGCCCTGGCCGACAACGAGAAAATCACAGTCTACGGTGATTATGACGTGGACGGCATTACCAGCGTCTCGATCCTTTGGCACCTCCTGACCGTGCTTGGCGGTAATGTCAACTATTACATTCCGCATCGCGTGGAGGAGGGCTATGGCCTCAATACGGATGCGATCCGTCAGATTGCCGCTGATGGAACTAATCTCCTGATCACCGTCGATTGTGGCGTGACCGCCGTCGAGGATATCACGGTTGCGGGCGAATTGGGTATGGATGTGATCGTGACCGACCATCACCGCCCGCACGAGACGCTGCCGACCGCCGTTTCCATCGTGCACCCGAATATCGATTCGACGTATCCCAATCCGGATTCGGCCGGGGCGATGGTCGCGTTCAAGCTGGCCTGGGCCGTGGTCAACGCCTCCAACGGGGGAGGCCGGGCCAGCGGCGATCTGCGGCAATTCCTGCTCAATGCCACGACACTTGCCGCGATCGGGACGGTTGCCGATGTGGTCGATCTTCGTGGTGAAAACCGCATACTGACGAGTTTCGGATTAAGGGCACTGCAGCAGACCGAAATGTGCGGTATCCGGGCCCTGATCGAATCTGCAGACCTGGCCGCAGGAACCTTGGACAGCTATGATATTGGCTTTCGCCTGGCCCCCATGCTCAACGCCGCCGGTCGTATGGGGCATGCCCGCCTTGCCGTGGAGTTGCTGACTTGTGACAATGCCATGCGGTGTATGCAGATTGCCCGTTATCTCAAGGACCAGAACCGCCTGCGCCAGCAGTGCCAGCGGAAGATCTTCAAAGAGGCCAAACAGATGGTCACAGCGATGGGTCTGAACCACCCGAATCGTAAAACGATCGTCCTGGCCGGAGAGAACTGGCACAGCGGTGTTGTCGGCATTGTGGCGGCCCGTCTTGTGGAGGAGTTCCTGCGTCCGACCATCATGATCAATACCGGCGATGGAAATGGAATCGCGCAGGGCTCGGGCCGATCCGTCGAGGGATTCAATCTGTACGAGGCGATCCACGCCTGCTCGGACCATTTGTCCAGTTATGGAGGACATGCCATGGCTGCGGGTCTACGGATCGAACCGGGACGAGTGACCCACTTCGCCGAGGCGATGGAGCAGTATGCACAGGAAAACCTCGATCATGATACGTTGGAGGCTGTACTGGAAATCGATGCCGAATGCAGTATCGGCGACCTGAGTCATATGGTCGTCGGGCAGCTAATGAAACTGGAACCGTTTGGTCAGGGCAATCCACATCCGATGTTTGCCACGCGGGGTGTCCGCTGGATCAGCCCGCCGCGTACAGTTGGCCAAAAGGGCGATCATTTGCAGATTGCGATCACCGACGGGACCGGTGCGGTGCGATGCATCGGTTTCGGCATGGGGCGGCTGGAAAAGAAACTGCTCGAATCGGACTCGTTCAGTATCGCCTATGAACCGAAGTTTAACACCTATCGCGGCACGACCAGCATTCAGTTTGTCCTGTCCGATATCCAGTTCGACTGATTTCCAAAATGAGGAGAGGTATGATGTCGATTCAGTTCTTCCGTCTGTTTCTGCTCTTGACGGTCCTGTCAGGATTGTCTTTGGAAGGATTCGGACAAGAGAAAAGATCGGATGGATTCCTGCAGCGTCAGGGGACGGAACTGGTTCTGGACGGCAGACCCGTGCGAATGGTCTCAGTGAACAAGTACGACCTGTTTGGGCAGTTTGTGCTGGAAGGGATTGTCCCGATGCCTGCCGGGCAGCGCCAAAAGGCGGTCGAGGCTCTGGATGAGCTGGCGGCCCACGGTTTTAAAATCATCCGTGTCAACTGCTCACCCTATTGGGCCGGTTGGTGGCAGCAGGCGTGGTTCGATGAGGATCCCGCAGAACAACAACGAAAGCGAGAGCGATATCTCCAGCGTTTCGATACAATGATCCGGGAATGCGCCAAACGTGACATCCGTATCATTGCATTATTGTGCTGGTACGTGGGCAACCTGGCCGACCTGGGACATCATGATCTGCATGAAGGGATTACAAATGCCCAATCGCAAGCTCGTAGGCGGCTGGATGAATACATCCGTGCGGTGGTTCTGCGCTATAAGGACAGCCCTGCGATTGCGATGTGGGAAATCGGCAACGAATGGAACCTGGATGCGGATCTGCAATTTCCTCAGGGCGTGCTCAAACCTGTCCCGGCGAGTCTGGCTCCGGCGCCGGTCGTTCGTGATGGCCGAAACAACTTTACTTCCGACGAGTTGGCTCAGTGTGTCGGACAGATTGCCGCATTCATCAAATCGCTGGATTCGAATCATTTAGTTACGACCGGCCACAGCTCTCCCCGGCCAGCGGCAATGCATCTGTTAAAGGCAGTTCGTGCAGGTAAACCGAAGGACTGGGCTCAGGACAACGAGGCTGAGTTAGAGCAGTACTTTCGCCTCAGTCATCCCGATCCGATCGATGTCATCAGTATCCATTTCTATGGCGAGGCGATGTCAGCTTTGGGTAAAGCCAAAGGAGACGTGTCCAATATTGCCGTATACAAACGGATCGCCGACCGGATCGGAAAGCCTCTGTTGATCGGCGAGATCGGATTGCATGAAGAGATCGGGGACGATTATTCCACCCCCGAAGCTATCGCTCTTGTCCAAAAACAGCTTGCCGCCGTGACTTCCGCTCGAATACCCATCACGCTGTATTGGACCTTTCGGGACGAGAGTGGACGGATCGATCCGATGGCCGGACAATACCAGCTTCGCTTCGACCGAACTGAGACGGTGCTCAAGCTGTTGCAGGCAGCAAACTGAATAAACGTTTTTCAAGCGGACAATCGGAAGAGTAAATCATGATTCGTATTGGAATTGTTGGAACCGGGCAGTGGGCTAATGATCACGCCAAAGGATACGCCTCGATCCGAGGAGCCAGGGTGGCTGCCTGTTGTGATGTCGACGAGCCAAAAGCGCAGGCCTTTGCCCGGAAACACGACATTCCTCAGGTCTATACCGGTTACATGCAGATGCTTCGTGAGGAAAAGCTCGATGCGGTCGATGTGGTTACAACCGATGCAATGCATGCCGAGGTCAGTATAGCCGCCGCCAAAGCCGGTCTGGCGGTATTTTGTGAAAAGCCATTGGCCACGTCCGTTGCCCAGGCCCGAAAGATGGCCCAGGCTGTCCGGCGGGCCGGCGTCGTAAACATGGTCAACTTCACCAATCGAAATGCTTCGGCTCTGCACAAGGCACAACGGATGATCACACAGGGCCGACTCGGACGGATTATCCATGTCGAAGCGGGGTACATGCAGTCGTGGCTGAGCAGCCGGATCTGGGGCGACTGGCGAAACGATCCCGGCTGGCTCTGGCGGCTCTCCACCAGACACGGTTCGGGAGGCGTGCTCTATGATATCGGCTGTCATGTGCTGGATTTTGTCACCTTTGCCGTCGGCGATATCGCAAGTCTGTCATGCAGGCTCGAAACATTCGACAAAGGTGTCGGAACCAAAAAGTACAAGGGCTATGTGCTCGATGCCAACGACTCAGCCATCACCACAGCCAAATTCGCCAACGGGGCAATCGGGACGATTCGCTGCAGCCGCTGGGCGGCAGGTTTTATCAATACCCTCTATCTTGATGTCTTTGGCTCCAAAGGGAGCCTGCGTATCAATCTGGATGACGGCCGGGATCGGATCAGGATCTGTCTGGGTAAAGATATCCATACAGGAACATGGAACACTTTACGCTGTGGCAAGGGCAAATCCACCTATCGGTGTTTTGTGGAAAGCGTCCGGACAGGTCGGAATGACTCTCCCACCTTTACCGAGGGGCTCAAGATACAACAGTATCTTGAAAAATGTGAACAGGCCGCCCAACTTGCGCGGGAGATCAAAGCCTGATCGTTTACGACTTATCACCCAGATCCTATATTATTTTACATCCACCTTATCTATGGTAAAGTAGCCTAAGGTATTGATCATACTGAAAAAGTCTTTTGGATCCCCGTTGCCGACTCCCAGAGTGATATATCCTGCCCCGAAACCTTCTCTGCTTCGGGTGGCATCCAGACCAACCCATTTTCCACCGACATACGCCTCGGTCCAGGCATGTCCGCCGAAGACGTTCCGATGTCCCAGAAACTCGTCTACGTAAATCAATCCGAATACGATCCGGGCCGGGATCCCGACTGCCCGACACAATGCCGCTGTCAGCACTGCATGTTCGGTGCAGTCACCCTGTTTGCTCGTGGCCACTTCCAGTGCCGTGGCATACCCGACCGACAAGTCCTTTCCTGTGACGTACTGATCCACAAAGGCTTCGATTTTTTTGACGGCCTCGGCTGCATCGGTCGTGGCTCCAATAGCACGTCCGGCCAGATCCTTAATTTCCTGCTGGTCGCATTGCAAATAAGGTGTCGGCTCAAGGGCTTCCAAGAGCTTCGGGTCCTTTCCGCGATACGGTAATTTTGTTCCTTTGGATGGTTTGACAGGCTTGACCATTACAAGAAAACGTCCACCGACAGCCCGTTGAACCGTCTGGTTGTTGGTTGTCGGAAATTGTACATCTGTACTGTTTTCCTTGGCGATAAGAGTATATTCGGCCGTCTTATTTTGAAGATTCCCCAGCGTCTGTGGGCTGAGAACCAGCATCTTGTCCAGGAAATCCACCACATCATTGGGACTCAGGGCGAATTCCTTGTCGCAGGCAATCAGTTCCAGCTTCATCCCCAGCATCTCCATGACGGTTTTAAGAGCGTTCATGTCCTTATCAAGATAAGTGATTACTGTCATCTGTCCGGTTGGGGCCTTCATGACCACTTCGGCTTCCGTTAATTCCACCACGCGACCAAGCAGATCGACTTGTTTTTTACCCCCTACGTTGACTGTGGTTTCAAGGGCAGAGACCATGCTCGGTTCGAAGATGGTGGCGGTAAAGGAGGCCCCCTCCTTCATTTCTTTTTCCAGTTCCAGCAGGCGAAGCCCTTCCGGCAGCAAAGCTCCTTTGGGCCAGGGAATCTTCTGGGTCTGGGTGGTTCCCATGACCTCGGTAGTCACAGTTAACATCCCATCCGGACCGACCTTGCCGGTTATTTTTTGCTGCATAATAGCGGCATTCATTACATACTCAAATCCCAGGGGTTTTCCTTTCGGAGTCTCAATCGCTGTCGAATCGACGGAGATTTTCAGTTCCATTCCCCCGCGTGCAATCGCCATGTGGATAGTCTCGGTCGTGCGCACTTCGGTCGCCGTCGCTTGGCGCTCATGAACCATATGCCCAATCTTGGCTCCGTCGGCGAAAACCGCTCCGTATTCGATCTCCGATTCGGCCGCGAATCCCCAACTGTTGCACAAGAGAATTACCAGAAGTATCTTCAAAGCTTTCATGGACACCCTTCCTTTCGTATTTGTCATTATTGGCTCTTTTGTGTTCACAAGATCATTCTACCAGTATATCTACACCGAGTCAAAAAACCAGTGCGCCCATTCATTGTGTCGATTTTTTAAACAAATATTGACTAAGGGAAGCCTCCGATGCACCGATAAGTGTAATGGGGATGTTTTTAATCATCCGGCATGACAGTTGCACAAAAAGATACGGAGAATCCACGGGGACAAATGGATATGCCAGAAATTAAACAGGAATGGGTCAAACGATACGCCAATCAGGCTTTGGATGCCTGGCGCAGCCGGGAAAGCGCTCTGGATATTTCCGACGAATATCTCCAGCAGCTCGAAGCCGATCTGGATATCCAATATGAGAATCCCCTGATTCGCGAATTCATTGAATCGCTCTGGGAATCCCCCGCGAAACAATGTCCTTAGCCCAGAACGGGCAATGTTTTACGGCTGAAACCAAATTCCTTATCTTCCGAGAGAACCTTGCAGCCGGTTTTTGTAACCAAGACATCGTCTTCAATCCGAATCCCGAATTTACCGGGGATATAGATACCGGGCTCGACGGTAACGACCTGGCCGGCCTGGAGTTTTCCTTTTGCCTTTTTAGCCAGATAAGGATCTTCGTGTACCTGTAAGCCCAGTCCATGGCCCGTTCCGTGACCGTAAGGCTCGAATCCTTCGGTGGCAATTGTTTCACGGGCGACGGCATCAATCTGCTTCAACTCCACGCCGTGGCGGATCTCGGCAATAGCGGCATGTTGGGCCTTAAGAACGGCATAATAGGCTTTTTCGTATTCTTTTGAGGGTTTTCCATAGGAAAAACTGCGGGTGGTATCGCTGATATATCCCTGGTAGCGAACACCGAAGTCGATCAGGATCGTGTCTTTTTTACGCAGTTTTCTCGACCCGGGCTGATGATGGTTTCGTGATCCGTTAGGGCCGAAACAAATAATCGTCGGAAAACCGGGAGACATCCCCAGCCGCCGCATCTGATATTCAAGCACCCCGGTCAATTCGCTTTCGGTAATACCCGGTAGAATATGGGCTGTCGTGTGTGCCAGGGCACGCCAGGCGGTTCTAGCTGCCTTTTGCAGAATCCGGGTCTCTGTGTCGTCCTTAGTCTGCCGAAGCGACTCTACCATATTGTCGACAATCAAAAGTTTGGATTTCAGGGCTTTGCGGATGATCTTATGGGTCTGAAAAGTGCAGCTTGACTCGATACCCATAGTATTGGTTTTTCTATGCTTCCACTTATCAAGAACCTGTCTAACTGTCTGGGCCAGCGGATCGATCCGCTCAATGATCTTGCAGCCTACGCATTCACCCCGGGCCTGCTCGGTATATCGGCTGTCGGTTACCAGGCAAACCTGGCGGCCGACAAGGAGCCAACTGTCCTCGCCCAGAAAACCGGTCAGATAAGTCACATTTTGGGGATGGGTGACAAGTAAGGCGTCAATTTCATTTTTGCGCATAAGGTTCCGCAGTTTGCGAATCCGTGCTTTTGCGGTTTCTGTATTCATAATCGTCTCCTTATTTTTAATCCATGTTCTACTGCCCGTTGGTGTTGCGGTCAAGAAAGCTTTACGAAAACGCCGAAGTAATCATACGAAGCTTAGGAGAAGGCTTTTGCGGGTTATGGATTGCCAAACACCCCCTTAGGGGGTACAAGAGCAGCCATTTAACAAGTTGGATATGACCAAAGATACGTTGGAGCAAGATTGGCGCGAAGAAAAAAGAAAAAAGACTCCTGGTGGTCCATGCTTCCATTTCTGGCCGATTTCGGGAAAACCGGCAAACGAAGGCGAAAAAAAACTGCGGAGACGACTGGACAAATTTGGATGGTGCTTCGTATTGTAGCGGTTTTTATCGTACTTAGTGGGGTGGCGACCGGATTTGTGTATCTGGACCGATATGCTCAGTCTATTGAAGACCTGACACGGTTTGGTCCACTGGAGTATTATCATTTGCCGGAGTGGGTTAAAGCCAGTCCGGCAATTGGAGAACAGATTGACAAAATCGTTGGAGAGGCCGTTGCCCTGGAGCCGGGCACGGCCGAAGCTGTCGCGGTCCGGCTGGGAGCACTGCCATGGTTATACAATGTATACACCCAGACGGCACAAGAAAGCGTTCGGGTTCGAGCGGACTGGCGAAAGCCTATGGCCATAGTCCAACAAGGAAAAAATAAAGTCCATATTGCCTGGATCGAAAAGGAGGATCCTCTGTATGATCTCGATCAGAGGCGAGTCAATGTCATTGACTTTGTGCCTGTGGAAGGGATTACCATGGTAGAGATTACGGGTTCTGGAGTCTCAATTCCGCGAATGCAGAACGGCCTGGGAACATGGTCGGCCCCGGAAATCGTAACCACAGCCGAAATGCTTAAAGCTTTGGGCAATATGGATAGGAAGTATTTTTCCCAAAAACCTTTACTGGGTCAGATTCAACGGGTGGATATCAGCAATTTCGGCGGCCGTAAGGATTCCAAAGCGGCCCACATAATGCTCTATGCCACCGATGGGACGGAAATCCGATGGGGAGCAGCGTTTGGCCAAGCGTCCACCTATGCCGAGGCAACAGAGGTGGAAAAAGTCGGATCCCTCTATGGCTTCTATCGCAAGTACGGTACACTGATCGGCAAGGTTAAATGCATCGACCTGAGAATCGCTCAAGTCATTCCGCCTCGACCGATGGATTAATTGCCAGGACGCCCTTTGGTAAGCTGGTTTAATGCGGTTTTCAGGTCGCAATAGCGATAGGGCAGATCGTGTATATGACATATTGCTTTGAAGCGGCGAATGGATTCTTCACTGAATTGCCCCTGAAGTTGAGAAGAAAGGGTGTTTTTACATAAATAAATCCGACAGCCTGCAAACCGATGAACGTGAATGGAACATTTCCCGTTATCAAGATAGGGACAGATACCACTGGTCATAGCCCGCAAATTGTCCAGACCGATATGGGTGAGAAAATATACCAATTCGGGAGTGGTTACAAACAAACGATGATCGTAGGTTTCGAAATCGCAGCATTTACCGCAAGCCAGGCAGCCCTCCTCATCCGAGATAGAGTAGAAACGGATTTGCTCATCGATCCATTGGTAGATGGTTTCTACCTCGTGAGCAATCTGATTGGCTACTTCAACAGGCAGAGACTGGATATCAAGCGAGTCTGGATCGGATTCCATCGGTATGCTATTTCTCGTCATCCCACCATTGTTTCTGCTTGAGGATTGCTTCAATCTCCTTAAAATTATAATGCCGTCCTTGGTTGATGCCGGGGCATTTCATCGCCGCTTCATTCCAGTTGTCAGGATGTTTCAGGTTTATGGACCAGAATGGCCAGGTGCGGCATTGATTGGGCCGGACCGGATAAATGGCACAACCTCGCCCTTCGGCAGTAGGTATAAGAAAAATGCAATCCTTTGTTCTGCGTTCCTCCCGGATGCTGGATCGTATTCCATAACGGCGCAGATATTTCTTTCGTACTTCATTTACAGGGATATGCAGATAATCAGCGAGCCTTTCGATTTCCCGGCGACAGATCCAGATATATCCCTCGTCCGGACCGGCGCAGCAATTACCGCACCCGGTGCATTCAAAGTGCAATCCGCCAACGTACCATTTCGGCTTTGGACCGATCATTGTTCCAACTTTCACAGGATTAGATGATGCATCTCACCATTTCAGGACGGCACCGGTATCGGCGGAGGTGGCCATGGAGGCATATTTAGCCAGGTAGCCCTTCGTGATGCTCGCTGGTCGCGGTTGCCAACGGGCCTTCCGGACGGTCAAATCATTATCACTGAGTTTGACGTTAATCGTATTGTTGGGGATGTCTATTTCGATGATATCCCCCGGTTCGATTAGCCCGATGGGACCGCCTACGGCTGCTTCCGGACTGACATGACCGATGCAGGCGCCGCGGGTGCCCCCGGAAAAGCGTCCGTCAGTGACCAACGCTACCGATTCACCAAGGCCGGCGCCCATAATATAACTGGTAGGTGAAAGCATCTCCTGCATACCGGGACCGCCCTTGGGGCCTTCATAACGAATGACGACGACATCACCGGCTTTGACCTTACCGGCCAGGATACCGTCGCAGGCCTCTTCCTGGCTCTCAAAAATGACGGCCGGTCCGGAATGAGTCAGCATGGACGGCATTACACCGGCGCTTTTAACGACACAGCCGTTCGGGGCGAGATTACCGTAGAGGATCGCTAAGCCGCCGGTTTTCGAATAGGGATTGTCTATCGTATGAATACACTCTGTATTCTTCACCTTCGCATCTTTGAGCCGTTCGCCCAGAGTGACCCCACTGACGGTCATGCAATCCAGTTTCAATAGACCGTTCGTTTTACTAACTTCCTTCAGAATCGCACTGATCCCCCCCGCAGCGTCCACATCCTCAACATGCCAGGTGCTGGATGGGGAAACCTTGCAGATATTCGGACACTTGCGGCTGATCTCGTTGATGCGATTCAGGTTATATTCTACGCCGGCCTCATTAGCGATTGCCAGTGAATGCAGAACCGTATTGGTCGAACCGCCCATCGCCATATCCAGTACAAAAGCGTTGTCCAATGAATCGCGTGTGATGATATCCAGCGGCTTGATATCCTTCTTAATCAATTCGATAATCTGTCTACCGGCTTGTTTGTAGAGTTCCTGGCGCTTCGGATCTACGGCCAGGACGGTACCGTTTCCGGGCAAAGCCATACCAATCGCCTCGCACAGGCAGTTCATACTGTTGGCGGTAAACATGCCCGAACAGCTTCCCTGGGTGGGACAACCTGTACATTCCAGTTCGTGAAGGTCGTTTTCGCTGATCTTGCCCGCATTGTACTGTGCGACGCCTTCAAAGATGCTGATCAGGTCGACGGTTTTGCCCTGTTTTGTTTTGCCGGCCGCCATCGGTCCGCCCGAGACGAACAATGTGGGAATATTCAGCCGAACCGAGGCCATGAGCATACCCGGCACGATTTTGTCGCAGTTGGGGATGCAGATCATACCGTCGAAGCAATGAGCCCGGATCATGGTTTCGACCGCGTCGGCGACGATTTCGCGCGAGGCCAGTGAGTATTTCATACCCGTGTGGCCCATGGCAACTCCATCGCAGACGGCGATCGTATTGAACTCGAATGGAACGCCCCCCGCGTCACGGACGGTCTGCTTAACCACCTCGGCGACTTTGTTGAGGTGGACGTGGCCGGGAACGATCTCGCAAAAGCTGTTGGCGATCGCAATAAACGGCTTGTTGATATCTGTATCCTTCAGACCGCAGGCCCGCATCAGCCCACGGTGGGGTGCTCGCTGGAATCCTTTTTTTACGACATCACTGTTCATATTCTTGCTCCGATAGAATCTTGGTGGGCAGTATTATCGCCCTATGTTCCATGCTTTCTGATTTTAAAGATAGATCAAAACATTGGATTATATACTCACCAGCGGTCTTGATAAACCTTAAAATCACCCGAAAAATCAGCCTCTTTGATTCCGTAAAGGGGTGGTTATTTTCATGATTGCCCCTTTGTCTACCGATATTTACAACAGTTTCAAAGGCCATGCGAGTTGAAGAATTAGGTTGTGTATCCTTCGGCAATGGCTATAATTTCCGGAATGCAAATGGATCTTTTTGGAAGGAGAAGACAATGTCCCGAAATGTGATAGCAACGGTTATTGGCCTGGTTGGAGTTATGATCTTAACCGGTTGTGGAGCGTCCCAGGTCAACCTTGCCATGCAGTTTAAGGTCAACGATGTGGATACCTACCGTGTAACCACCGAGCAAATCAAAGATTACAAATTTGAGCAACCCAGCGAAGAACCGCCCAAAGTGACCGAAAATCAGTCGGCCACAGTCATATCAGTCGTTTTTGATCAGAGGGTTGACAACATCGATGCCAAAGGTAATGCGATTGCCGATATCACCGTCAAAGGATTGCAATATACCGTCACAGAAAAGGATGCAACCAAGTTTGATTTTGACAGCGCCCGCGAAGCCGACAAAAGCAAACCATTGGCCAAACTGGTCGGGGCAACATATAAAATCAATATCTCACCCGATGGAAGAGTTTCCGTTCTGGAAGCACAACAGGCCCGCAAGCTCCTGACCGGGGCCACAACTGATGCTAAGGTGGCATCCAATCTGTTCAAGGATGATACGATTATTCAAAGGCACGAGGTTCTGGCCCTCCCCAAAGGCGTACAAAGTACGGTAAAAGTCGGCAGCGCCTGGAGTGAAGTGGTCGCTTCTCCCCCCGGATTGCTGGCGCCCAAATCCTATGAGAAGGTGTATACTTTAAAGGAGATCGAAGGCGGCAAAGAATCCGGTACCGCACAAGTGGTTATGACCGCGCAGGAAAGCGCTGTCCAGGCCGAAGGAGTGGCCAAGGATGCGCCCGGAATGGGTTTTATGGCCAAGATGTTCGACACCGAAGAAAGCTACAACGGATCAATGAAGTTTCATCTGGGCAGCGGTAAGGTCAGCGAATATATGGAAAAGCTGGCTGTACGATATATCGCCGCCGAATCACCGGCCAACCAGAAACCGGATAAGGGTCCCGATACGCTGATCATGGGGCTGACATATACGGTTTCGGGACAGATGCTGACACAATAGGATTACATTGCCAAGGGCAGGGAAGGGGAAAACCGTGCGACATATTCTGACAATGACATCTCTGGCAGTCCTGGTTATTCTAACCGGTTGTCAGCCGGGTTCAACGACCGGAGATAAGAACTTTCTGGTCCTCGAATTCAAGGAGGATCAACCTGTCACATACAAGGCCACTTCACAGCGAGAGATTTTGATCGAATTACTGGATGGGGAAGGCAAGCCTCAGCAAAACCAGTCACATAAGATGAGTGAACAGCTGGAGTTGGAACTGACCTTTCAGGCGAAAGAGGTAAACCTGTTCGGTCTGACCACTGTCCAGGCCACGGTGAATTCGGCCAAAGTAACACGTCAGGCCTTTCGCACACGGGGACCGGAACCGGCGGATATTACGGGAAAATTGGCCGGCAAGACATTTACTTTTAAGGTGTCCCCCACGGGAAAGCTTGCCGACACGACCGAAATGGATGCTGCGATAAACGATTTTATTGAAAGCGGTTTTGTGACCCGTTCGGGACCGGTAAAGCGAATCAAGGACCCGGATATGATGGTGGATGTCGTCATGCTGATGCATCATCTTTGGGATCCGGTAGTGGCTATAAAAAATCCTTCCCGGGTAAAGATAGGAACGACATGGAACGTTGATCAACTCGTCCCACTTCCGTTTCCTCTGCCGATGATGCGCGAAACCAATTATGCTCTTGCCGAGGTGACCGAAGAAAACGGCCGCAAAGCGATCATAGACAGTTCCTTCGGCCTGACCGAGAATGAACCGGCCTATTGGCCCAAGGCATACCAGGAAGTGTTCAACCTGCGGGGAAGCCTCTTTGCCGTGCTTCGCAATTATCGGTTTGAATCCATCGAAGGTGAGGGAAAGGCCGTATTTGATATCGATCAGGGGATACTCGAAAAGGAGTCACAGCAGTGGAAGCTTAAGGTTAAGGCCGATTTCATGCTTCCATTGGGCAACACACGACCCGTGATTTCCATCGATCAGAAGATCCATGTCGAACGTGTCCAGTAACAATATGCGTTCGACGGAGGTACATTGAGCTTGGAGCGTAAGAATCTATGGGCGCCTTGGCGCATGGAATATATACGCGGTTTGACCGAAGAGACTGATTGTTTTTTATGTGACTATATTTCTTCTCCGGATAAGGATACCGAAAATCTGGTTCTCTGGCGCACTGAGCGAAATATCGTTGTCTTCAATCGATTTCCTTATAATAATGGACATCTTCTGATTGCTCCAAGGCGGCATATTGGAGAATTAGATCAAGCGGAACCGCCTGAACTCCTGGAATTCATGCTATTGACACGAGACTGTCAGCAGGTGCTGAAACAGGCGGTCCACCCCCATGGTTTTAATGTCGGAATTAATTTCGGCCGCTGTGCCGGAGCCGGGCTTCCCGAGCATCTTCATTTGCACATTGTTCCGCGATGGAATGGCGACACAAACTACATGGCCGTGTGTGCCCAGACCGAAGTCATCAGTCAGAGCCTGTCCGAGCTATATCAGCGACTTCGGGAAATCAGCGAAACAGAGAGTTTTCCCAGGTTATAGCATGTCCGAGAAGCCGGTTCTGTATGCAGTAACGAGTTCTCAAAGTAAAGGTCGAGTCTATCCCCAGCCTCAACATTCTTATCGTACTGAATTCGAACGGGATCGGGACCGGATCATTCATTGCTCGGCGTTTCGAAGGTTGGAGGGGAAGACCCAGGTCTTTACGCCGGGATGGAATGAAAATTATCGCACTCGACTCACGCACAGCATCGAAGTGGCTCAAATCGGACGAACCATTGCCAAGGCTCTGGATCTGAACGAAAGCCTGACCGAGGCAATCTGTCTGGGGCACGATCTGGGGCACAGTCCGTTCGGCCATGCGGGTGAGAAAGTGCTGAATGAATTGATGTCGGATTTCGGTGGCTTTGAGCATAATCGCCAATCATTACGAATCGTGGATTGGCTCGAGCATCCTTATCCGGATTTTCCCGGATTGAATCTGATGTATGAAACACGGCTGGGTTTTGCACGGCATTATAGTCCATACGATCAGCCTGAAAGAGACAATTTCAAGGAGAGACAATGCACCCTGGAAGGGCAGGTCGCCAATGTGGCAGACCGCATTGCATACAACTGTCATGACCTGGAGGATGGATTGCGGGGCCGTTTGTTGAATGAAGAAAAACTTCGAGAAATCCGTCTTTGTGTAGAAGCGCAAAAGCGGATTGAAGCGGATCGTTTAACAGATCGGATCGTTCGGCAGACCCGAACGGCCAAGACGATCATCGACATGCTGGTGAGTGATGCGATCCAGACAAGTCGCAATGCGATCGTAAAATCGGGTGTACAATCGGTTCGTGAAGTAGTAATGCGGAAAGAGCCGTTGGTTCAACTTGACAAATCCTCCGAAAAAAAATTATGTGAACTGGAAGCGTTTCTTCTTGAAAGGATGTATCATCATCCTTCCATTATAGAGGTGACTGATAAAGTTGAGAAATGGATGAAATCTGTATTTGACAAGCTGTGCAAGTCTCCGGATCAGATGCCTCGCTATTTTCAGTCGATGATTGAAAGCCAGGGATTGCAGCGAGTCGTGTGTGATTATATGGCGGGAATGACAGATCGTTTTTGTCTGTCTCTTGTGGAAGAGAGATTATGAAGAATTTCAGACGAGTGTTGACTTCTTGCTTTGGGTTGGGCTGGCTTCCGATCGCTCCAGGCACATGGGGTTCTTTGCCGCCGGTTGTGCTGTTTGCCGGGTTATCACTACTGAAAACGCCGCCTTGGTGTATCACGATTGCCATGACTGTCTTAGTTATTTTGGCTTCGTGGGGGTGCATAGCTTTTGCATCATCTGCCATCTCGGCTTGTGGGAAAGAAGATCCCGGGGAAGTAGTACTGGATGAAGTAGCCGGCCAGGCGATAACTTTTATGGTCATTCCTGCATTACCATCAGTCGGTTCTGTATGGATTATCGCAGCAGCGGGATTTTTGTCCTTTCGCTTTTTTGACATCCTTAAGTTATGGCCATGCAAGAGGTTAGAGAAATTCCCGGCCGGGTGGGGCATCCTGCTGGACGATCTTATGGCCGGGGTGTATGCTGCCGTAGTAGTCCAGTTGATTATCCGGCTATGGCTTATTGGATAGGGTCATGAAGGCAGGTGGGCTTTTTGTCGATAAGGTATCCATCGATCAAAGTTTGCGCAGAATGACGAAAGGCCCAAAATGCCCGTTGAGACACTGGAAATAGGACAGACGCAGGAATTATCCATGGATCAGGACCACTCGATACAGATAGCTCAAAAACTGAGGCAGCGGTTTGACCATCTCAATTTACATCGCCCCGCCCGAGTGGTTCGGTATGAGCCGGGAGACGAACTGAGCTATAATATGTCCAGTGTGGAAGGGGATCAGAAGGCTTCGGTTCGATTGGTGATTGAGAAATTTGTCGGAGGAGGCTTTGCCGGACAGGTTTACCGAGTCAAAGTGCTTGGGATGGAAGCAGATTCCGGTCCACTCGAGAGAATGGGTGGGATCGAAGTCAACAGCGTCTATGCCATGAAGATCCTGATTCCGCCATCGGGTTTTTCAGTCCTGTTTCGCAATTTTGTCTATTGGCTGGGTTTTCAAGGACCATTCCAGCTTCAAGTCAATCCGGAGGCCGCTCGAGCCGGAGCGATCTGGCAAAAGTTCATCCGCAGAGCCGCCCAAATCCGTTTTGGTGACGAATCCTGTATCAATGATATCCATGTTACCTTTGTTGATCCGATCCTGGGCAGTTGTGGGGAGTTGAGCGATTGGGTGGAGGGACGAACATGGCGGCTGGAGGTGGATGAAAATCTGGATACCCTCAAACGCTGGAAAAAAGACAAGCCATACCAGCCGGATCGACTGGGTTCACCGGAGTACCGATCCAAGAAAAAGTTTATGGCCGAGTTGGTCACTTTATTGTATGATGTGGGGGCCCATGAGTTTGCCCGGCAGTACGAATGGTCCACCTGCAAAAGTCAGCCGAATGCCTTGAAACGGACGGAAACGAACCAGGATCCGGTGGCTGGATTGATTGCGGTCGATTTTCGGGCAGGACTGGCCCTGCTGCCGTTTTTACCTATGAGTCCAGGTGACTTCAAGCTGATCTGGCAGGGACTCAAACGAGGTTCCCTGGTACAGTTTGACCGAGGCAATCTTGATACGCTCGAGGCCTTTGTGAATACACATCGAGAGGCCTTTTCAGACATGCTGCCGCTTCTGGAGGAATTAAAGCAATGTGAGGAAATCTATCGCAATTCTCTGCCCGATGTGACACACAATCACCTGAGGTTATTCTATAGCGGGAAATTGTGGCGAACCATACTGGATAGTGCTGTCACCGGATGGAAGGTGCGTAATCTTGTCGACGAAGCCGGCGAACGAAAACTGCGAGACAGTCGGTTCAAGACAATCGTATTTCTCCTGTTGGGATTGATTCCGTTCCTGGGCAGGGCTCTGCGGAAGAACTGGTGCCATGCGGCATGGAGAAGCCATTATAAATCGATGCTGGGTAGTTGGGACTATTTCAAGCGGGCTGTCAAAGGCCGCATCGCCGAACGGGTATTGGCATGGTATCGGGCAGGACGGATCGGGCCTGAGCAGGTTCAGAGGATCGCCTTCAATGTCCGCTCTTTTATGTCTCATAAACTTCTTTCGATAATTACCTGGGCCGGATTGCATCGGTTCATCACGGACGGGCAGGTTCGAAGGGAAAAGCTCTATATCATTTTTGTTCGGCCGATTCGACTCTATTTTAATTCCGAACTGCGCGAGCAATGGATGCGCGACATGGTGCAGGAAGGTCGGCGTAAACATATTCTAACCGATGAAGATGCCGCTACGATTATTTCACGTCTAGATGAACCTTATATCCAGCGATATCTGATTAGCTTGGTTGTGCATCTATTAACCCTTCCGATTACTCAAGTTGTATCTGTTCTGATTGCAACAATCTACTGTTATATTCATCGAGGCGAACCGAATGCATGGGCGGTTGGATTGGGGATTATCGGATTATTTCAGGTGGTTCCAATTTCTCCTGGCTCGTTCTGCCGTGGATTATATACAACGATCCTGGCGATTTATGATCGCAACTTTAAAGACTACAATATTGCCCTGTTCCTGAGCTACTTCAAATATGTGGGGTATCTTGCCTTTCCGATCCAGATGACGCATCATTATCCAACGATTTCGAGGTTTATGGCGGGGCACTGGGCGACGGATGCCGTGCATATCGTACCGGTTTTTGGAGAACGGGGTGCGCTGTTGGAACATTGGGTATTTTGCCTATTTTACAATTGGCCGCTGACAATCCGCCGCCGGATGCAGGCCCGGGCTCAGGTTCGCGCTTTACAGTCTCCAAGGTATTTCCATATCCCCTTCTTTGCAATTCTTGGAGCGATAGTATTGGCAATTGCTCATTCAATCGCTTTGAATCATGGTCTGGTGCCGTCCCGTGATAATAAATGGTTTCTGACCGGTTTGTGGTATGTGATGCTCACAACGCCGGTTTTAGCCGGCTGGGGATTGACCGTATTTGCCGGTGGATTATCTCTAGGCCGCAGGATCATCGCCTCTCCGATGTGCGGGGTGGTTCTCGGTGTGCTGTACTCGATTGCCGCCGCCGTTCTTGAGGATCGTTCTCAGATAGAATCTACGGCTTTCTGGGTACCCATGATCTGGCGGAGCTTCTTTTTCACGGTTTTTTGCACAATAGGGGCACTCGTTACCGAATTGCTTTTACCCGATCCAAACATTGCCGTTGAAGAAAAAGTTGGCCTGTAACAGAAATCAGCTTTTAAAAATTCACATCTTATTTTCCTGTATGGACTTACAACAAGAATAGGAGAGTTTTGTCATCCCTGTCCCTGAACCGGCCATTCATCGAATGGGTAGGATTTTTGCATGGTTTCTGGAACGTTCCCTCTTGCCAAGCCGGTTTGAATGTGCGAATATAAAGCGTTTTGGTATTTGACAGTAGGAACGTTGAGGAAAGATGGCCAATAGCTATAGTTCACTGTGCGACGATTTTTTCGTCGATCTGCACGTTAATACGGAACTGGACCTGCCGACGGAGCGGGATACAATACTGCATTTTTTTGAGCGTATCGAAAAGCAGTTTCCAGGGATGGGGAATTTTCGTCGTCGAGACAACGGCGATTTCAACCTGGAAGAAGAACGCGAAGGGCAGCGCTACCGCTGGATTACCTTGGAAATGGATCGGCTCTGTGTCGGCTGCGCCAATCCGCTTGTGATGGAGGATGCGTACAGCCTGCAGCGGACGGCACTGGAATTATCGCCGTATATGCTGGGAATCAACCACCTGGATATTGATTCGTTGGATGTGACCTTTACAATGGATTTTGACTTCCAGGGCAACCACGACGAGGTAATTTCCGAAGCCTTATATGGCAACAGTGCATTTTCTTCTTTACTGGAAATTCCGAAAGCCCGGCCATTGGGATTTTCGCCCAGTGCGATTGTGTCGTTGAGCCAGGATTGCTATTGCCAGGCTCGGATTGCGATTGAGTCAAGAACCACGGTATACGAGGTTCGTAACGGCAAATTCAAACCGGATGAGCCGATCAGCCTTTATTTCACTGTCCGGCGGTATCCTCGTCCGGGGGAAAGGTTCGATGCACCCAAGTCATTCGACATGCAATGCCGCATCGCCGAAGACCTGATGGCCGAAAAAATCTTTCCGAGTTTCGCCGCGCCCTTGATAAATGCGATTGCCCAGAGGAGGTAGGGGGTGTATGGGTATCGGGGAATCAATGTTAGGAGGTATAAATGGCTATTATTGCACCGTTGAGCAAGTATAAGAGAGGTAACTTCAAGATCGTTATTGCCGTGTTAATCGGTTTAGCCGTGTGGTTCGCTTACGATGGGTATCTCAACAAGAGTTTTATCGAAAAACACACTCAGGAGGATGGAAAGCCGGACATTACACTTGCAACCAATAGACATATACCGCCTTTTCTGGCCGCAGCGGCCATTCTGATGGGCGTATGGTATTTTGCAGTCAAAGAAAAAAAAGTGATTGCCGATGAATCGGCGTTAATTGCAGGCAAAATCCGTATTCCATTTGATTCGATAGAACGAATTGACAAGACGCATTTTGATTCGAATGGATACTTTATTGTTACCTATAAAAAGGAAACCGGGGGGGAAGCTGAACTTCGGCTAAACGAGCGAACCTATGATAATCTTCCGGCCATTCTGGAAGAACTGATCCGCCAGATTACCTGATCCGGTACAACTCGAAATCAACAGAGAAGAAGCCTATTTTATGAATTATTGTGTTGTGGGATTACAATGGGGTGACGAGGGCAAGGGAAAAGTGGTCGATATCCTTGCCGAAAACAGCGATATAGTTGTGCGCTATGCGGGCGGAGCAAATGCGGGCCATACCGTAATTATCGGTGACGAACGGTTCGCATTGCATCTGATGCCCAGCGGGGCGGTTCGTCCGGGTATGGCATGTGTGATCGGCAATGGCGTGGTGGTTGATCCGGAGGTGCTGAACGGCGAAATCGAAGGCCTGTCTAAGCGGGGAATCTCCCTGGAGGGTCGTCTTTTTATCAGTGAGAATGCTCACGTTGTCCTGGACTACCATAAACAGGAAGACCGGCTTCGGGAAGAAGCATTGGGCAAAAACAAGATTGGCACGACGGCAAGAGGAATCGGGCCATGTTATGCCGACAAGGTTGGCCGCAGCTTTGCGATCCGTATGGCCGATTTCCGCGATATGGATGGATTGTATAATAAGCTTGTGCAAATAGCGGAATACAAAAATAAAATCCTTAACGCTTTGTATAATGTTCCGCCGGTGGATACCGAATCCATTTTTACGAAATGCAGAATGTATCGGGAGAACCTTTTACGATACGTGTGTAATACAACACGGTATCTGCATGAGGCGATGGAGCAGGGGAAAAAAGTGCTATTTGAGGGAGCACAAGGTTCTTTGCTGGACCTCGATCATGGGACCTTCCCTTTCGTTACCAGTTCCAATTCCAGTTCACTGGGCATGGGTGCCGGCTGTGGTGTTCCGATGAAAATGATCGATACGTTTATCGGATTGGTGAAAGCCTATTCCACTCGGGTTGGAGCAGGGCCTTTCCCGACCGAGCAGGATAATGAGATTGGCAATCGAATCCGGGAAAAGGGTCACGAATACGGCACAACGACCGGTCGACCCAGACGGTGCGGTTGGTTCGATGCCGTGGCCGTTGCCTATTCCGCGCGGATCGGCGGTATCGATGAGATTGCGATGATGCATCTGGATACCCTGGCAGGTTTGCCCGAATTGCAGGTGTGCCGAGCATATCGAATCGATGGGCATGAAACAACATTTTTCCCCTGCGATGCCGAGGAATTAAGTCAGGTTGAGTGTGTATACGAAACGCTTCCCGGCTGGGATGCGGATGTGTCAGGGATTACACAGTACAGGGATCTGCCCACTGAGATGCGTCATTATATTGAGTTGATTGAGAGTATTGTCAGGACTCCAATTACGATTCTAGGTGTGGGACCACGACGAAGTCAGGCGATTTTTCGGAACCGAAGCTAGTACTTGTATTATAAATAATCGAAGATCAGATGGCCAACGGTATAAAGGATAAACATTGAATCGGAGTTTTTCTGAAAAACGAGAAAAAACCGCCGAGCGATTGGGAATCGAGACCGATCATGTGCCGCGTCATATTGCGATTATTATGGACGGTAATGGCCGCTGGGCGCAGCGACAAAACCTCCCCCGATTCCGAGGCCACGAAAAAGGCGCCAAGACCGTCGAAGAGATCGCCAAATATTGCGTAGATGTAGGGCTGGAATGTCTGAGCTTGTATTCCTTCAGCATGCAGAACTGGAAACGACCCAAAGAGGAAATCGACTTTTTGATGTTTCTGTACAGTTCCTACCTGAAGGGCATTCAGCCGACCCTGATGGAAAACCATGTTCGGCTTGTGCATCTGGGTCGTCGGGATCGTTTGCCACAGGATGTGCTGGATGCGTTGGATGATACTCTCGCAGTAACGCAGAATAATACGGGCATGGCTTTGGGGCTGGCTTTGAATTACGGTTCGCGATCCGAAATCGTGGATGCGGTGTCCCGGATTGCCCGGGAATGTAAAGAAGGGGGTCTTTTACCGGAAGATATTGATGAAGACTGTATAAGCAGACATCTTTACACTGCCGACTTGCTCGATCCGGATCTCTTGATTCGTACTTCGGGTGAACTGCGGATCAGTAACTTTCTGCTTTGGCAAATCTCATACACGGAATTCTATGTGACGGATACGCTTTGGCCCGATTTTTCCACCGACTCGATCGACGAAGCAATTTTGACATATGCCGCTCGTTCCCGTCGTTTCGGGGATATCAAAGCGCAACCGGCAAGCTGATTTCTACTCATGCTTAGATATCGACTTATTTTCGGCACATTGATGGTGGTCTTGTTTGTTGGCCTGATCCTTCTGGATGGATATCTGGATGGTTCCCTCACACTTCAAATACCCGACAAGACGCCTCAGGGGACGATTCTTTGTGTCTTGGTAGCTTTGCTGGCATTGCCTGCAATGTGGGAGATGAAAGGACTAGTGAAGACTACAGGAGCTTGTCTCTGGCTGCCGGTTGCGATTCCGGCGGCTGTTTTATTGGCGACCAGTTGGTATTGGGCCCAATTTTCTTCGTCATCCGGCAGGTTTCTGTCGCTGCATCTGGCGGGAGTACTAGCCGGGACATTATTGCTTCTTTTTCTTTTTCAGGCCCGACGTTATGGGACCAGAGGGACAATTCTTAATTGCGGGGCGAATTATTTTTCGATTATCTATCTGGGGCTTTTCAGCAGTTTTGTATTGGCCATTCGAATCGAATACGGGCCGTGGTTTCTTTTATTGTTCATTTTTACCGTAAAGTCTTCTGATACAGGAGCTTACGCGATTGGAAGGTGGCTGGGGAAACATCCGTTCTCCCCTTCTATCAGCCCAAAAAAGACTTGGGAAGGCGTTATGGGGGGGATATTCTTTGCTGTCGTGACAGCCATCCTATTTAGTGTCTTTTGTGGTATAATGGATTGGTGGCTAAGTATCCTGTTCGGGATGTTGTTTGCTTTGCTTGGGCAACTGGGCGATTTGGCCGAATCCATGATAAAGAGAGATGCTCAGCAAAAGGATTCCGCTGGCCATGTGCCGGGATTTGGCGGCGTGCTGGATGTCATCGATTCGCCCCTGGCGACAGCGCCGCTGGCATATCTGTTTTTTGCTGTGTTCTGTCGATAAGAGAGGACATTTGGAGATTAGACTACAACTGGAATCGGATGCAAAGCGTTTGGAGCTGTTTGGATCTCGCGACAGTCACTTGCGGATGGTGCGCCAGGCGACAGGGGCTGAAATTGTCGCTCGTAGTGACACGATCCTGATTACCGGAGAGGATACC
The DNA here is from genome assembly GCA_016926155.1 of Sedimentisphaerales bacterium. Classification (GTDB taxonomy): domain Bacteria; phylum Planctomycetota; class Phycisphaerae; order Sedimentisphaerales; family Anaerohalosphaeraceae; genus JAFGGE01. Next base: position 45,752 of record JAFGPC010000145.1, read on the forward strand.
CCCGTAGCTCGTGCTGGTAAAGTGATCGACCAAATGCAAAAACGGCTTGTCAAACGAGGACGGCTTCGCGAAGAAGATGTGAAGGATCTGTTAACCCAATTTGAACATGAAATACAGCCCGGGCAAAGCGAAGCGATCACAGTATATTCGCATAAAGCAGTGATCGAGCCGTTTACCCACGGACAACTGCGTTATATTGAAACGATGCAGAAAAATGACCTGACGTTCTGTACGGGGCCTGCCGGGACGGGAAAGACTTATCTTGCGGTTGCGATGGCTGTTTCCATGCTGAAAAAACGGCAGATCCGTAAGATTGTTCTGGCCCGACCCGCTGTGGAAGCCGGTGAAAAACTCGGTTTTCTGCCAGGGGATTTGCAGGCCAAAGTGAATCCGTATTTGCGCCCTCTGTTTGACAGTCTGGAAGACATGATGGAGTTCTCCCAAATGCGAAAATTTATGGAAATGGACATCATTGAGGTTATTCCACTGGCGTTTATGCGGGGGCGGACTCTTAACGAGGCCGTAGTGATCTGCGATGAAGCTCAAAATACCAGCCCCTCCCAGATGCTGATGGTGCTGACCCGCTTGGGAAGGGAATCCAAGATGATCATTACCGGTGATACGACACAGACGGATCTGGAGCGAGGACAGGTCAGCGGAATGATCGACGCACAGCGAACCCTGCGGGGAATCCGGGGTATAGGTTTTGTGGAGTTGAATGAGGCGGACATTGTGCGCCATAAACTGGTGCAGAATATCGTTAACGCGTATGAACGCCGTAAGACATTGGGCGAGTTACAGGAATAAATGGCTCTGAAAAAGAAAAAAAAGATAAGTGCGCGTCGGAAACTGGTACGGGAGACAATCTCCGCGGAACGTTCCACGCGATTGAATCTGTTTCTGAATAGCGATCTTCCGGTTGCGCTAATGGTGCTTTTTCTTTTTGTGATTGTATCGACGGTTGTATTGAGTATTTTGCCTCCCGGAGACCGCAGCAGCGACAAAGCATTTGAGGGTATGTGGCGACCCTACCCGGATATGGTCGCTCTGGGAGTCGTAGTGTTTTTTGTCTCGCTGGGGATGGCGCTTTATTTGCAACATTATCAACCGCGGATTATAACCCGTCCTACGCGCATGATGGCCCTTGCATGTCTGTTTCTATTGTTGCTGGGTTTGACTAAGGCAGGGGCTTTGTATCAGAAAGAAACCTATCTGGCAACGGCAACTGCCGTAACCTGTGCGATCATCCTGACTATTGCCTATGATCAACGTTTTTCGCTGGGTATGACGTTGTTTTATTCCATTCTTGTCTGTTTGGCGATCAGCGGTGGAAAATCCACTCGTATTGCCACGGTTTCTCATTTTATCACGATGGCCGCCGGCGCTGTACCATGCTGTTTTGCTCTGCGCGAAATCAGGACACGGATGAAACTGATCGAGGTTGCTACCATCGCCTCGGTGATCGTATTTGTCACGGCCGCCGCCATGGGACGACTGGAAGACAGAGTCCTGGCGGATCTGATCTGGAATGCTGCCATCGCAGCATTGGTAACGATCGTTGTCGGTGTCATGATCCAGAGTTTTCTTCCATTAATTGAGAAGGTATTTGGGATTGCGACCAGTATGACCCTATTGGACTACAGTGACGCCAATCAGCCATTGCTCAAGAAGCTGGCAATGGAAGCGCCGGGAACCTTCAGCCATAGCCTGTTGATTGGAACTATTGCCGAAGCAGCCGCCGAAGCCATTGGCGCCAACGGCCTGCTCTGCCGCGTTGGTGCATATTATCATGACGTGGGAAAGATCAACAAGCCAGTGTACTTCGGTGAGAATCAGATGGGATCGGCCAGTCGTCATGAGCAACTTTCACCGGCGATGAGCCAGTTGATCATTGTCGGACATGTCAAGGATGGAATCGAGATTGCCAGGGAATACGGTCTTCCGGCGCCGCTTCGTCAGTTCATCGAGACGCACCATGGCACAACGCTGATCGAATATTTTTATAACGAAGCCCGAAAGAAGCAAACCGACCGGGATACTCCCATATCTGAAACAGAATTCCGCTACCCCGGTCCCAAGCCCCGAACCAAGGAAGCGGCGATTGTGATGCTTGCCGATTGTATCGAAAGTGCGGTTCGTTCGATGACCGAACTGACGCCGACACGGATTGAGGTGATTGTGCATAATATGGTAATGAAGCGATTGCAGGACGGTCAATTTGATGAATGTGACCTGACTCTGCGGGAACTGAGCCAGATCGAAGCGGCGATTGCCAAGTCTCTGGCAGCACACCATCACGGGCGGGTGGCCTATCCCCAGCCTCCGGACAAGCCGGCGGAAAAGCCTAAATCCGAAACCCCGTTACAGGAAACTCAAAAGAGCTAGGATCATGGAAGATCACCCATCTGATATCAGCGTTCAATGCACCTGTATGATGGATGATCCGGCGATAGATGTGGATTGCCTTTGCAAGCTTGCCCGTCGGATTTGCCAACAATTTCAAGCGTATCAGGCCGAAGTAAGTCTGGTAGTGGTGGATGATGAAGGAATCCGACAGGTTCATGAACGTTTTCTACATAGTGAAGCCGTAACGGATGTGATCAGTTTTGACTTAACGGACGCGGATGGAATCCCTTCATTTGAGATTGTTGTAAACGCCCAGGAAGCAGCACGTCAGGCAAATACTCGGGGACATCAAACAGCGGCGGAATTGGCCTTATACGTTACACACGGGCTGCTGCACCAGCTTGGATTCGATGACACCGACGAGCCGACGGCCCAAAAAATGCATCAAATGGAAGATAAAATTTTACTTCAGGCGGGATTTGGAACCGTATACAATACAACACCGCAGGATCAGGACGAATAACGAAAGGATAACAACAAGTGGACGATGTTGGATGGTCATTGCTGGGGATTTTACTTCTTACGGCAGGATCACTGTTTTTTTCGCTGAATCATCTGGCTCTTCGCAGTTTCTCGCGGGTTAAGCTGCAGGATATGTTCAAGGATGCCAATAAAGGCGATATTCCACCGGCCTTTCTGGATAAGCAGGAAAAGATACTGGCCATGTGTCTGTTTTTGGCTTTGGCAGCTGATGTGGGCATCATTATCTTTCTGGTTCGGCTGTTGTCCGATTCCTCCTTGCCGTATGTGCTGTCGTACATTGCAGGTTTTATCCTGCTTACCATTGTTCATGCGAGCATCCCCCAGGCATGGTCCAAGTATACACCTGAAGCGGTTCTATTCCGTACCCAGCGTTTGCTTCGCGTCCTGGCCTATCTGACCGGGCCCTTCTGGTGGGCCTGCTCATTGCACGATCGTCTTGTTCGACGACTGGCCGGAGTGACCGACGTCAACGGGGATCAAAGCCATGAAGAAAAGCAGGAGGAGTTTTTGAATGTCGTCGAGCAGATCCATATGGAGGGTGGGGTCGATGAAGAAGAAATGGAAATGATCGAGAACGTACTGGAGTTGAGCGAGACCACGGCCGAGGAGATCATGACCCCTCGTACCGATCTGGTGGTGCTTAGTATAGATGACAACCGTGAGACAGTGCTGCATACGATCAGCGAGGCGGGCCATTCACGAATCCCGGTCTACGAAGGAAATATCGACAATATCATCGGATTGGTCTATGCCAAGGATCTGCTTTCTGAAGTAGGTCGGGAAGGGCAGGAATTCCGTCTGCGCGACAAGATTCGCAAGGCCTATTTTGTTCCTGAGAGCAAACCCCTGCGGGCTCTTCTTCATGAGTTCCAAAATCAGAAACTGCATATCGCTGTCGTACTGGATGAATACGGCGGAACGGCCGGAATCGTGACCATTGAAGATATTCTGGAAGAACTGGTCGGCGAGATCGTGGATGAGTATGAAGAGACGCCACCGGAATCCATGAAGAAAGTGGATGAACGGACCGTGGAAATCGACGCACGAACCTATGTCGACGATCTCAATGATGAGTTCGATCTTTCTCTTCCGGAAGATGACGATTACGATACGGTCGGCGGATTTGTCTTTTCCCATCTGGGCTATATTCCCAGAAAGGGTGAAATGTTTCAGTATGAAAACCTTAAGTTTACTATCGTGGATGCCGAGACGCGAAAGATCAATCAGATTCGGATTGAGAAACTTCCCGTTCAAGAGTCTCCCGGGCAGGTCTGAGCCATGTTGAGCCGGGATCGGGCGATCTGTCTTCGTACAGTTGACTTTTCCGAGACATCTCAGGTTGTAACCTTATTCGCACGCCGTATGGGAAAATATGGGGCGATGGCCAAGGGATCTCGTCGGGCCAAGTCCGCTTTTGACGGTCCCATCGAAATATTTTCCTGTGGAGAGGTTCAGTTTTCCCCGAATCTATCCGGAAGTCTGGCGACATTGACGGAGTTTCAGCAGCAACCGAGGTTCGTTCTGCTACGACGCAATCTGCATGCAATGGACTGTGCTTTGTTTGCCGCCGAGTTGGTGGATTCCATGACACAACAGTACGATCCTCATCCGGATCTGTATGATCGATTTATCACGTTTCTGGAGGATGTACAGCACTCACCGGATTCAAATGAAAGTATGGCCTTTTTGATTGTGTTTCAACTAACATTACTGAGGGAAGTGGGCGGCATCCCGGTCTTGAATCAATGTGCCAATTGCAGCCGATCTTACAAGCCAAACTGGCAGGAAGTCTTTTTCAGCAGTCGAGCCAACGGGCTGGTTTGTGCGGATTGTGAATCCGTATTTACCGAACGGATTCGGCTTGCTCCTGCTGTCGCCTCGTGTTTTGCCGATTTGAAACGAATACCCCGGGCCGATGAGGCGATCTTACGAAAAATGGAAAAAATTTTAATCGGTCATTTTACTGAGATACTGCATCGCCGTCCGAAACTAGCATCTCATTTTCTATAATAAGCAAACAGGATTCTGTATCACTCATGGTAACATCAATAAGGGAAGTGATGTGTTTCTTGACATTTTTCCCGATCCAGCGTAGAGTCTTCCTGCTGAATGGAAGATGTTTTATGAGGACTTTGCATGGTTGTTACACGATTTGCTCCGTCACCGACGGGGTACCTGCATGTCGGCGGGGCCCGGACGGCGTTGTTTAACTGGCTGTATGCCCGCCGGATGGGCGGGACGTTTATCCTGCGCATCGAGGATACGGACCTTAAACGCAATACACCCACAGCCATGCAGCAGGTGATTCAGGACCTGCGCTGGTTGGGGATCGATTGGGACGAGGGTCCCGAAGTGGGCGGGCCGAACGGGCCTTATCTGCAATCCCGGCGACGGGATATTTACGATCAATATATTACCAAACTCCTGGACCAGGGTAAGGCATATTACTGTTTTGACACACCCGAGGAACTGGAGGCTTTGCGACGGGAAGCATCGGAAGGAAAACAGGGATTTGTCTATCAGCGTCCCGATCAGTTTCCCGATACCAGGGATGTCGAACGGGCACGGTCCGAGGGCCGGCCGGTTACAGTACGTTTTGCCGTACCGCAGGATCAGCCGATTATCGTGCAGGATGTCATTCGTGGAGATGTAACTTTTGGGCCGGGTGAAGTGCAGGATTTCATCATTCAAAAAAGCGATGGATTTCCCACCTATCATTTCGCTGTCGTAGTGGATGATGAGCTGATGGGCGCCACACATGTCATCCGGGGCCAGGAGCATTTGATGAACACGCCAAGCCATCAGGCCCTGCAGGCCGCCCTTGGTTTTCGCACACCGGTGTATGCTCACATGTCGGTAACGGTCAGCGAAAGTGGTGGCAAGCTGAGCAAACGAGAACGCCCCAAAGCCCTGCGAGAGAGAATCAAATCCATGAATGATCCTGATCTGGAATCCCTGGCTCTGGCCGGCGGGATCAGCACTGAGGAAATGGAATCGTTTCTTAACAAAAAAACGACTCCTGACATGCCTGCTATTGATGCAATGGCGGCCCATCTGGGAGTACATCTTCCGGAAATCAATGTGGTTGATTTTTTTCGCAGTGGGTATCTGCCCGAGACCATGGTCAATTTCCTGGCCCTTCTGGGTTGGAATCCTGGCGATGATCGGGAGGTAATGGATCGAGAGGAACTGATCGCAGCTTTTAATCTGGACCGATTGAGCAAGTCCAACAGCCTTTTTGACCGTAAAAAGCTGATGTCTTTCAACACCGAGCATATTAAACGCGTTTCTCCTGCTGCTCTTTTGGGGCATTATAAGGCTTTTCTGGCGGAAATCGGCAGTCCTGCCGCTAGGGCGGAAGACGAGCGGCTGACTCGCATCCTGAAGGTTTGCCTGGGGGCCCGGACGCTGGAAGAGATCGAACAAAAGACGCGGTTTCTTTTTGTCGATAATACGAAAGTAGACTACGATGAAACGGCAGTCGAAAAAGTGCTTTTCAAGCATAACGGATTGGGGGTGCTGGCGGAAGTGGGCGATCAGTTCAAGGCCCTGGCTGAAATCACCGCTGAGTCGATTGAGCAGGTATTGCGTGGTTTGGCCGACCAAAAACAGATCGGGTTGGGTAAAGTTGCTCAACCGCTTCGTGTGGCGATTTGCGGAACGACGATCAGTCCGCCTATTTTTGATTCGGTGGATATGCTGGGAATGGATAATACACTGGCACGAATACGAATAGCCATTGAGAAATTTGATAATAAAAATTGACGGGAGGTCTGAATATGTCGCTATTGGTGACAGGATCCATAGGGATTGATACAGTCAAAACACCCTACGGATACAGTGAAAATTGTGTGGGGGGGTCGGCCATTCATTTCAGCATGGCGGCGAGTTTTTTTTCTCCCGTTCGTTTTGTCGGGGTAGTAGGGGAGGATTGCCCATTTGCACTGCAGGAGATTTTTGAGGGTAGGGATGTGGATCTGGGCGGCCTTGAATTTCGTCAGGGAAGCAAAACCTTTCGATGGAATGGCTCATATGAAGGTGATATGAACGAAGCGAAAACCGATGCGGTGGAGTTGAATGTGCTGGCGGAAAATCCACCGGAAGTACCGGATTCCTTCAAGGACAGCGATTACGTATTTCTGGCAAATACCGCACCGGCTTTGCAGATGCAGCTTCTGGATCAACTGGCCCGGCCGAAATTTGTTGCGGCCGATACGATGAACCACTGGATTATCACGGCCCAGGATGACTTGAAACTCCTTCTGGATCGAATCAACATGTTGGTACTTAACGAAGGGGAGGCCAAACTGTTGACCGGGCAGAAGAATCTGATGAGCGCAGCGCAGAACATATTGGACCTAGGGCCTAAAGTAGTGATTATTAAGAAGGGCGAGTATGGTTCTATGATGGTCAACTCGGACGGAGATTGTTTTATCCTGCCAGGATTTCCGACCTCGGTTGTAATCGATCCGACAGGCGCGGGGGATTCGTTTGCCGGGGCCATGATGGGATATCTGGCCAAGGCTGGAGCCGTGGATGTAATCAGTCTGCGGAAGGCCATTGGGTATGGCACCGTTGTTTCTTCCTTTACCATTAGTGATTTTTCCATTCATGGGATCAAGGCGATCACCATGGACGATATCGAGGAGCGGTTTGATACGTTGAAAAAGGTGACCCAGTTTTAGTTATTTTGTACTCCAATGCGTTGTTTTATTGCGATTAATCTTGATGATTCTATTCGTTCCCACCTGAAGCGGATTCAGGAAACATTGCGGGAGCAATCCGAAATTAAGAAATCGGATGCCAAATGGGTCCGGCCGGACTCAATCCACCTGACGCTCAAGTTCCTGGGAGAAGTACGAGATTCCTTTCTATCCGAAGTCTGTTCGGCCCTTGAACAGACGGTCTGTTCCCACACCCGATTCTCGCTTGAGGTTGCCGGATTGGGCACATTCGGTTCGCCGGCTCGTGTGGTTTGGGTAGGCATGCAGGAACACCCAATCCTGGTCAATTTGAGAAATGATTTAAATAAAGCGTTTGAATCATTGGGCTTTTTACCTGAATCCCGTCCGTTTTCTCCCCACCTGACCTTATGCCGGGTGCGTTCTCGATCCGCAGGTTTTAAAATGGGTAATGTTGTAAAGGGATTTCCCTCTCCAAATCTTGGCACTCTTAGTGTCGATTCGGTCTGTCTGTACAAAAGTGATTTGACAAAAACAGGCCCAATCTATACAGTATTGAGCAAGGTAGCCTTGGGTTGACGGAAATCCTGGGCGTAATGTGTTGCTCACATCCTCAAAAGGGAGAAACCATGGCCAAGAAGACCAGCCAATCCGCTTCGTCCAGCAAGGGCTCGGCCGCCAGTTCAGCACTGGATCGTGCTATCGCCCAGATCGAAAAACAATATGGGGCCGGCTCAATCATGAAGATGAATGAGTCGAAAATCGCCGCCATTGAGGGGATCAGCACGGGAGCCTTATCTCTAGATATCGCCTTGGGGGGTCGTGGTGTGCCAAGAGGACGGGTGTGCGAATTTTTTGGACCGGAATCCTCAGGGAAAACAACCCTGGCGTTGCATGTCGTGGCCAATGCCCAAAAACAGGGGGGAGTAGCGGCCTTTATCGATGCCGAACACGCCCTGGATACGACCTGGACCCGCAAGCTCGGTGTAAATATAAACAGCCTGCTTGTCAGCCAGCCCGATACAGGGGAACAAGCCCTGGACATCGCTGAGATGCTGGTTAAGTCCAATGCGGTCGATGTAATCGTAGTCGATTCGGTCGCGGCTCTTGTGCCCCAGGCGGAGATGCAGGGAGAGATGGGGCAGAGCCATGTCGGTTTGCAAGCCCGCCTGATGAGCCAGGCTCTGCGGAAATTGACTGGAGCAATCAGCAAGAGTAAATGCTGCCTGATTTTTATCAATCAGATCCGTATGAAGATTGGGGTGATGTTCGGCAATCCGGAGACGACACCGGGTGGTAATGCATTGAAGTTCTACAGTTCTGTGCGAATTGATGTACGACGTGTCCAGACGCTGAAGGATTCGGCCGGACAGGCCATTGCCAATCGTGTTCGGGCTCGGGTTGTTAAAAATAAAGTAGCCGCCCCCTTCAAGCAGGCCGAATTTGACCTGACTTTTGAAGGTGGAATCAGCCGGGAAGGAGATTTGCTCGATCTGGGTGTGGAATGCGATATCGTCCAGAAAAGCGGCGCCTGGCTGAATTATGGCGAAATACGCCTTGGTCAAGGTCGCGAAAACGCCAAGGCCTTTTTAACCGAAAATCCGGACCTGATGATTGAAATCGAAGAAAAAATTCTCAAGGCCAAAGGCCTGACAGAATAAATACACTTTAATAGCGTTTGTATTCCGACTAGACTTTGACTTTGTTCAAAGAGCGGAATTTGCGATGACAATCTTAAAAGCACTTTTGGTCTATCTTGTATCGATTGTTGTTTTCGCAGTGGGTGATGTGTTTCTGTTGCCGTTTGCACTGCTCTATCGAATTCGAATATTTCGACGGGAACCAATTTCTTTGGTACTGCGAGTCTTGTCCTGCGGTACGGTCTATTGTCTGATAGTGGGTGGAATTGTCTGGTTGTGTAATGTTTTGTCGGTTGAGCCGGCGTATTTGATGGTCTTGATTCCTTTGATTTTATCAACCCTGACCGACCGACGACGAATAGAAGAGGCGCGAGCGGGTAACAGCAAACTGGCTCGGGCGATGGAAATCCATGGCTATACATATAGCCAAACAGTACATATCCGTCAGGAATATGCCAATGCGATAGGCACGTTGACTGGATTCGGTATTGGCATGGTTCTGTTCATGCAGGATGCCTCATGGATATAATTTGCAGAACAAAATGGGGATGCCAGTTTTTTCTTTCCAGTATCCTTTCTCTTTCTACCGGCTGGAACTTTTAGCCTTTTATCCTCTCAGTATCAGTTTTTTAGTTTTACAAGAAAAGCACGAATCTGGAGTTCGGTTTCATAAGGTTTATCCAGACGAACCAGATGACCGGCACCATCGATATGTATAAGCTTTCCATTGGGCAGAAGTCCCGCGATCTTAAGATTTTTCTTTCGGTGTTCGGGATCGGTATCGGCCTTGAGGATGAGCGCGGGGATCGTGATTTTTGGGTAGATCCGGGCCGGATCACGGAGATTTTCATCGAGGAGGACATCGACCACGTTTGAACAGACCAGCAGCTTGGCTTCGGCCCAGTGGTCATATTCAAAAACACTCCAGCCGGGATGCCGCTTGGAACGGGCCAGCTTCATGAGTGCCTGTTTGCCCATGGCTTTGTCGGATTCGATCCAGCCCTTCCATTCCTGAACATGAAAATCCTTGAGATATTCAAGCAATTCGGTCAGAGGCGGATCTTCCATGATGATGGCTCGAGGAATATTGGGATAGGTTGCTGCGGTCAGGGCAACGGTTCCACTGCCCATGGAGTGGCCTATCAGGATGGGCTTTTGGATGTCCAGCGCCTTGATCAATCCTACAAGGTCCTCTACATGCGTGGTCAGGTCGTACGGTCCTTCAGGTTTCTCAGAAAATCCATGCCCGCGGGCATCAAACATAATGACGTCATATTCGGTTTGGAATTTTGCGGCAAGAGAAGACCAGCTCAAACCATAATCTGTGACACCGTGGGCCATGATCATGACCGGTTTGCCGGCACCACCCGTACGCCAGTAATGAATGCGAATTCCATTGCTTATAACGGAAGCTGATTCCCAATTGACATACGGTACGGGCATAGGATCTTCTGGGCTAACCTCACAGCCCACGAAGACCGACAGGATTGCCACATAGGGACAAAGGTATTTCATCCCAAAACTCCTTTCTTAGTAGAGATACCTCTGTGCATTATTTTATACTGAAGTCAGTTTTTCTTACAAACCTCCTTGCGATTGACAGCCGGGATTATCCGGATTGCTCATGCAATCCAAGAGCCAGTGTGCCGCCATGATCGAAAGGTCCTTCAGGTCCACTTTGCAGTCAAAGTTATTATCCCCGGGCGGTGAGGGATGATCAGCATCTCCGCATGCCGGTTCATCGATGTCCTCGTCCTGGTTCGTGTCGCAGACATCTCCCAATCCGTCCCTATCCTCGTCTGCCTGATCGGGATTCGGCTCCTCAATGCAATTGTCACACACATCTCCCACACCATCCTTGTCACTGTCCAGTTGATCCGTATTAGCCCTGTTGGGACAGTTGTCCTGGCTGTCGGGAATACCATCCATGTCTTTGTCATCTTCCAAACCTTGAATTGCCGGTTCATCGAACAATCGCCCGATAAACTCGTCCAGAATCGCCACCCGCATCATAGGTACATAATCCGGGCCCACTCGCGAAAAGCCCAATTGAGCGCTGCGTGCTTGCACGGGAGCACCGTTGTAGGCATTGAGCAATTGTGCTGCCAGTCGATTTAAAATATCCGTCCTACTACGCAGGCCCATATCGCCGTTCCATTTAAGTTTAAATTGCGGCCAGTCGAACACCATCATTCGGGTGGCCTCGCCCTTGTTTGAGATAGCCACGCGGGCGAATGAATCAAACACGGGAAATTCCTTCACCATGCGCGGCAGCGTTACGAGTTGCTCGACGTCGAATACTTCGTTACTTTTAGCATTGCTGTCACTTTCGCCTCCTACCGTTGCGACATCGGGGTTGCCCCACTCCGCATCCGGTACTCCCAGGTTGCCCAGGGCATTCAGAGCCAATTGCATAGCTTCTTTTTCGTCCACTGCCTGGCGCGGTGACGTAAGATAATCGAATGTTCGCTCTGCATTCAAATAACGAATCCGACCGCGATTCAAGTCCATCTTAACGACCTTTGTTTCCGCCTTGTTCTGCGCATAGGTTACCCCGCCTTCCTGAAAGACCTCCGTGAGTCTTTCCTGATCGTCTGCGGCACCAGATACCTTTGGCACAGCCATTTCGGCCAGCCAGTCCTGTCCGGATGGGACTTTGATAATCTCTGAAGGAATTGCGGCAGGCAGTATCTTATCGAGCACTTCTCGATACGCTCGAATGTCCCATGGATCAGCCGGGGGCGGAAGAATCGTCGTAGAGTCGGGCTCGGCCGGGGGTTCGGACGGTGGTAGAGGGCTTTCACCGGCCGGATCGCAATTGCGAATGTAGATAATACCGTGTACATTCGGTGTTGGATCCGAATCCGCCTGCCAGTCATACTGTTCATGGAACATGCGATTCCACAGGTCCGATTCCGTCGCACCAACACCACGGGCACAGGGACACTCATCCTCCGAGCCTGAGACGTTATTAATATACAGGTTGTCTATCCAGGCCATGGCGATACCGCAGGAATCAAAACCATCATCCGCAAAATCCTTATAGCGACCCGTGAAGGACGTTGAAATCCACATCCATCCGTGGAAACCGTCAATCTGGCGAACTCGTTTAAATGAGGTGGACCATCCGTTTCCCCACCAGACAGGCCGATTCATACTGTTACACGAGGACAGGTGCAAGAATTCCAGATCAGAATCCAACTCCATATGTCCCTGGTACGCATTGCAGTTACCCGAACCTGACTCATCCACTCGTACCCGACCGAACCATCGCCCGTCATCACTGACGCCTCCATGCAGGCCGACCATCAGGGCGTCCGGTTCGTCAATGCCCGTATCGTCCAGGTAATCCCGGCCCCAACTAACGATAGAGGGATCGGCAAAATCGCTGTCTACGATATTGCCATTGTGATAAAAGCCGTCTTTCCACCAGGCCCGATCCCAATGGCCTATGGGCGTAGGCCAGGGATTTGTGATATCATTATACCAGCCTCGGACCATGTTGTCCCAGGACTCGACATTGTTGCCGGAACACGATGAGTTCCATGTGGTGACGACCTTTACCAGCGCCCCTTTTTCAGATTCCGGCGGCCTGTGAAATGCCCCTGCTGTTGCACAATAAGAAAATACAATTACCAATAACAAAATCCTGCTTTTCATAGTACACCTCCGCTTCCACCATACAATTAGAGATATTCTGTCCTGAGTGAAGCACCTTTCCAAATGATGCCTCGATTATTCGTTGGATATATTGTTTTTTTGGAATATATCCAGATGGATTTTAAGAAATCACAAGCCTTGTTCGACTTGTAAGAAGATATTCTAGACAGGGCACAGTTATGATAAGATATCACCCACATCTTTTTGTCCTGAATACTCGACAGCGATTAGGACCCTTCGAGTTCGAACGCAAGATACCTCTCTTTGCTGATCGGAAATCAACGTCACTGGTATCAAATTACTCGCAATAGAATCATATTGTCAAGAAAAAAAGAAAGTACTCGAAACGATAAAGAGAAAGACATATTTCTCGGGTTGACCTGGATACTTTTTTTGAGTGTAATGGAAGCAGATCCGGCGTCGCAGTGACGAAGGATGAAGAAACCTTTATTAAGAAGGAAGATCGGGATGAAGAAAAGCAAATGGATCATTCTTGCATCATGTGTTGGTATTCTGAGTCTGGCGGTAATGCTCGTTTCTGCAGTGGAGACCGACAAACGCAAAACACAGACCTTTCGTGACCAGTTTATCAAGGATTTTCACCGAACCGGACTTAACACCACACCCGGGGATGCGATAATGCTGCGGATTCTGGTCGAGAGCGCCCGGGCCAAACAGGGAGTGGAAGTGGGCTCGGCAACCGGATTCGGCGCTATCAACATGGGTATCGCCTTCGAACGGACCGGCGGGCATCTGTATACGCTGGACATCGATTCGCAAATGGTTAAGGCCACCCGTGAGAATCTGGAAAAGGTCGGTCTGGAAGATGTAGTGACCGTCATTGAAGGGGATGCGCTCAAGACACTTCCTACTATCGAAGGGCCGATTGACTTTATCTTTATCGATGCTCTCAAACAGGATTATTTTAAATACTTAAAACTAATCGAGCCCAAGCTCAAGCCCGGCGCGGTCATCGTTGGCGACAACGTAATCCGCTCGGAGAGAGCGATGAGAGACTTTCTGGACTATATCCAGAACAGTCCGGATTACGACACGGTTATCATCCGGGCATCCATGGAAAAGGGTGACGGCATGTCGATCAGTTACAAGATCCGGTAAGGCATATATAAAATCAATACGAGGAGACAGCGATGTCGACCGCAGTGCAGGGGCGGTATAAAGTGGTAGTATGGTTTCTGCTGTTGTCCGCTTCAACCGCAATGGCGGAGAGTAAGATCGATATCGGTTCACGATGGGAGTTGTTCGTCGATTCCTATCTGATTCATGGAATGAAGGGGGATGCCGAACTGCATTTACACCGTCCGATTCCCAGAGAGGTGGCGCTGGTTCATGACAAGCCGTGGGAGGGCAATACCTGCGGCTATCACACGATCTTTCAGGATGGGGATCTGTATCGGATGTATTACCGCGGATGGGGGCATGACGATGAAACACAGAAACAGCTTCATCCGCCCGTGGTCTGTTATGCCGAAAGCCGGGATGGAATCCGGTGGACCCGGCCGACTCTCAAATTGGTTGACTTTAACGGATCAAAAGAAAACAATATCATCTGGGCCGGAACGGGAACACACAATTTTGTGCCTTTCAAGGATGTCAATCCGGCCTGTTTACCTGAAGCGAGGTACAAGGCCGTAGCACGCGGCGAGGATGAATATCACCAGGCTCTTCTGGCCTTTCAGAGTCCGGATGGCATTCACTGGAAGCAGATACAGTCAAAACCGATTCTCACGGAAGGCGCTTTCGATTCACAGAATCTGGCCTTCTGGGATTCGGTTCGCGGCCAGTATCGCTGCTATTTTCGCGATTTTCATGAGGGAGTGCGGGACATCAAAATGGCTGCATCAAAGGATTTTATACATTGGACAAAACCGGTTTGGCTTGTCTATCCGGACGCCCCCAAGCAGCATCTTTATACCAACCAGATACAGCCGTACTACCGTGCGCCGCATATCGATATCGGTTTTCCCACGCGTTATCTTCCCGACCGCGATTCTCTGACGGAAGGTCTGTTTATGGGCAGTCGGGATGGGATCGTCTTCCATCGCTGGTCCGAAGCCGTTGTCCCGCCCGGCCGGAACCGCGACAAGTGGCATAACCGAAGTAATTATATCTGGCTGGGAATGGTCGAGACCCAATCGGAACTTCCCGGTGCCGGCAAGGAACTTTCGTTGTACAGCAATGAACGATATTATGAAGGGGCGGGAGGAAAGATCCGTCGTTATACGTATCGGATTGACGGCTTTGTATCGCTCCGGGCCGGTTTTTCCGGGGGCCGTGTCATTACAAAACCGTTGCTCTTTGAGGGCGATACATTACGCATCAATTTTTCTACATCAGCCGCCGGTTCTGTACAAGTAGAAATACAGGATACAGACGGTAACGCGATCCCCGGGCACAGTCTGGCCGACTGTCCTGAAATTTACGGCGATGATATTGAAAAAGCGGTAGCATGGAATTCCGGTAGTGATGTACGTGCATTGGCCGGCAAACCTGTCCGGTTGCATTTTGTTTTGCGGGACGCCGATCTCTTTGCCTTCGGTTTTCGCAGAAAACCATAGACAAACCAGCCCCGGATTATAGGAGGAGTGTTGTGCCAGTCTGTCTGTGCACCGGGACGCAACCGGGTGTCTTTGTCGAAGGGGAACGACATTTTGGTTGTCCATCCAATAAATCAATTGACTGTCCATCAATCCATATCACAGAGGGCAAGTGTAAGGCAGGCATTTACGATTGACAGACACCTGTAAAAGCCGTACCGTGTCGCTCGGAAATGTGAAAATGACATTGTGGAGATTGGTATGATTATAGTCACCGGTGGGGCGGGATTCATCGGTTCGGCGATTGTCGCCGGGCTCAATGCACGCGGGATTGAAGATGTCCTGATCGTCGATATACTGGGCGAGGACGCCAAGTGGAAAAACCTGCGCCGGCTTCGTTATATGGACTATCTTGAGGCCGACGAATTTTATGAGATGGTTGCTGATGGACGGGTGGACTGGCCAATCGAGGCGATTTTTCATATGGGGGCCTGTTCCTCGACGACCGAGACCGATTGTTCTTATCTGGTTCGCAACAACTACAACTGCTCAAGGCTGCTGGCCGGTTTTGCCGGAGATCATGATATACGATTGATCTATGCCTCCAGCGCGGCCACTTACGGTAACGGGACGAAGGGCTTTAACGACAATGAAGAACGGCTCGAAGAGCTGACACCGCTGAACATGTACGCCTATTCCAAGCATATGTTCGATCTATGGGCCTGGCGTTCGGGCCTGCTGGAATCGGCAGTGGGGCTGAAATTTTTCAACGTGTTCGGGCCCAACGAATATCATAAGGCCGAGATGCGAAGCTTCGTGATCAAGGCCTATGAGCAGATCTGCCGGACGGGGCGCGTGGGCCTGTTCAAGTCCTGCCGGCCCGACTACGCCGACGGCGAGCAGCTTCGCGACTTTATCTATGTCAAGGA
>JAFGPC010000146.1 GCA_016926155.1 Sedimentisphaerales bacterium
GCGATGTTCGGTAACATCCAATTATGAGTCAACGATCCCTTTTTATCACCTCCTCTGGTAACATTTAATGTGACGCAATTCGGCCCTGGTTTCATATCTTGCCTACGTCGGGAAATTATTTTATCCTGTTAACTTGGCGATGTTTTATCCCCATCCCGAAGTTATGTTGCCGGTATGGAAAATCGCTCTCTCGGCGCTGGCGCTGACGGGCATTTCGATGGCAGCTGTGGTATGGCGACGTCGGATCCCTTATCTATTTGTTGGTTGGTTTTGGTATATGGGAATGCTTGTTCCGGTAATCGGTCTTGTCCAAATATGTTTGTTCGCAATGGCAGATCGCTTTACCTACCTTCTACAAATAGGGCTATATATCTCTCTGACTTGGGGAATTGCACAAATCACCGCGGCATGGCGTCATCGCCGCTTGGCACTTGGCGTCATCTCGGTATTTGTGCTGTTTGTATTTATGGCCTTGGCATGGAGGCAAACGTTATACTGGCGGGACAATGAGACGATCTGGTTGCATACTCTGGCTTGCACTTCAAATAACTACTTTGCCGAGCACGGCCTCGGCAGTGAATATGCAAATCGCGGACAGATTGATGCGGCTATCACCCATTTTCAGCGCGCTCTTGCAATCAATCCTGATTACCAGATTGCCCATTACAGCCTCGGTGTTGTCTTAGCCCGCCGTGGGCAGATCGATGAGGCCATCGCCCATTTTCGGAAAGCAGTCGAAATTAAACCCAATTTTACCGAAGCCCATATCAACCTTGCTATCGTTATGGTAAGCTGTGGGCAGGTTGACGAGGCTATTCACCATTTTAAAAAGGCGTTGGAAATCAAACCAGGCTATGCCGTGGTCCACAATAACCTCGGCATAGCTCTGGCAAGTCGTGGACAGATTGAAGAAGCCATCATGCATTTTCGGAGGGCAGTTGAAATAAAGCCCGATTAAGCCGAAGCTCGCGAGAATCTCGGATTGGCTTTGAAACAACGGAGTCGACCTTAGATTCTTGATTAAAGTCGGATTCTACAACATGAGGTTGATTCCTACTTGTTGAGTGACACCGCGTATATTTACCGTAGAGCGCTTCGATAGATGAAAGCAGGACATTCTGAGACTATCTCTGGCAATGAAATAGCATTACATGAGACGCCTAATAAAAATGCCGTGGATAATTCTGGAAGCATCAGCGGAACAAAGAGGCCGGAGAAATGAACGCCCCTTTTTACAGATAAATCAGCAGAGCGAACATGGTTATCCATCCTATTATTACGATCTGAATAAAGGAATCCTTCCAGAGTATCTCAACGGGGTCAGCGGAACTTTGCTGGATAAAAATAATTTGGAGGTAACGCATGATGCCGAGAACGACAAACACCGTTGTAAGGTATAAATAATCGGTTTTGAATTTGGAAATGATTTCAGAAGACAGCATGTGAATGATGTAAGAAACGATCATCACGGCTGCAAGCACCAGCATGCTGCTGTCGACAAGTTTCATCGTGTAACCATCGATCGATTTTCTTACTTTCTCTCCGTGATTCCTGAATAGCAATAGGTCGTCCCGTCTTTTCCCCATAGCCAGAAACAGAGCCAAAAGAAACGTCATGATCATTATCCATGGATATACCTTAATCCCGGTTACGACACCGCCCACAATAATCCGGATCACAAAACCGAAAGCGACTATAAGAATATCCAAGAAAGGAGCTTGCTTCAGTTTGACGGTGTAGAAAACGTTCAAGATAAGATACAGGATGGTCATACAGAGTGCGGAAATATCGAGATATGCTGACCCAAGTAATCCGACTGTTGTCAAGATGATCCCTATGCTTAAGGCGCTTCTTATTGTGATCCGTCTGGCAGCAAGTGGGCGGGTTTTTTTGGGGGTGTCTTCTGTCTTCCTCTCTGTCATGATAATCGTTAAAGATATAAACCGCGCTGGCCAACAAACAGAATAAAATGAATGCAAAACAAGCTTTTGCCAGCAGATGGAGATTGTTAAACTGAAGACCGAAAAAAAGGGGCAGGAAAATGAGTACATTTTTTGTCCATTGCCGTGGACGCATGAGGTCGAAAAAATCGCCTATCACCGCAAATACCCCAAAGAAGGCTTGTCAGCCATTTCCACACGTCCTTTATTGGTTGCTTCTCTATCCGAACATACCTTGTAAAATGGACAAATAATTGTTGCTGATCCAAAAATAACCGTTAATCCCCTGATACTTCATTTTAATTTATGCCATAGACCAACACTGCTGTCAAAGTCTATCTGGTTATAGGTGATGTATCAGATCTTGTGTCAAGGATGGAAGAAGGGGTGTCTCCAGTTTAGGTTGCTCAGACCATAAAAGAAAGGAGATACCCTATGGAACAAGCTTAAGCTTCCCTAAAGGAAGACAAGTCAAAAGTAGCGTTTTCTGGCATAATGAAACCGGGAGGGTATATCATGGGACAACTCCCAAACAGGGACAGTATCGAGCGGATGATTTTCGGCCGCTATTGGTCCGGTTACCACTACCCGCGGCATTTACAAATGTTGACCCCAAAGGCGCTGGCCGATTTGATACGTCGGGCAGGATTTGGTGATATCGAAGTCAAGAGCGCGATCCATTTGATCGCGGCGCGGTCGGCACAGAATTTCCTGGTCGGGAGACTGGACTATCGACCGACAATGAACTACGGCAAGACGCCGGTTTACTCTTTGCTTTTACTCCTCGTTGCTCCGTTCTGCCTGGTCGAACACGCCATCGGCAAAGGTGGGATGATGAATGTTATGGCGAAGAAGCCATCTTGATCTATTCCGGGTTATTCACTTTGCCGTTGCAACGTCAAAGGCCGATCAAAAGCCTGCCGGATGAGGAGTGACGGCGCGGGCGATCTTGCGGTCCGCAGCGGAGAAGGGCAGCGCATCCAATTGGCCAGCGTCGGCCCACCGCCACTCAGAACCGGCCGGTGCGCCCTTCGTCAACTTACAAGTAAAAGCGGTGAGCGTGATTTGAAAATGGGTGTACGCATGCTTCACTTCGGCGAGCGCGCGACCGACCTCGATCCGGATACCTAACTCTTCCCGGACGATCCGTCTGAGTCCCCTTTCCCGCGCTTCGTCGGAATTCAGTATTCCTCCGGGGAAC
>JAFGPC010000147.1 GCA_016926155.1 Sedimentisphaerales bacterium
GGTAAAGGTATGGCTTTTATTGCCGGCCCAGGCATCCTCGGGTCCGGGCTGGATATAGGCCCAGTCCTCCTTGGGATCGCTTTTTCCGACAACAAAAAGGCTTCCCGGACCGAATCGGGCTGAATATTCCCCGTGCCCCGCGGGTCCTAGGGCGAACTCGGCCGTGTTATTGTCGTCAGCGCCGATCTGCCAGAGGGTCTGATTCTGTTCGGAAAACGCCAAACCGGGCAGGAGCAGAAAGATGGCCAGAATAGTACTAACCAGTGAAACGGATTTGCAATGTATCGTACACATCGGATTCTCCTCACTAAAGTCACTCAATTTGACTTTATGGTATCGGATTCTCTTGGTTCTGTCCAGTCTGAGGAAAAGTTGTGGTCTTGTAACCGACCTCATCTAATGCTATGATGACCCGTGTTAAAGGTTCCGTCGGTGTTGCCCGTGACCAATATGGAGGATAACTATGAAGATTCAAATGATTCGACTCATCCTGCTGGGTGTTCTTTTCACTATTGTCTGTCTTCAGGGTAGTATCTGTGCCGGTTCCGATGCGAAGTTGACTGGAGTCTTTCGACAGCCGTTCGGGCAGACTCCGGATGGTCAGGAAGTTTACGTATATACTTTACAAAATGATAATGACCTGAAGGCCCGGGTGATCGATTACGGGGCTATGCTGATCTCGCTGCGTGTTCCGGACCGGGACGGCCGCTTCGACGATATTGTTCTGGGATTCGATACGCTTGGTGAGTATCTCAACCGCAACTTCGGCGGCACGACCGGGCGGTTTGCCAACCGTATCGGCAATGCCCGATTTATCCTGGACGGAATCGAATATAAGGTTACTCCTAACGCCGGACAAAATCATATTCACGGTGGCCGTAAGGGTTTTAGCCAAGTACTTTGGAAAGCAACCGGATTTGCCGAGGGCAGCCGGGCCGGGGTTCGCATGACCTACCTGAGTAAAGACGGGGAAGAGGGGTATCCGGGAAATCTGAACTGCACGGTGACCTACTGGCTGAGTAATGAAAACAAGTTGGCCATCGAGTACGAAGCTACAACGGATAAACCGACAGTACTGAATCTGACCAATCATGGGTATTACAACCTGGCCGGGGCGGGCAGCGGCAACGTCCATGATCACCTGCTGCAGATCTTCACCAGCCGCTATACTGTCGCCGACAAGGCCCTGATCCCCACGGGCGAGATTCTATCCGTCATGGATACGCCACTGGACTTTACCAGCCCCCGGACCATCGGCTCCCGGATCGATCAGCTCACACAGACGCGGGGCTATGACCATAACTATGTATTCGACGACTGGGATGGCTCCTGCGTTCTGCGGGTGCGGGTCTTCGAGCCGACCAGCGGACGGGTGATGGAGGTATTTACCTCAGAGCCGGGGATGCAGCTCTACACGGCCAACCACCTGCGCGACCAGAAAGGCCGCGACGGCAAAGTATATCCGCAGCACGGGGCCTTTTGCCTGGAAACCCAGCATTTTCCCGATTCTCCGAATAAACCCAATTTCCCGTCGACGGTTCTTCGACCGGGTCAGACCTTCCGCTCCAAAACCGTGCATAAATTCTCAACGCGATGAATACCAGGAACCATCAATTTGAGGCGGGTGTTAAAGCATTGGTCGGATTACTCCATGCCTTCCAGGCCGGGCGCATTCTGGATCCGTCTCTGGAACGGAAGGAGTATGAGCAGCATACAGCGGAACTATCCCAGGACTGGAATCAACACTTTCCCGGATTCCCCGATGGCTATTTCCCCTATGCATCCATACGAGGGCTGCTCTATCGAGGCAGGAGAGATGCGTATTTGAAGTCAATCATCGTACGTCTGGTACACGCTGCCGACAGCGGTCAGAACACGATCGTCAATCCGGCTTGCGTCTTCGGCAGGCACGCGCGGGACCTGGCACGGCGTCTGCCTGGATGCAAGGTCATCGGAACCGATATCGATCCGAAGTGGAACTGGTTTTATGAAAAGGTGCTCCGAAAAGATAATCCTGCTAACTTCGAATTTGTGCGGGACAACATCTTCGTTCCGAGGCTGAATGTACAACCGACTGCGGTCGTATTTTTCGGAGCCTGCGGTTCCGTATCGGACGGCGCGATGGACTTTGCGATAAAGACAGGTTCGCGGTACCTGATCTGCAGAACCTGCTGTCATGCATGCACCGGCGGCAATTGGGAGATCTTGAAGAGGGCCGACTATGTGAACCGATTCTTTCGACTCTATTACCGGTTCATTGCAGCCCGTCGCAGGAAGGAAAAATATGCAGGATTTTATTTTTCCGATCAGTATGCAAAAGAGCACTACCCAAGAAGCGCCGCGGTAAAGCAGATCAGCGACTCAGAGACCTTCCTGAAAGTATGTCGGAATTCCGTGAACAGCGATATATGCAGGGCGATCATCGATCTGGATCGGTATCTGTATCTACTGGAACGGGGATACCGCGTGTGGTATCGCGGCGAGTTGTTTGTCGCAGAAAGAAACTCTGGGTAGTTTTTCTATATTTTACGTTATGAATATGTCTGCCTTGAAACTATAGACGAATAACTTTGATTCAGGGTATTATCAGCCAATTTTCGCTCAGGAGGGCGAAATCTTCGAATGTGATTCTCCCATCTCCATTGGCATCAGCAGTTCCAATGGTTTCCTGAGTCATTTCGAGCCAATACTCAGTCAGATACTGCACATCATCCATCCCTACTCCATCCGGACACGTCAAGTCCCCCCTGTGTGAGAATTCCCATGATAAGTGAGGATACATCGTTCCGTCGGTACACATCCGCCAGTGATCCTGTATACCATTGGTGGTTTCAGTTATAAAATCCCAGCCGGCATCGATAAATGTGCTCTTTGTCTGCATCTGCCCTGTAAGCAAACCGGTTCCCCCTGCACTGGCTGTCGTTTCAGAGGTCTCAGTATCCCAAAAACAATTCGTATCACTGCCGTCTCTGATATAGCCGATCAATCCTCCCACTTCACTGTCTCCCGACACTTTTCCGGTGGAATAACAGCAGGATATCGATTGGCGATTATACCCCACCAGCCCTCCGATATAATTCGTTCCGCTGACATCCCCGGTTGCATAACTGTTCAAAATGCTGCCGGACACGGCTCCTCTGCTGGAATTGAACCCCAACAGCCCACCGATGGAATTGGAATAATTTCCACTCTCTACGGTAACCTCGCAAGAGCTGAAACAGCCTACAATAGAACCGCCATAATTATAGCCCATCAGGCCACCGACAAACTGCGTATTCATTCCGCTCGAGACTGTTCCGGTTGCCGAGCAATTGAGTACACTGCCGGCACTCCGTCCTACAAGACCTCCGATCCACTCTGAAGCCCACTGTCCCGTCACCGATCCATCGATATGACAGTTCGTAATCGAGCCCCGGTTGTTATATCCCACCAGAACACCCACAGAAGATCTGCCGCTGATTTCCCCCGTTGCATAACAATTTGAGATAACACCCTGATTCTCCCCTGCCAATGCGGCAGCCGCATAATCTCCGGCAATAGTAGCGTTTTCAAAGCCAAGATTCATCACTTGGCCTCCGTCACCTATCATCCCGAACAGGCCCGTAAAGTTGTCGATGTCATTGTCAGGACCATCGGCCGAAGTGTCTATGGATAGATTGGTTATGATATGTCCTGCTCCGTCCAGAGTACCAATAAATGCTGTACCTTCAAATTCCTGACTCGAACTTGGATCCGGGGCAATAACAGCGGTGGTAAAAGTAGATGTGCCCATGTCAATGTCCGTTGTCAGGACAAAGTGCTTGTCATAATCCTCAACCGTCTGTCCGAAGGTGATCAGATCCTCTGCCGTGGCGATCTGATATGGATCTTCGGCTGTGCCCATCCCTCCGCTATATGTCGCCGCGCCAAGTTGGGTGAAAGGAAGACATAGCGCCACGATAAGTGTAGAAATACTCCAAGACAATGTGTCTGTGCTTTTCATACCCCTGCTCCATTCAATAAAACTCTCTCTTAATGAGAAACCACTGTATGGTGTTTTCCTATCGAATTCAAGGCGAATTTCCTCTTTTTTTAAGATTTTATATGATGCATAAAGACCTATGAAAACCAGAAGAGGAATATGATTCTCCTGGCCATTACCGAGCCAAATAATCCCCGGCAGAAAACTGCTGACAATCGCTTGACTTTCTGGTAGTCTCTCAGGTGTATGGAGTAATTAGTTTTGCGTAAAGGAACTATATGGCTCAATCCAGTCCGTTTGAAAGTTTACATACACAATTGGGTGCGTGTTTTGGTGAGTTTGACCAGTGGCGTCTACCGCAGCATTATGGAGATTCGGCCGTGGAAAAACAGGCCCTGCAGGCCGGCTGTGCGGCGTTTGACCTGAGCAGCTTCGGCCGCATTCAGGTTCGTGGCCCCGATGCCGATAAGGCAGTTGGTTCGGTTATCGGTGCCAACACGTTGCCGGATATCGGCCTGTGGTCGATGGCGACATACAATGATAATCAAACCGCAGATAATTACCCAATTCGAATTGCAGCGACCGAAAAAGGATTTCTTCTGTTGACCCGCCCGGCCGATCGGAAGGCCCTGCAGCAACGACTCGACCAGGAAGCCAACAGTTCCGGATGGAATGTCAAATTCGTTGATCTGACCGAGAAAACGGGGATGTTGGGTATCTACGGACCCAATGCCTATACGGCGATCGACTCGATCCTGCCCTTCGATTTGTCCGGGCTGGAACCGGGCTCGGTGACCGAGATGACCTATGTTATGATCACGGTAACCGTCCTGCGGGGCAGTTGGCTCAATATCGATGGCCTGGAGCTGATCTGCCCGGCGTCGGTTGCTCCAATGGCTGCCGGGGCCATCGTCAAGTATCACCAGCGCCAAGGCATTGTCCCGGCGGGTATGCTTTGCCTGCAGGAAGCCATGGCCTGTGTGTAACATCGGTCCGTTTTGTGCGACTGTATGTACAGATCCGGTCAGTTTTGATTGACGGAAATGGATATTTTCTGGAAATCCCGGACCGGGTGTGCTATAAGAAGGCGTTTTACGGCAGCAAGGATAGAACCTTTGGAAGTGTACAATGTTTGCCATTATCAGTGATATTCATTCAAATCTGGAAGCGTTGACGACAGTCTTGGATGACATTGACAAGCGGGGCATCAAGACGATTTATTGCCTGGGCGATGTGGTGGGCTATGCCGCTAATCCTAAGGAATGCCTCGATCTGGTTATCGAACGGACTGAAAACTGCGTGTTGGGAAACCACGATTACGCGGTGCTGTACGAGCCGACCAACTTCAATTTTGGCGCTGAGCAGGCCAGCTACTGGACGCGGGAAGTCCTGGAACAGGAGCCGGATGCCGAGAGGTGCCGTAAACGGTGGGATTATATCGGGGCTCAGCAGATGCGCTGGACGCTGGAAACCAAGCTAAGCGATGTCAAGGTACATCTGGATTTCGTGCACGCCTCCCCGCGACGCCCAATCAACGAGTACCTGTTCCCGGATGACGTATATACCAACCTGACCAAACTCAATGCCCTGTTCGATCGCACTGAGCATGTGTGTTTTGTGGGACATACCCACCTGCCGGGTGTGTTTCTGGAAGATCCGGATTTTTACACGCCCGAAGAATTGGGTAACGTATATCCGATTATAGAGGATGAGCGAGCGATCATTAATGTAGGCTCGGTCGGTCAGCCGAGGGATCGGGACAACCGGGCCAGTTATGTGTATATCGAAGGAAACGAAGTACATTTTGTCCGGCTGGAATACGACTACAAAACAGCGGCACAGAAGATTTACAATGTGCCCGAGCTGGATAATTTTGAGGGCGATCGCCTGGCCGACGGGCGATAACGGATCGGGGCATCGGGTTCCGAACCACAACGGCAACAACAGAAGGCTTTCCGATGAAATTAAAGCTATTCGTTACGGTACTGATTACAGTTTATCTTGTCTTTTGCGGTGTATTGATCGTACAGACCGGCCTGTTCCAATCCAGGACAGAGCAGGACAACGATCTCTTATCCCTGGCCGCCACACCGACTCAGAATGAGAATGCGTCTGCCGAGCAGACCGAGGCGCTGAAATCGACGGAGCCGGCTTCGGGATTCGATCTGTCTGATCTGGTAGCCATTAGCGGCAAGGCGCAGACCGTCACCCTTGGTTCACTCGATCCGGAAAGCGGCTTCAAATATAAGCTGGTCCTGACCAGCAAAGGGGCTGCTGTGTCCAAGGCGACGCTGAGCGAATTCGACGATCGGAATCCGGACGATCCTCAGCCATTGATCCTTCTGTCGCCTTTGAACGATCAAACAACAGGCCGAAGCCTGGCTGTCAATTTGTTCAAACTGGATGAGTTGCCGAGCTTCCCGACGGGAAGGCTGAACTGGGAGATCGGTCCGAAAACAACCGATCCGGACGGTACATGGGAAAGCGTTTCTTTCACTGCAATTCTGACCGACTCGGCCGACAACAACGCCCTGAAGTTTACCCGCACCTATCGCATTCATCGAGACAGCTACAACCTCGACAGTGATCTGGCCATCGAAAATCTGACCGATCAGCAGGTCCGTTCGAAATTCCAACTGCAGGGTCCGGAAGGGCTGGGACAGGAAGGTACCCGTCGCGATATGCGGGATATTGTCGCGGCCTTTCTACGCAGTGACGGCACAATCGAATCGACACGGAAAGACCATGCCAAGCTGGAAAAGGCCGTAAAGAAAGGAACCCCCGACGGCCTCAAGCTGGGTGTGAAATACCCGGATGCACAGTTTCTCTGGGCCGCCGTGACCAACAA
This sequence comes from Sedimentisphaerales bacterium, assembly GCA_016926155.1. GTDB lineage: Bacteria > Planctomycetota > Phycisphaerae > Sedimentisphaerales > Anaerohalosphaeraceae > JAFGGE01. Next base: position 6,810 of record JAFGPC010000147.1, read on the forward strand.
GTACTTCACAGCAATCGTTCGGCCCGTGCCGCGAGGGGAAGATCTCTATTCGAAAGAGATCCAGTTGGATCCGGCCCAATATCTGGATCCGCGCCCCGAGAGCGAAGGGGATGAAAACATCAGCTTCACGCTCACGAGCCGGACATTTGAGCTGGCCCCGGCAGGAATGGACAATGCGTCTCAATCATTTGCCTTTCAGCTCTATCTAGGCCCCAAGAGTAAGGATATCTTCGGCAACAATGATCAGTATGACAAGCTCGGGTATCTGCACACGATCAATTTCATGGGTTGCTGCTGTCCACAGTCGGTCATCCGTCCGTTGGCCTTTGCGATCATGGGCCTGATGAAGTGGATGTATACGATCATGGGACCGTTGGGCAATTATGGCGTCGTGATTATGATTCTGGTTCTGCTGGTGCGGCTGTTGCTGCATCCGATCACGAAAAAGAGCCAGGTCAACATGATGGCCATGCAGAAGATCAACAGCCACCCGCGGATGGAGGAGATCAAGAAGAAGTAC
>JAFGPC010000016.1 GCA_016926155.1 Sedimentisphaerales bacterium
AAATTCAGCGGCTCAAAGGCCCATCCCATCGGCCGCCACAGCCGCACGAAAAAGGTGATCGTGCCGAGAACCACGGCCAGGGCGATGAGCTGTCGATGCGTGACGATCCGGAAACGGGCGGGAGCTTCCCCGGTTCGGACGGGAAAAATCCAACGCCAGAAAGCATAGACCAGCGCAAACAACAGCAACGCCTCGACAAACCACAGGGGCCCCCGGCCGATATGAAAGCCGCGGTAATAGGAAAGCATATAATCGCCGAATGTGCCCTCGTGCGAATAAATGCCGGCGGCGATAAGAAGATAGACCAGGAGTGGATGAACGACGAAGTCATAACACAACATCGGAATGCCCAGACGGAGCAGGCGGTCTTTTAAAAACGGCCATGCCCCTTTACGATCGTACGAACCGGGCGTGAAGTACCCCGACAGGAAAAACAGCAGGCCCATAAAGAAGGACTGGCATGAGGCATTGAATAATGTCAGGATCGCCGACGAGAGCGGATCGGCCTTGCCGATCAGGTACCAGCCCCCCGCGCCGCCGTACGTGATCGACAGGTGCACCATGATCACCAGAGTGATCGCCACAATCCGCAGGTTGTCAATATACAGCAACCGTCTTTGCGCCATGGAATTTTTCACCTCCTGTTTCGGTATTCTATAATCCATATGCAAAAAGCAAAGAGCAAATATAAAGAAAAAGATTCGACAGGATAAACAGGATGCCGGATGCCATGCCCACGCTGTGGAAAAGGGGGACTGGTATGTTCGTCCGCAGGTCGGTTGTACCTGTCCCCTTTTTCCGGATAGTGAAGTGGCACGGGCATCTTGCCCGTGAATCATGGCCAGGATGGCCATGCCACCTTAATCCGAATCCACGCAGCCTATTCTGTTTGTGTTTACCCGTGAAAATTCGTGGTTTCTAATCCTTCCCCCTTTGTCCTCCCAGCCTCCGACCCCCCTTTTTCCAGAGCGATTAACAATATATGTCTATGCTTCTTTGAAAAACTCGCCTGCTTTGGTGACGACCTTGTCGATATTTTCCTGCGTGGCCGGGCTCTTGCCTTTTTCCAGGCCCAGGTCTGTCACGACGATCCGGTTGAACTTGTCAAAGCCGGCCTTGCGAAGACATTGCGCTGTGCAACCCATCGCACAGCCGTCAATGGCAATCAGGGTCTGGGCCTTTTTCGTCCCCTCAACCAGCGGCTCGACGGCTCCGCCCACTCCGGCCAGGCAGAACATCTTGCCCTTGCCCGCCCTGGTCAGGGCCCTCGCTGCGCGGTCGGCGATCTCACCGGTGTCGGCGGCGCCGCTGCAGGCGAAAAGAAGCGTCGAGGCGGGCGAACAAACCAGCGCCGATTTCGTATCGGTGTTTGATTCGGCGCCCGGCGCCGCGCAGACTCCGTCGGCACAAGCCGCAGCTTCCGGATTAGTCGAAGCCGTGGCGGCGGGTTCTTTTTTGCATCCGGCAGGCAACACGAGGGCCGAGGCGAGAACCGAGCTGCCGACAAAATGACGTCGTGTGATGGATTTCATGATCGTCTCCTTGCAGAAAACTAAGGATTGCACAATATCCCGGTAATCCGGAACGTCTTTACAACATAAACGGGTATAGTATATAGAAACAACAAGGCAGAGCAAGTTGAAAAATCGCACCAATGCAGCCGGTTGACTTTTCGATCGGATTGCCCTATACTGCCGGGGCTAGGTTAGGACACAAAAAACGATATTGCTAACAGCGAATCAGGGAGAGCAGAAAATGCGGAACGTTTTATTAACTATCGCGACGATCGGAATACTGACCGGGCTGACCGTCGCGGCCGACTGGCCCAACTATCGCGGGCCCAACCATAACGGAATCAGCGAGGAAACCGACTGGTCCAATGACTGGCCCGGAGCCGGACCCAAGGTCCTCTGGCGCGCCGAGATCGGCATCGGCTTCTCTTCGGTCTCCGTCGCCGACGGCAAGGCCTACGCGATGGGCAACGTTGACAAGAAAACCGACGTCGTCTGGTGCTTCGACGCCGCCACCGGCAAAGAGATCTGGGCCCACAAATACGCCTGCCCGCTGGAGGCGAAGTACTATGACGGCGGGACGCTGTCGACGCCGACGGTGGACGGGGATAAGGTGTATACGCTGAGCAAGATGGGGGATTTGTTCTGTCTGGATGCCGGGACGGGGAAAGTGATCTGGCAAAAGCAGGTGAATAAGGATCTGGGGATGAAGCTGCCGACATGGCATTTTTCCAGCAGCGGGCTGGTGCAGGGGGATTTGATTATTTTTAACCTGGGTGCGGCGGGACTGGCGTTCAATAAGAATACGGGGGATGTGGTCTGGTCGAGCGACAAGAGCGAGTGCGGGTATGCGACGCCGGTGCCGTATAGTGTGGGCGGAACGGACTATGTGGCGATCTTCGGCAAGAATACGTTGATGGGTGTGGCGGTCAAGGACGGCACAAAGGCGTGGGAGTCGGCGTGGGAGACCAAGTATGATGTGAACGCTTCGGATCCGATCATCTCGGGTAACCTGGTGTTTATCTCGTCGGGCTACAACCGGGGCTGCTCGATTGTGCGGTTCAGCGGCAACAAGGTCGAGACGGTCTGGGAAAACCGGGAGTTGCGCAACCATATGAACTGCTCGATGCTGTGGAAGGGGTATCTGTACGGCTTCGACGAGGGAGAACTCAAGTGCCTTGATACGAAGGACGGAAGCACACAATGGAGTGATAAGAGCATGGGCAAGGGGGCGCTGATGATGAGTGCGGACGGGCGGCTGATTATTGCTAGCGAGAAGGGAGAGCTGGTGATCGCCAAGGCCGCTTCGGATGCGTTTATGCCGCCGGCGCGGGCGCAGATTTTGAGTAAGACGCGGTGCTGGACGATGCCGGTGCTGGCCAATGGGCGGATTTATATGCGTAACGCTAAAGGCGAGATGGCGTGTGTGGAAGTTAGGAATTGATAATCGACGACTGATGATAGATCATTGAAAGACAGGGATTGGTAAAGAACGAAATTACCAGTCCCTTTTTTTATGGCCAGAGCCAGTATTCGGCGAGGATGGCAAGGTCGTTAAGGTTTACAAAGCAATCACCGTCCAGGTCCGGTCCGCCACAGCCTCCCTCCTGACTTAACAAGAGGTATTGTGTAAACTGAGACGCATCCTGGTCCTTATTTTTCATCAGGTTCTCCGCAAGCATCCCGAAGCCTCCTTCGGCGGTTCGGCTCAGGGCGATCAGGTCAAAGCCGATAACCTTGCCCGGTTTCAGAGTCGACTCTACTGCGTTCTGCCACTGATATCGTTCGAATACAGGTATGGCCAGCTCATAAACAATCCGATCTCCCTCCTTTCGGATCGCACATTCCAGTTCCACATCCGAGGACAACGGTTGTCCATCCGCCCATGTTATCCATGATTCGGAAAGCGGCCCAACATACCACAGAAATGTACCTTCTTTACGCACAGTATTTGGAGAGGTGGGATTCGAATAAATATGAGAATTCTGGATTAATTCACCATTGCTGATATACCAATTGGACGGGCCTATTTCCAAACCCTGATCCACCACTTCCCAATCTGTAAGATCGCTTGCTGTAAAGTCGTCCTCCAAAAGAACTACGGATTCCGATTGGTCATCTTCGGAAACCTGCCGGACGACAAGATCATCGAAATACGTCCCGGGCGCATTGCCCCAGCAGTAGAGGGCGATGGTTCCCTTTTGGAAAGTCATATCCTCACCTGTCAACCATAAAGCATTGTCCACATATATCTGAAATTCCGAACCGCAGGCCACGACTCGAAGTCCATATGTCTGGCTCCGAGCATATCCTTCCGGACGCGAGGATAGAACTGTTGCTACACCCTGCTGTACCTTCACCAGGCGGCTGTAGCCGACCTGATGGTTCCAACTGAAACGGTAGTAATTGTTCTCATCCTGCACGCGGAACATGAGTCCACAATCATTGTATCCATCCGAACGAACGCGGTATTCTATCTCATAATCCGTCCATTTCATGGGATTATCTCTTGATCCGATCCCTGCACCGACATGGTATTGCTGGGCAATGTCATAGTCTCCCTGCCAGTCGGTACCGCCTGCGGCACTGCCCTGGCAATAGACCTCCAGCCGGTCTGAAGCATCTCCGCTTTCAAATCCGTCAGAAAAGACGTGGTCCATATCCGTCACCATAGCCGCCACATAGATCCTGCTGTGATCCGCATCCCAACGAAGGGCATAGCGGGCATCGCTAATATCGGCCGGGTCGCCTTCATAGACCTGATCCAGCAGAGACCATTGCGATGGATCGGGCCACTCATTTAACAAGCCATCCACGATGATATTGCCGAGAAGGATTGTGTGGTCTGTAAGCCGGTTTGTCCCCCATTGGCTTGCCATGACATTCAAGTCCTTCATATTGATGACAACGTCTTCATTGAGATCATTTAACGAGCGATACCTCCATCGGAATCCCGGATAACTGTAGCCGTCTTTCATGAACCAGATGTCTTCCGTGCCGTTTTCCTCCTCTCCGAGAAAATCCCAACCGGCATTGATATAGGTGCCCAATAACTGCATTTGGGTGGTTGTCAAACCCGTGCCACCGGCGCTATCCGTTATTCCGGACGTTTCGATGTCCCAGAAACAATCGGTGGTTCTACCATAATAATTACTCCCACATAGACCGCCAATAAGCTCATTGCCCATAACTAAACCAGTGGCATAACACTGCTTAATCGTGTCAGAATTGCTCCCGCACAGACCGCCAACCTCATATTCTCCCACTACTGTTCCGGTGGCGTAACAGTTATTGATAGTATCCTCATTTCTCCCGCATAATCCACCGACAGAACCTTCTCCTTCCACGTTTCCCGCAGCATAACAGTTTTTAAGATTATTATGCCAGAAACTATTATTCTTTCCACACAAACCGCCGACATAATCTTTCCCCGTTATTTCTCCTGTTGCATAACACTGGTCGATTGTGTCATAATTACTCCCGCATAGACCGCCAATAATATTGTTGCCATTTATAGTAGCAGCAGCGTAACTTACGCTGACTGTACCGTAATTTCTTCCGCACAGACCACCAACGACATCTTCGCCAGTTATAGTAGAGGTAGAGTGACTTACATTGATTGTACCTTGATAATTCTCGCCACACAGGCCGCCAACAATGTTTTCTCCTATTATCGTGGCGGTGGAGTGACTTACGCTGATTGTACCTTGATAATTCTTGCCACACAGGCCGCCAACAGAATTATTTCCGGATACCTTACCAGTGACAAAGCACTGACTGACTATGCCAGAATCGATTATTCCACATAAACCACCCACGTAATCACGACCTGTTATATTCATATTTTCCAGTCCCAGATTCATCACATGCCCACCGGGACCAATCCGGTAAAACAAGCCCATATTGTCCTGACTTTGTTTAAATATTCTAAGATTATGAATTATATAGCCATCACCATCCAGAACTCCTTCAAACGAACCGTTATACGCAATCAGGGCATGCCTAAAAGTTACGTCACTCAAATTGATATTGTTGACGAGTATAAAATGGCTGTCCCAATCTATCGTACGGTAACCCAGACTGACCAGATCGTCCGGGGTAGCAAGCCGATACGGATCTTCTGCCGTACCGTTACCGGTATAGGTGCGAGGCGGATAGTCCGTCATGATTGGATCGCCTCCGGCATTCTCCCAGGCCAGACGGGGCGGAGCGACTGCTTCCTGTATGGTCCAGGCACCATCCAGCCAACCCCAGAAACTCTCGGCCTGTTTCATCTGCTCATTGGTCAGGCCCCATCCACCTGCGCTGGTTGTCTGGCCTGCAGAGTCCATGTCCCAGAAACAATCAATGGTTGTATTCGAATTGCTTCCACACAAGCCGCCTACCGTGTTATTACTATAGGCTACAGTCATTACCGCCACAGTTGCATAGGACTGACTGATCGTCCCTACATTAGCTCCACACAGCCCACCGATAAACTCTCCCCCGTAATCCTTCTCTATTACCATGCCGGTGGCATAAGATTGATTGATCGTTCGCCCATTCTGTCCACACAGACCACCTACAAAAGTATTCCCACTTACTCTCCCGGTAGCATAAGATTGATTGATTGCCCCGGTATGATTCTCTCCACAAAGACCACCAACATTATATTCTCCTGTTATAGTACAAGCAGCATAACTTTGATCCACCGTGCCGGAATAATTTCGGCCGCACAGACCACCAACATTCCAATTGCCCGTCATGTCACCAGAAGCGTAACACCGGTTAATTGTGCCGTTGTTTCCTCCACAGAGGCTACCAACAGAATCTTCCCCTATCACTGTTCCCGTGGAGGAACTTGCGCTGATTATGCCCTCATTATCACCACATAGAATACCAATATCATCTTGTCCTATTACCGTGCCGGTGACAAAACACTGGCTAATCGTCCCTGTATTCCTTCCACACAGACCAGCGGCAACGTCACGACACATGATTATCACATTTTCCAAGCCCAGATTTTTCACATGGCCTTCGGATCCAATCCGGTAAAACAAACCCACATTATTATGGTCCAGATCTAGAATTGTAAGGTTATGAATCACATGACCGCTGCCATCCAGGATCCCTTCAAACGAACTACCACAGGCAATCAGGGCCTGTGTAAAGGTATGGCAATTCACATCGATATCATTCATCAGTATAAAATGGCTTGCCCAGTCCGTTGTTCGACGGCTCAAACAGATCAGGTCGTTGGCTGTGGTCAGCCGAAAAGGATTTTCTGCCGTACCGCTGCCGGCATATGTCCGGGCAGGATAGTCGGTCATGATCGGATTGCCTTCGGCGTTCTCCCAGGCCAGACGGGGCGGAGCGACATCTTCCTGGATCGTCCAGACACCGTCCAACCAACCCCAGAAGTTCTCGGCTCGTTTCATCTGCTCACTGGTCAGACCCCAGCCATCCGCACTGGTTGACTGTCCTGTGGTTTCCATGTCCCAGAAACAATCGGTGGTCGTGCTATAATAATTCTCCCCGCACAGGCCACCGACATTGCTATTCCCTGTTACTGCTCCGGTGGCATAACACTGGCTGATCTTGCCATAGCCATTCACTCCACACAGACCGCCAACACTACTATTACCCGTTACCGTACCAGTCGCGTAACACTGTCTGATAGTGCCGGAATCATAACCATTGTACCCACACAGTCCGCCAACATAACTATTACCCGTTACCGCACCGGTCGCATAACACTGAATGATATCGCCAGAATTAAGTCCGCATAAACCGCCTGTATTGTCATTAAAAAATGGGGCCTCTCTGCTCACCACATTCCCACTGGCATAACACTGGGTGATTGTACCCAGATCATTGTACCCACACAGACCACCGATATCACAATTACCTGTCACATTACCAGTAGCATAACACTGGCTGATTGTTCCGGAATTATCCCCACACAGGCCACCAATGAGTCCATCAGTTTGCTCATCTCCACCTACAACGTCGCAATTAGAGTAACACTCACTAATAATCCCAAAATTTACTCCGCACAGGCCTCCGATATCATATTCCCCTGTCACTGTTCCAGTGGAATAACACTGTGTGATCGTGCCAGAATCATTCCTTCCACACAGGCCGCCGGTATAGTTCTGACCAATGACATTAACATTCTCCAGCCCCAGATTTTTCACCACTCCTGTGGGGCCGAGATTGCCAATCAGACCTATATAACCTTTTCCAAAGCCATCGATGGTTAGATTGGCTATCACATGGCCATTACCATCAAACGTACCCTCGAAAGGAGTGGCCGGAAAACCATAAGGGTAAGAAGACATATCCGGTGCAATGACAGCTTGCCTAAAGTTCTCTCTCGACAGATCGATATCGTTGGTCAGGATGAAATGTTTGTCATAATCCTCTTCCGTCTGTCCCAGGTCGATTAAGTCCTGGGCCGTGGCGATTTGGAAGGGATCGTTGGGATCGCCTGTACCGCCGGAGTAGGTGCCGGCAAGGAGAGGGCCGGACGATATTGCCGATACCACGATTGCCGCGTAATAGAACAGGATCCTGCTTTTCATGCCCAAACTCCGTGAAGGGTCTCCTTTTGGTTTCCCGAAAAAGCAGACTGTATTGTATCGTATTTATCCTGTCAAAATCAAGGAGAAAAAAAGAACAGCTTCCGACGGATCATTTGATTTAAGGGTTTAATCCAGTAATCCTGTCCATTCAGTTAATGGCGGGGGAAGAAAAATCCTTGCACATACAATAGACTTTTTTGTAACATTATGGTTATCGATGGAATAAGGGTGATCGTTTGTTTTTCACCCTGTAAACGGTACATGTCAAATCTGCGGGAGATCAGCTATGAAAACAGGGAACCGACGCGACTTTTTGAAGACCACGGCTTTTGGTTTATCTGTCTTCGGCGGTTTGTTAACGACGGATCATAATGTGTCGGCCAAGGCCGATCCCGCGGCACAACGAGCGGACAACAAAGAAAATTCCTCCTGGTCACTGGTTATCCTTCCCGACACGCAGGTTTATGCAAGGCTGTATCCGGGCCTTTTCCATCTTCAGACACAGTGGATTCTCGAGAACAAGGACAAGCTGAATATTGTTTATGCTTTGCAGAACGGCGATGTCACCGATAACAATGTTCCCAATCAATGGCAACATGCCAGTGAGGCTTTCGGACGGCTCGACGGCCATGTTCCTTACGCGATTTCTCTGGGGAACCATGATTTCGGTCCCAAGGGAAGCACCAAGGATCGAACTACGCTGGCTAACGATTATTTTCCAGTCTCGCGATTTAAAAACATGCCGACCTTCGGCGGAGTGATGGAAAAAGGGAAAATCGACAATACGTTTCATCGGTTCAGGACGGCCGGTCAGGATTATCTGCTTTTATGTTTTGAGTTCGGACCCAGAAATGAAGTGCTGGAATGGGCCAATCAAATTATCGAAAAGCACCCTCATCATAAAGTAATCGTCATGACGCATGCCTATCTTTACTCCGACTCGAGCCGGTACGACTGGGCTACGAAAGGAGAGAGCCAGAGCTGGAATCCGCATAATTATCCTATCGGCAAGTCCGACACGACTACCGTCAATGACGGGCAGGAGATGTGGGATAAACTGATCAAGCCGCATCCGAATATTTTTATGACGATCAACGGGCATGTTTTGAATGATGGACTGGGATATCTTGTCAGCGAGGGCGACAGCGGAAATATCGTGCATCAGATGCTGGTTAATTTTCAGATGCTGCCGGTCGGCGGTGAAGCGTGGCTGCGAATATTGACATTTCACGCGGACGGAAAAAGTATACAAGTCAAAGATTACAGCCCGTTATATGACAAATTCAACACCGCTGCGGACAACCAGTTTATCATACCCCTCTAATTCGCATTCGGATTATTCCGTACGGAGTGCGGATAGGAGGTTTCCGCGGAGGCCTGCACGAGTAGCGACGACAATCCAGAGCAGGCCGGAGGCGACGATGACGGCGATCATGACGGCCAGAAAAGCGATGGGAACGTGGGAACCGGCGGTGCGGATGGCGGGCAGGACGGCGACGACGGCAGAGAGGACTCCCCAGACAACGGCGGCGACCATGAGCAGGAGGTGTTCGAGGATGAGCATACGGGCGACAACGGATTTTTCGAAGCCGACGGCGCGGAGCATGGCCAGCTCGGAGCGGCGTTCCAGGATATTGACCAGGACGACCAGGCCCAGGCCGACCGAGCCGACGGCAAGACCAAGGCCGCCGAGGAGTTGGAAGATGGACAAGTAGGTGTTTTCGACTGTGTGGAACGCGGCGAGGCGTTTCCATGCGGGCGTCAGTTCGAGGCCATAGTCACGCAGGGTAAGGGTGAGCTTGTCAGCGAGGGCATCGGCACGGTCTTTGGGGGCATCGATGAGGAAGACGCGGTCACCGGCGACAGAGGGGAAGCGTTCGATGAAGGCCTTTTCGGAGATGAGCAGGCCGCCCTGGAGGATGGAGCCGGTGAGCATACCGACGATACGGACTTTGAAAGGACGGCCGTCTTCGTCGATGTATTCGATATCGTCGCCGAGGCGTTTGCCCAGGGCCCAGTAGACGGTGGGATAGTCACCAACGGCGGGAACAATGTTGGAGTAGGTGACGGTTCGGCTGCGCTGGAATGGATCTGGAACGTTGAGGTAGACCCAACCGTTTACTTCTTTTTTTGAACTTTGATTCCAGGGCAGCATATCCTGATAGATATCGTGCAGGTCTTTTTGACGTTCAAGCAGGCTTTGAAAGCGAAAGGCCTTTCGGTCGCTGAGCTGTTTGTAATCAACACCGAAGAGCTTGGGCTGCTGGGCACGGTTGAGATTGAAACAGCTTGCATCGTCGCCTTCGCGAAGACGCATACCGACGACGCGGACGCCTTCCATGTCTTCATCGGTCAGACCGAATTCGGAGCGGCCTTTTTGGGTGTTGAGGTCGTGAACCAGGCCGATAGCGGTTTCGCCATAGAGGGCAAAGCCGCCGGTTCCGCTATCACGGCTATCGAGGCCCTGCTTTGGATTTTTGCGATTGGCGCCGACGGCAACGACCATGAAGACGCCGCAAGCCAGGAGAATGATGACAGCAAGGCTTCTTCCGCGGCGTCGGGTCATGTTACGGGCGGCAAGGCGAGCAATGGAGTTGAGGGAATGCGCTTTGCGGATTTGAGCTGCGCCGAGAAAACGGGCACCAAGGGCAAAGCCGGCAATCAGCAATAAGGCCCCCGCCCCGAAGAAGGCACCGGCGGCGGAACTGCTCTGGCCGCGTCCCATAGCGAGCAGGAGAACCGCAACGCTGAGAAAGGAAACGAGAGAAATGATAAGGCTGACACGACCGCGACGGGCGATACGGGCCAGTGTGTCGGTCTGGGTGCTGCCGGTCATGAGTTGGGAAGCGTGGCGTTTGAGGGTGCTACGCAGGGCGAACCAGACGGCAAGCAGGGAGATGACGATACCTGCGACAGCTCCGCCGATGACAGAGGCGGCTGTGGCGTGGAAGCGGATGGTCGAACCTGCAACGGCATCGGACCAGATGGTCGCCAGGCCCCAGATCATCAAGCGGGTGTAGGTCATACCGGCCAAGCTGCCCAAACATGCCCCGATGACAGAGAGGATCAGACCTTCGGCAAGGAAGAGGTGGCGGACCTGTTTGCGGGTGAAGCCGACGGCAAGAAACATACCGGCCTGGTTGAGTCGGCGCTCGACACCGAAGATAAACACCAAGGCAAGCAGGACGATGGCGGAACCAATAAGAAACATGCTCAGGCCGAGGAAAAGACTACCGAAGTCGCTGGATCCTTTGCCGGCTTTTTCATTGAGCTGACGAATGGGAATAAAGGCGAGGCCGACGGTTTTTGGATCGATGCGGCTGCGGAGATTTTGAGCAAGCTGTTCGATTGCGTTGGAGGCGGCGGGAAAGCGGACGGCGGTGAGGCCACCGAAGCGATTTTTCCAGAGGCGCTGACCGGCGGCGAGGGTAATGAAGGCCTTGGGCGTGCCTTTATGATCGTCCCAGTAGGTTTCATCCTTGTCGCGGATCTTGTCGAGGTCGATTTCGATACCGGGTTTCCAATCACGACAATTCTCGGTATCAGATAGGCCGGGGAAGTCTGGCATGAGAGTCGGGTCGGCAGCGAGGCCCTGGAGAGGGACGATTTTTTCGACGGTAAAGGTATCGCTTTGTTCGAGCAACTCGCGATTAGGGCCTACGACGAAGTAGGTCATGGTGATCCGGTCCCTGGATTTTGCGTTCAGGTCATCGGCAAGCCACTGGTTGATGACGATCCGGTCGTCGGGCATGCCGGGGGGGAGGATGTCGCTATAGGGACCGCCGGGTGGCAATGCCGCGACCATGGAGTATGGCGTGGCGGTATCGGCATGACGCAGTTCGTTGACAAAGTAGGTCAGGATGGGAACGGCATCATTTCCAGCTTGTGCGGTGACATGGGCGAGTGGATCGTCAATGAAAACGCGACGGGAACGCAGCTCAAGCATACCAATGTCGGGAAGGCGGCGGATGCTGAGGCCGACATCGTCGAGCGTAACGACTTTGGCGAGGGCCTGTTGAGCCTGCTCCAGAGACACATCGCCACCAACGAGGAGCATGTTGGCGTAAGGATTTGCTTTTCCTTGTTCTTCGGTATTACCGGCTATTTCCAATCTATCCGACAAGAGCTGGAGCGGGACAAAGACGTTCAGCGGGGCCGCCTGATTGGCCTGGAGAGAGAACCAGCCGAAATGTTCTTGGTCCGCGATACTGCGAATCGGAAGCCGAATCCCTATAGAGGCGTCCGTATCGCCTGTGACAGGGACATCACGAGGAACAACGCCGGGTTTGGCAAGACGAATTACTACATCACCCCTGTTCTTCATTCCAAGGTCTTGATCAATTGATTCAATGCCAAGGTCCTCAGCAACTGGTTTATTTAATACACAATAGGGATCTAAGCCTTTGGTATGATAAAGAACATCAGGTGTAATAGGGACTTTCGTCGTTGTGCTAAAGCCCAAACTATGCAAAATTCGAGCACGTGTAGTGACACTGAACCGAAGTCTTCGATACATTTCGCTAAATTCTACACCAACACCATACACATTCACTCGATTAACACGCTTGTTGTTGTCGGGATTGACGATGAGACCTTGCACCTGGAGAACAGGAGCAACGGGCACATTGAGTTCAGCGCCAAGTTTTTGTGCAAGATCGGCGTTGAAAAATCGGTCGTTAGCGATGAGAGCCAGTTGGGTGTTACCGAGGCGGACGTTGACAAGACGGGCCAGGCTATAGTGGACCGAATCGCCAACCAGCATTGCCCCGACCAGAACGGCGGTGCCGAAGATGACCGTCGCAAGCACGCCGAGATTGATCCGGCGGTAATAAAGTATGCTTCGTTGTATCAGTTTGAAAAAAGTCATTCAATAATCCGATTGTTTACTTGCTTTTTAGCCAGCGGTCGGCGAAGTCGAGGTACTGAAGCCAGTCGTATTCGGTAACATCATGTTTGCCGGTTCGGATGTGGTATCCGATGCGGCCAACGCTGGGCTGGTTGACATCGGGCATTTCCTTTGCGGGCAGGCCGTCGCCGGTGAGCAGGCGATAAACGGGGTCGGCATGCCGGGCCGAGAGGAATTCTCCTCGCGGATCGGCCCATCGGTCGTCCTGGGCACTGGCGACATAGACCGGACGCGGGGCGACCAGGGCAAGGAGCATGTGCTGGTCAAGAGGAAGCTTTGCTTCGTTTTCATTATATTGCTTGAAGTTGTCGCAGAACCAGTGCGGGAAGGAGGTGTTGATTCGTCCTACCGTCTCGCCGAAGGCGCGTTTGGACAGGGCCGCCCCGCCGCAGCCGGAATCGTTGGAGATGACCAGGGCAAAACGGGGATCGGAAGCACCGGCCCAGACGGAGGTCTTACCCAGGCGTGAGTGGCCCAGGACGGCAACACGGTTATGATCGATGTCAGGGTCCTTTTCGAAATAATCCATGCAGCGGCTCAGGCCCCACGCCCAGGCGGCGATAGTGCCCCAATCATCGCCTTTACGCGGTTGGCCGGTGCCGTAAAGGGCGTGGACGCCGTTTTTGAATTCGTCATGGAAATCGGGATCGATATCGCCGCAGTACATGGTTGCCAGGCCATAGCCGCGGGACAGGATCTGGTCAATAGCCCAACGGGAGGCGCTTTTGCCGCGGGCTTTTTCGGTGGCACGATTGTCTTTGGAAGTACCATCTCTATCATCCGGCATCCAGCTTGCGGCCAGGCGTATACCGGGATCGTCACAAATGGTGTGGTTACCACGAAAGTTGAGACCGACGAAGAGGGGGACGGGGCCTTTAGCTTTTTTGGGCAGGTAGATAAGCAGGTTGAGATCGATGGTCTTGCCGTTGACTTTTGGGGTGATGGTAATCTGTTTGCGAACGGCTGTGCCATTGCGTGCTGCGTCATCGATTTGTACGGAGTAGGAGATTTCAGCAGGCTTGCCTGGTGAGCGACCATAGACATGAGTCAGGAAGAGTTCGAGGATTTCAGGGCGTCGCTTTTCGAACCAGTTTCGGGCGTCCGTAACTTTAACTCCATCCAGACAGACGAGAGGATCGGGCAAGGTGTATTGAGGCACTTTTGATTCGTCATAATTGGCAGTGAATGCAGCATCAGTCAATGTGAATCCTCCGATAAAAAGAATGGATAACAGCAGGGTACGGATTGCATTCATGTTCATCACCTCCACATTCAGGTTTGCGCTTCTTCGTGCAGAATGCCATCGGCAAGATGACATGTACGGTTCATTTTTTCGGCCAGGCGGCTCGAATGGGTTACGACGATCAGGGTCAGGCCGTCGGTTCGGTTGAGGTCGGCCAGCAGATCGGCGATGTTGTCGGCCGAGGTTTGATCGAGCGAGCCGGTGGGCTCGTCGGCCAGCAGGAGACGGGGTTGGTTGATCAATGCTCGAACGACGGCGACGCGCTGTCTCTGGCCACCGCTGAGCTGGCCGGGACGATAATGCATCCACTCGCTGAGGCCGACACGCTGGAGCAGGGATTCGGCACGAGCGGGCAGGTCGGCGGATTTGTCGCCATTGTGCAGGGCCAGGGTCGGGACAAGGACGTTCTCCAGGACAGTCAATTGAGGAAGCAGGTGGTGGAGCTGGAAGATAAAGCCGATCTGCCGGTTACGGATGTGAGCAAGGGCTTTTTCGTCGAGACCGGATAGTTCCCTGCCTTCCAGAAGGACCTGTCCGGAATCGGCCTTGTCAAGGGCGCCAATGACATTGAGAAGTGTGCTTTTTCCACTTCCGCTGGGTCCGATGACAGCAAGGCTCTGGCCGG
The DNA here is from genome assembly GCA_016926155.1 of Sedimentisphaerales bacterium. GTDB lineage: Bacteria > Planctomycetota > Phycisphaerae > Sedimentisphaerales > Anaerohalosphaeraceae > JAFGGE01. Next base: position 14,849 of record JAFGPC010000016.1, read on the forward strand.
ACCCGACAGCCAGGTTGACACCTTTGAGCACTTCCATATCAGGACCGGAATCGGGGGATTCGTATCGTTTAGAGACGTTTTTGAGTTCAACCAACATCGTTTGCTCCTCGTGTTTTTCGTGCCATATCAAATTCGAGCACGACATCATTATATAGACGTGCCAGATCGCGGACGGTTCGTTCTATACTGAAACGTCCGAGGATGGCATCGCGTCCCCAGCCGCCCAGTTCGCGGGCCTTTTCCGGTTCAAGCAGGAGCGGCTTGAGGGCTTCGGCAAGACTGGCCGAGTTATTGGGTCGGTAGAGAGTGCCACCGCCGGTGAATTCGAGCAGTTCGCCGAAGACGCCATGCCAGGGCTGGACGACAGGCACTCCACAAGCCAGGGCTTCCAACACATAGAGACCGTAAGCAACGGGCTGTTTTTCGGGAACGCTCAGGACACTCAGCGACTGGAGAAACTCGATTCGCGTTTCTTTGTCAAACTTATCGATGAACTCGACATCGTCCAGCAGGTTCCAACAGCGCAGCTCGCGCCGAACGCGTTCGAGGAAGGCCTCATCGGCCTGACTGGAACCTCCGGCCACACGGAGTTTAAGGTTCTTAAGTCGGTCGTCTTTGCGCAGGATAACAAAGGCATCGGCAAGGATATCCAATCCCTTGGCATCGCACATCTGGGAGAGGAATCCAAGCGTGGGCCGGGCGGGCGGATTGGGAGTGGGCTCATAGCCTTCCAGTTCAATCCCGGTATAGACGACCTCGACGCGCGAATCGTGCAGTTGGAGCCTGTCTCGGATTTTTCCGGCGTAGTATTCGCTGACGGCGATGAAGGCATCGAGTCGTTTGGAACGCTCGGAGAGGATGCTCCAGCTTTTGGACTGGAACGGTTCGGGGAGAGAATCGAGGAATCCGTCCTCATCCTGCAAGAGACAAACCACAGGAACACCGAGTTTTTCACGGATGGGTTCGGCCAATCCTGCGAGCAGGATGTTGGACAGGCAGACCAGATCGGGTCGATTGTCCGGTTTGGCGAGCCAGCGGATGAGCCGATCCAGCTCTTTAGCCTGCCGACCGGACTTACCCTTGAGCATAGAAACGGTCATATCGCCCAGGAGCTTGGCATTGGTCGTACCGGCTTTTTTGCCGACTTTTTTGAGCAGGCTGGGGGAATCGAGCCAGCGATCAATCCAACGCGGAGTATGACGGAAAAATCTGGTTTTTTGCTGAAGGTATACATTGACGCCGCCAAAGAAGATGGGCGTTTTTCCAAGGTCTGCGGTAGCGATGTTCTGGATAGGCAGATACATCGGCACCAGCGTTACATCGTGACCGTCCTTTCGCATGGCCCGCACCAGGGCCCCATCACGCAGACAGTTTTCACAATAAAAGTTGTCTCCCGATCCGGGTGTAAGTTGTGCTATTTTCATGGTCGGTTTTTCCCGGCTTGCAGAACCCGGCGTATTCCATCGAGTGCCTGCTGATTTTTGTTAATCCCCTCCCAATTGAATATACATACATACCGGCATCGATTGTCGCTCAGGGCATTCTGCAGGGCGTGCTGCCATGCTTCGGCGCCGCCCGGGCCCATATAGAGCCATTCGGCGGCCGCCCAAAAGGGTGCATCACTCCGCTTGAGATTCCGCCGGACACCGGTGTCTTTTGTCGGATCCGGGGCATGTTTGTAAAAACTCCAGCCGGGACAGGACAGGTCGTTGACGGCGACGTCATAGAGCCTTTCGTCATCTTTCCAGCCGGCGCCGTGAGTGAAAAGACGCTGTCGCGGCAGACCGGCTGCGCGGGCTTCAAAGCAAAGTGCATGGAGATATCGCCGGGTCACTTCGACAATGTCGGCTTCGGTGATTTGGCCCTGACTTCGCAGGCCGGCGGTTCGCACAGCAGCATAGCCTAATTGAGCAACGCCACGATAGAGACCTTTGTCATGATCGAGTCCGGTGTGTGGATCGTCAGCGGCGGGCTTTGTAAGAAGAGCATTACCGCCGGGGTAGTGCCATGCGTTGACTCCGATACTGGATTCGTGACCAAGTTTGAGCCCGACAAAAAGATCCTTCTTTGACGAAGGCAGTTTGTTAAACCAATCCATAATAATAGAAGCAAGACGATGTGTATGCTCGCGGCAGGTTTGCAGATAGGCCGGGCTCATCAGATTGGGCTGCGGCAATACGCGAATCTGACGGCCCCAGTCGCGCCAGCAAATTTTGACGGCATCGGCATCGGACCAGCTTGTCCATTCCACATTGAAGCGATTGGCCGGATCATAACCGGGCCGGTCGGGATCCCACCAGTTCCACAAATCGTTTCGGGCCTGCCACCAATGTTCCCCATCCAGTTGGATTACAATCGGTATATTCGTTTGAGCGGCCAGATCGAGAAATTGTTTCAGGGATGTTTCGACGGATTGCGGCGGTGAGGCCAAATAGGAAAAGATAAAACTGACGCCGATCCGGATCGGACCGGTATTGTCCGTACCGAGTGTATTTATAATTTCCTTAAAGCCGGCGATATTGAATGAATCCGGACGATTCTGATTCCAGCAGACACCGGGTGCACGATTCAGAAGGATATATTGCGTGGACTGTGGTAATGAATCAGCCATTCCCCAAGCGAGCAAGGGGCTGAAAATCATCCCTATCAGGACACATCGTATCCCATTCATGGCCGTTTCAAACCTCATTTGGATTCCATCGCTGTTTTCTCCGCGGATTCATGACCTCGGAAGTACTGCTTTGGGTATTATCTTTGGAATAGGCTTGCATGGTCAAGGCTTTTTTAGATTTGCCGTTGTTTGTGAGCTGATGTGTAAAGACGGGAGAGATTGTGTTGACGGGGAGGCGTAAAACTGGTAAAAGACGGGGAGATCAGGAAGAATCGGCTTAGAGAATGGGAGGCTCGACTATGAAGTGCCCAAAATGTAATGGAGATATGGAAACCGCTCAATATGAAGATATTGAGGTGGATCGTTGCAGGAGTTGTGAGGGAATCTGGTTTGATATGCTGGAGGCGGACAAGCTTAAGACCATGAGCGGTTCGGAGGTGATCGACACGGGTGATCCGAAGATCGGGCGGGAATATGACGATGTGCATAATGTGATCTGTCCGAAGTGTCAGACGCAGATGATCCATATGGTTGATCGCCGCAAGCCGCATATTCAATACGAGGCATGTACTGTGTGTTACGGTCTGTTTTTTGACGCCGGAGAGTTTCGCCAATTCAAACAGCAGACGGTGCTGGACTTTTTCCGGAATCTGGTGGCTCGAACCGGCCGCAAGAAATAAGCGGCCTGGGGCAAATGGTTTGCGTACTGAGTATTTGCTGTGTTATTCCTGCCCTTGCTCCTGCAGCATTGTTTCCAGGATACGTACATTTTTGGGAATATGCACCGTAATATATTCCCCATCTTCTATGGCGGAGTACGTATGATCCAGCATTCCATCAAAGAAAATCGTGTCATCAGCTTCCAGTGAATATGCCATATCGGCAACTTTCAATTCAACAACTCCGCTGAGGACATAGCAGAATTCGTGACAATCTTCATGCAGATCCATGACATGGACGGGTTGATCCTTGACAGCGCGAACGCGAAACATTTTGGCCTTGTCATAGAATGCTACGCGACATAGATCGAGTCCTTCCAGTCCTTTCTGCATGGGATCACCGGAGACTGGACAGGCCTTCCGACGCTGAACCAACCGATGCTCAGCCAGGGATAGCAAGTTGCTGGTCGAGATACCTAGAGCGCCGGCTACAGCATCGAGGGTTTTTAACGAAGGGATAGTCTTGTTGGTTTCAATCATTTCGACAGTGGGGTAGGTCAGACCCGAAGCTTGGGCCAATTGCTGCAAGGTCAATCCGGCACGTTTTCGGATGGCCCTTACTACACCGAAATCATAGTCACTGTTCATTATCGGTCCTGCACTTTTATCGATTTTATTATTTTTTAGAAAACGTCATATTAAATGAATTTGATATATCATGCTTCTTTCTTCGGCCCATTGAAAATCTCCTTCTGAATTATAATACCGGCTTTATCTAAATAAAGAAATTGATTTTCATAAAGGATACACGTGAATTCATTGAGTGGTCTTCATATACCGATCTTGCATCCAGACAGCTTAACCTGAATCACCCCCGGATGATCCAAAATCATCCGGGGCCCCCCCCTCTTTTTATTCCCGAGGCATTGCCATGTACTTTGCGGTCATCACCTGTTTCGGGCGTCTTACTTCTTTTATTCTTCGGTTCATTCCGATAAAGGGGCATGTCCATCGTATATTATTCGGACCTTCTTATCAATATCATGAAAGGTTTTTAAAAACAGAAAAATAAACTCTGTTTAATATCCATCTATTCTTTTCTCACTACGTCAATGAAATATGATCACCAATATAGGCTCTTTTTAATAACCGCTTTTTTTATTTCGAAAATGCATCTTATTCATAATTATACATGAACCGATATCCACTCGCCACTTTGGGGATAGGATTTAGTAACGAGTAGAACACTTATGAGAGTAATTGCGGGCGGTGTTTACGAGGCATAAACCGCAGTCGTTTATCTATGTCGGAATTTAGACACTCTATATGGTCTAAGGAGAGTACTATGGCAGACCTGGCAAATGTGAAAGCCCAACTCGAAAGCGGAGGGAAAGAAGGCAAATATCTTACCTTTGCCCTGGGTCACGAAGAATTCGGCCTGGAAATTCTCAAGGTTCGGGAAATCATCGGATATATTGAAGTCACGGCCGTACCCCAGACACCAACGCACGTTAAAGGTGTAATCAATTTGCGTGGTCAGGTTATCCCGGTCGTCGATCTGCGGCTCAAGTTCGGGATGGAGGAACATGAAGTGACCGATCAGACCTGCATCATCGTCGTGGAAATCGACAATGGCGCGCAACAATTCAATACAGGAATCGTGGTTGATCATGTTTCGGAGGTACTGGACATTCAGGAATCGCAGATCGAAGACACTCCTCAGTTTGGATCCAATGTGGATACGGACTTCATCCTGGGCATGGGTAAAATCGGTGAATCGGTCAAGATCCTTCTGGACATCAACAAAGTTCTTTCCAATGAATCCCTTGAAGGCCTTGGGGCTGTATCCTAATCGAAATGGAAATTGCATGTCGTTATACACAATACCAAAGGAACGTGAAGGAGATGACAATGTTTAAAAACATGAAATTGTCGATGAAAATGGCTCTTGGATTCGGCAGCGTGGTACTAATTGCGGCCATCCTGGGAGTTTCGGGCTGGCGGGGCCTGGCCAGTGTGTCTCAGATTGCAGGTTTGAATGAAGCCGGCAACCACGCCCTGGATACCCTGAATCAATGCGCATCCCTTCGCAGGGATTTTCTCATTCAGGGTTTCACAGTAACCGAAGGCGAAAGCAAACACGCTGCGGAGAAATGGACAGATTCTTTCACCGACTTGACACGACAAGTCGAGCAGCTAAAAGAGCAAAAGGGATTGTCAGCCGATCAACGAACTCTCGCTGAAAATTTCTTAAGTCAATCTCAGGAATATAAGACCTCGTTTGACAAGGGCATTCAGGCTCAGAAGGAAAAGGATGATGCCTTCGCTAACTGGAGTAAAATCGGCTGGGAAATCACATCCAACATTAATACTGCAACGGAAAAGGTGATCAATCCGGCTATGGAACAGGCGCGCAGCGCCCAAGATACTCAGGCATTGTCAAAGTGGTCCGGTATTGAAAAAAGCCTCAATGAGCAGGTCGTTCAGAACTTTTTGCTCCAGCGAGTATACGCCGTGTATCTGGCCAAGACCAGCGCCGATGCCCAGTGGAAAGGGTATCAAGATCAACTGGCCAAAACAAAAGAGGGGATCACTACATGGTCCGAGCTTGTCAAAGGGCACAGTGAACTTGAACAGGCGGCCCGTAATGTCGCCGATTCGATCCGACAATATGAGGCAACGGGACAACGGTATTATCAGGGGATTCTCACGGATCGGCAAGTCAGCAAAGAGATGGCCGCCGCCGCCAAGACATTGGTCGATCAGATGAATCAGTTACAGGATTCTTTGAACCAGACCATGGATACGGAAACGGCAAGGACCAATGTCTTTCTCGCCTGTCTTGTTGTCGGCGGTGTGGTCATTGGAATAGGATTGGCTATTGTCATCACCCGAAGTATTGTCAAGCCGGTCAATCGGATCATCGACGGGCTGACCGAAGGCGCCGAGCAGGTTGCCAGCGCTTCCGGACAGGTCTCGGCGGCGTCGCAATCGCTGGCCGAAGGGGCCACCGAGCAGGCGGCAGGCCTGGAAGAGACCTCTTCCAGCCTGGAAGAGATGGCCTCCATGACCAAACAGAATGCCGACAACGCCCAGCAGGCCAACACCCTGGCCGCCGAGGCCCGCAACAGCGCCAACGCCGGTAGCGAGTCCATGGGCAGGATGAACCAGGCCATCCAGGAGATCCAGAAGTCCTCGGATGAGACGGCCAAGATCATCAAGGTCATCGATGAAATCGCCTTCCAGACTAACCTGCTGGCTCTCAATGCAGCAGTCGAGGCGGCGCGTGCGGGAGAGGCGGGCAAGGGCTTTGCCGTGGTCGCCGAAGAGGTACGGAATCTGGCCATGCGATCAGCAGAGGCGGCCAAGAATACCTCCGAAATGATCGAGGGCTCCGTTAAGAACGCCAATAACGGCGTGGAGATCGCCGAAGAGGTGACCAAGGTCCTCAATGAGATCGTGGAAAGTGTGACCAAGACGACGGATCTGGTCGGTGAGATCGCCGCCGCCAGCCAGGAACAGGCCCAGGGGATCGATCAGGTCAATCAGGCAGTCAACCAGATGGACAAGGTGACCCAGGCCAACGCGGCCAACGCCGAGGAAAGCGCCAGCGCCAGTGAAGAACTGTCGGCCCAGGCAGAGCAAATGAACCAGATTGTCGAAGAACTGGCGACCCTGGTGAACGGACACGGTAACAAGTCTGTCACAAAACAGAACAAACAGCCTAGCGGTCAGCGAAAAAAGAATCTGCTTCTTTCGGATCATGCCTATCATCATATCGCTCAGGGAACCAGTCAACCGAATAAGGTTTCAACCGTTAAGGCTTCTGAAAAGATGATTCCGCTGGAAGACGGGGACGACTTCGAAAGATTCAACACCTAACCTGTAGAAACACAACACCATGCAATCAGCCCCGGGCCAGACCTCTGGTCCGGGGTTTTTTTATGGATGATGAAGTATCGGATCGAACTATATTTCACAGGCAAAGAAGATCACTTTGGAATGAAAGCATAGACCGTCCCATCTTCAGCGCCGATAACGACATGATTAGCCGCAACCGCAGGCGAACTGAGGATGGCGGAACCAATCTCATAAGACCAGATCTCTTTGCCATCGGCAAGGTTAAGAATATAAAGGCGTCCATCTGCGGAACCAAAAATTACGCGGTCTCCACAAACGACCGGCGCCCCATCTACATCGCCCTGAGTGGAAAACGTCCATGCTACAGAGCCATCTGAACGGTTGAGGCAATGGAGCTTTTTGTCCTGAGCCCCAATGAGAACATACGAATCCGTAACGGCAGGGGATGAGAGATACGGCATCTGGGCGGCTTCGTACTGCCAGTCAATGTTGCCGGCCTGGATGTCGGCACAGAGAAATATACCGTCATAATTGCCGACATAGGCATACCCATCAGCAAGGGCGGCCGAAGTACTGATATAAGCCTGGGCGTCGATTTTTTTCAGGCCGGTTCCATTGGTCACATTCACCAGATGAATCATTCCGTCACATCCACCCAGGACCGCCCTGCCATCGGCGACGGCAACCGAGCCATTGATGTAGTTGTCCGTCTCATACTGCCACATTTGAGTTCCATCGGCCGGATCCAGGCAATAAAGTTTAAAGTCGTAGCTGCCTACTAAAATGGCAGTTTTACCGTCGGCCAGAGTGATCCGATTGGCAGCGCTGATGATCTTGTCGCCGGTTTCGAACTTCCATTTGAGCCGGCCGGTTGTGGTATCAACGGCATAGAAAAAGGTGTCGTACGAACCGACAAAAACCGTGTTTTCATGGATCAGGGGGGCTGCCTCGATCATGTCTTTGGTCTTGAAGAACCAGAGTTGTTTTCCGGTTCCCAGATCGAAGGCGTAGAGTTTACCATCCCCGGAGCCGATATAAACCCGGCCGGCATCAATAACGGCGGAGGATTTAACCGGATCGTTTGTCTTGTATCGCCAGGCTAACCGGAGTGCATCAGGTAGCTGCCCTTCCGCTTGTCCCAGCAGAGCCGGATCGCCCCGCCAGATGCTCCAGGATGGTTCGCCCATTGGTAACGGTGAGGATGGATCAAGCACCGGAGTAGATGCAGGTGTTTGGCCTGCCGGATTTCGAAACAGGATAAACATTACGATCGCCGCAAAAACAAGCGTATCTACTATGACAATTATCAAGATAGCTATCTTTTTATTCATAATAGTATCCCCTGCTTTCCCTGATATTACGATGTATGATAGTGGAAGGATCGGAAGATTCCAATGAAAAACAGAGGGAGGTCAGCCGCTGGATGGACAAAAAAAGCCGGACAAGGGAAGTCTTGCCCGGCCCTGTTCAAGAAACATGAAATTGTTCAATTATTGAACTCTTCGAAACTTTCGTCATGGGTCAACGGAATCGCTTTTTCCGCCGCACTCTTGGAGTGGTCTTTGTTTCGTGTCTGTCCCCGGGCGATCTGGTAAAATGCGTGGTCCGAGGTTGATAAACGGCTTTGACGACCTGAAGAACCTCCACGTGCGCTTCTCTGTGTCCGAGTAACGGCCGTGTTTCCACCGACCATGCGAGACAGTTCCTCGACGATCTGATTCATCGATTCTGCCTGAGCGGACAATTCCTCGCTGGCGCTGGCGCTTTCCTCGGCGTTGGCCGCGTTGGCCTGAGTCACCTTATCCATCTGGCTGACCGCCTGATTGACCTGGTCGATCCCCTGGGCCTGCTCCTGGCTGGCGGCGGCGATCTCCCCAACCAGATCCGTCGTCTTGGAAACACTTTCCACGATCTCGTTGAGGACCTTGGTTACCTCTTCGGCGATCTCCACGCCGTTGTTGGCGTTCTTGACAGAACCTTCGATCATCTCCGAGGTGTTCTTGGCCGCCTCGGCACTGCGCATGGCCAGGTTCCGCACTTCTTCGGCGACCACGGCAAAGCCCTTGCCCGCCTCTCCCGCACGTGCTGCCTCGACCGCCGCATTCAAAGCCAGCAGATTGGTCTGGAAGGCGATCTCGTCGATGACCTTGATGATCTTGGCCGTCTCATCCGAGGACTTCTGGATCTCCTGGATGGCCTGGTTCATCTTGCCCATCGATTCGCTGCCGGCGTCGGCGCTGTTGCGTGCTTCGGAGGCCAGGGTGTTGGCCTGCTGGGCATTGTCGGCGTTCTGCTTGGTCATGGAGGACATCTCCTCCAGGCTGCTGGAGGTCTCTTCCAGACCGGCGGCCTGCTCGGTGGCCCCT
>JAFGPC010000003.1 GCA_016926155.1 Sedimentisphaerales bacterium
ATTCCGAACTCAGAAGCTAAGCCCGTCCGGCCGATGGTAGTCCTTCGGGGCGAGAGTAGGTGATTGCCAGGGATTATAAGGCCGATCGGCGAAAGCGGATCGGCCTTTCCTTTTGTCTGTCAGGTAGAATAATCGATAGTGAAAATACGATGAGAATTCTGCGTCTTACTCCAGATCGAATATCTCGGAATAGCCGCCGGTTTCTAAATCGCCTTCCTTGCGGAGAATAAGGCGGTAGCCTTTGCCGCTGTATCCGGAAAGATCAACAAGAGCATTCGAGGCATCATAGGGAATTCCTTTTACCAGCCGGATTATATCCCTTGCCCTTGTTGACCCATCCGCAATCCGTTGCAAATAAAGAGATAGTGTGGCGCTGGGATCTTTATGCCAGTGGCCCTCGAGTTTCCAGGTTACCTGCGTTTTATTCCTGGGACCCGACAGGGTAATATCTTTGATAAAACATACATTTCCCACGGAGATTCGATGTCTGGGTGATTTCCACAATTCGGGCTTTTCGTATCGTCCCTGCAGATTGTATCTCTGGTCGCCGCCGCAATTGTTATCTTTTGCCAGCTTTTCATCATATTCAAAATCTCTGTACAAAGGCCGAAACAGTCCGGAACCGACATTAAAAACGATTCGTTTATCCAGCAAATGCCCCCGGGCGGCTCGATTCATATAGCGCCATTGAGACTGGATCGGGGGAGCGGGATCGTAATCCACTACATCGGGTTTCGTGGGAGTTGCATCAAAACATATCCAACCGTAAAAGTCACCCAGCCAGACCTGGGTGTATCGATGACCGCTGGAACACGGTGCGGATTCCCCTTTATCCAGCAGGCCGTTTTCATTTTTATCCCAAAGTGACGAACCCTTTTCCGTGCCTGTACCAAGCCACCTGGCAGGATGTTCGATATATCGCATGGCGCCGGCAAGCATGACACTGGTTCCCGAACAGGCGATGATCTGGGTTTTATCATAGTCTTTCGCGGAGAGCGCGATTTTCAGGTTGGCCGGATTGGCGTCATAATGTTCTCGTGCATAATCAACGGTTGCGGGCCTGCCCTGGTCTCGACTGGGATAGTAATAATGATCCTGAATATACTCCAGAGCATTACGGGCCGCCCAGTAGGGATTATCCATATCGGCTGGGACACCGTATTTATCTTCTATGTGTTTTTCAATTCTCTTGAAAAAATCATCATATGTTTTGGTATCGTTTAAATTGAAAAGTACGGGATCATCCGCCAGATAGTTTGTTCCTGTCAGTTTATCGACGTTTTTATTGACACGATGGGGATATACGTATTTTCGATACGGATTTGTCCACAGATCAATCTCGTATTGCGATAAATAGGTCTGCGCGGTCGCATCGGAATATTCCACAAGAGCCATGTATTGGCGGCTGGATTTGTCTTTAGCGGGATCGTACGTAAAGGTTTTGATCGTTGCATTTGGAGCAACGGTAAGATCGGCAATTTTCTCCGTATCCGGCCAGACTCCTTGATTGTGTAATTGTTCATAGCTGTACGGCCGGGAATAGTAATGATACACCATACCGGGATTTTCTGCGTCTGTCTCCGGTTGCGATTGGATCGTCATAGTGAGATGACGAAGAATCCGCGGGCCTTCATAATAAGTTCCCAGGTTTTTCGTTACGTTCACTCGATGAACCCGATCCGCTCCGGATACGGATTCCGGCACCCAGAGATCGCCCTGTCCGAACGTCAGACCCCAGCCGTTCCGGCTTAAATCTGTTGATGTGGGCCTGTCAAAATAAAAAAGGCCCCGGCCGGTCCGGGCATCAGCGGAATAAATAGAATCATTACCGGCCGTCGCCCATAAATACCTGGCCCCTTCAAACTTCATGTAGGCGATTCCCCGGGATGGGAACTCTCCCGAATCAGGCAGGTGTTTGATGAATTCAAATGGTTCTTTCTGAGCCTGATTCCACTTCAGTTGGATGATTCCTCGTTGGACACGAAGGTTGCCGTTTTTATATCCTGATGCATCGAAGCATATAAAAAGATTCCCTTCGTCATAAGCCAGGTCTACAACCTCTCTATGACCGATATGATACAGGTATTCAGTAAGATCCACATGGGTGTAGTTCTGGTTCTTAAAATTGCAGCACCAGAGCTGGGAACTGGAAGCATCCCAGTTAAGAAAGAAAAGTATTTCCTGTTCCTTATCCAGGGCAAAAGAGAGACCGCGCGGACTTGCCAAAGAAGATTCCTCGGAGTTTTTCGGCAGGGAAAGCGTGTCAAGAAGTATAAGTTCATCGATTTCTTCTCCGGGATTCTGATGCAGGCGGTATACGAAGATCTTACCCGAGCGATCCAGAATAAAAAGGCGGGGCGCTTTTGGAGAAATATCGTCGAAGGCCAGACCTCGAATTTCCTGATTGTCACCTGCCAGTGTGTATACCTTCTCGCTTTCTCCAATCCGAGGGACGCTTTTACCGAAACATGGTGTACTTTCCATTAGGGAAAGTAGGAAACAGAAACAGAAACACATTCGTATCATATTACTCATGTCATCTTCCGCCTATACACAGATTGGTTTGCCTTCTATGTTTTGGGTGACCAATGACGTGAACGTGAACCACGGGATTTTTTCGTTTCAATCCTTTTTCCGGTAATATCCTGCGGCAGACTGCTGACATAACCGGGACATCCTCCGGCCGTATCCTTGACCTCCACCAGCCAGGCGTCCGGCAGCTTGCCTTTGACATATCCTTCGTAAAAGCCGTCATTTTGCTTCACCATGAATTCGGGGTACCAGACAAGGTCCCGCCAATACGGCTCGTCGTCATTATATACATACCAGACCTTCGCCTGAATGATTTTATTAGAAGATTGAACCCGAGCTCGAAAAACCGTACCGGCTTCCATGGAGCGGCCTCCCCAGATAAAGCCTTTTTCTACCTCCCGATAACTCAGGTCACCGATCTGAGTCACAGGTCGATTCTCGAATACATGCGATACCCACATCCGCCAGTCAAGGAAGTGCTTTTCCGACATCGAAGCATGACGATAGTTCGGGATGTATTCAATGGTCCATTTGCCTCCCATGATCTCCTGAATCCGATTGATACCATACATTCGATAACCGTCTTCGTTTGTGGCGCCGAGATACAGGACCTTGGCTTGAACCCAGTTTTTCGTATAGGCCGGACAAACCGCCTGCCATGCCGTGTTTTGTGTACTGTCCCAGGTGGATTCGTTACCCATGTAAACCAGGCCGACAATACGATCCGGATCGATAGCGGCGGCAGTGAAAGCGGAGGTGGCGCGTTTACTATGCCCGCCGATCACTGCCCTGATTTCATCCTGCTCGATATCAAGCACTTCTGCCATGACATCCAGTGCTCGTAAATAGGGAATTGCCAGACGAAAGTAATTATGATTAATGGGATCTTGTGTTTCACGAAACAGGTCCCGTAAAAATCCGATCGAGATTTCCTTCCCGTTCGAATCGTCATACTCCCCTGGTACAGGGCAGATCATGGTAGGATATCCATTCAGTGCCGCGATAGGCTCGCCATAATTTCCCAGAAAAGGTTCACGCCAGGGGCCTGTTGCCAGACCATCCCAACTGCGCTGTCCGACAATCACTACTTTCCCCCTGCGATCCGGTGCCTGTGTAACCTTCGGATCGGCCGGCAGGAAAATCACGCAGGGATGGCCCCATTTTTTCCCATTAAGCTCCTGACTGTAAAACTTGACTTCAATTCGTCGTAGCTTAATGTTCGGATCCGAGTCGGATTGAATCACTTCATCTTTTATCACGGAAAGATCAAGAGGAGGAAATATTTTTCGACACCGCTGCCAGAGTTCCGAGGGAGTAGCTGTCTTGCTGTTCCGGGAAAATGGATTGTCATTTGCCTTCGGGTTGTCTGCCGGCTTTTCAGGAGCGGTTTGCCTGCTTTTTTCGATCCATTCCTCAGCCATTTTCTCGAAGGGAATCTTGCGAAGGGATAGTACATCGGCTGATAAATTGTAACCGGGCTTTCCTGTCTCCAGACGGAAAGAGAGCGGATTGGCGCCGATGCAAACCAGTTTTAAACAATGCTCTCCTGGTTCAAAGGAAAATAAACCGATCTTGCGTTCTCGTCTTTGGCCATAGATATAATCTTCGTGTTCGTCTTTCCGATAGATGTTGAAAAAATCCAACGCCGTATTGATTTCTTCAGGAGCAAGCTGGTTGACCGTGCTCACACGATACCCGCCGGCGATATGGGATTCACCCGCTTCATAAAGTTCTTTACCGTCGATATACACTTTCCAGATTCCATTGTCTTCACGAAGGTGCTGAAAGAGAGACATGGAGTACTTCCCTTTGTCTGTAATTTGAAAAGGGATTTCTATCCAGGCGCCGATGGTTTCATTTTTCACTTGGAACCAGGGTTTTGTATACGTGGCCCTGTTATATGGATTCACCTTCAGCTCAACATCTTTAGAATGTCGAATCGTATCGACGACTTTCGGTAAATGAAGAACAATCTCAGGATTCACCCGGTCCTGATAGGCAGGGAATTCACACCATGGTTCTGCGATTGTCTCCTGATACCAATAGGAAACCGAAGACCAGAAATCAGGGCGATAACCGGATTGAGAAATGATTTCGCCCTGGGAATCCATCACAAAACCGCGACGTTCTATCTCAAACTTCAGCGATTGATTGAAAAGAATCGGATCGGGTATGTGCCATCGATAGGCGGTTACGCGGGCATCGGGAGCCCGAGGTTCAAACACGGTACAGCCGGTAAACAGGCTCGAATGAACTCGCATATTCCACGCTTCGTTAAAGTAATCTTCCGTTCCGGTTCCGACAATCGAGGGTGTGTTTTCCCCGTCGATATAGAAAAAATCATCTCCTTCTCCGAACCAGTGGCCCATGCCGTTCTGAGAGGAAAGCACCGTGCCCACGTAATGCCCTTTCCCTTTGCCCATAAATACGGTATAGGGTTTTCCGTATTCCGGGGGATACTCCTGGTGATATCTGGCGTGAAAGTACATGATCGGTTCGACTTTCCGATCATATTTCACCCAGTCAATCTGATAATAACAAGAGGCATTTTCTTTATTCGATTCATTGGTAAGCGTAATCTTTGCTTCTTTTTTAAAAGGCATTTGCCAGTAGCAGTTTAACCCCCTTCCGTAAGAACTAACTTTGACCGGCAGTGAGTTGACCGTGGCCTGCATGCCGTTGCCTACGGCAAAAAAGTCACCCACAGGTGTCTCCACAGAGGGAACCGAGGCTCCATCCCAGTAAATGCGCAGGACCATGGCACGGGGATATCGGATGTCCATGGAGTAAGGAATCAACCATATATGGGCGATTTTTCCTGGACCTTTCAAGAGGGCAATCGTTTTGGATTCTCCGATCGAAAATTTTTCAGAATCCGCATTGTCAAAAGGATTCCCGCTCGAAGCCCGCATGGATCTACCGGATTGCGGCAGAGTAATGGATTCAAGGGACTGCGGAAATCCCTCTGATACGGCAATCATTCCAAAAAATACTAATACAAAAACATAATTTGTAATCTTCATACACCCATCACTCCTGTCGTCTTGTTTTAAAACCATGGTAGCATCATCATTCCGTCTTACTCATTCTGTTTTTTATAATCTCATTATTGTACCATATTTTCACATATTATACCAATTTCAATTGGTTCATTTTGCCTTTCAGGTGCTGCAAATAAGGAAATGATGGCCTTTTTCCGGTCTGTGAAGTCATAAAAAGTGGGTATTCATAAAAAACGTTAGTTTTATGCTCGATACGGGCACAATTATAATGGAAGACTGCATATTTGTTTCTTTATTACGGAGTGTAGGAAATGATGCTATCTTTACGAATTGACATGAAGACAGTGTATCTCGCTCTCTTTTTAAGTTGTCCGATTATTACCGCAGGCTCCGGCATCACGGCACTGGAAGAGGAACACATCCGTTATATCCGGGAGGAGGAAAAGCTTGCCAGGGATGTGTATCTTGTCCTGTATGAACGGTGGGACGAAGGGATTTTTCTGACGATCAGCCAATCGGAACAGCGGCATATGGATGCAGTCGCTCAACTCATCGAGAAATATGCCCTGACAGATCCCGTTCTGGACGACTCGATCGGACAGTTCACCAATCCTGAGATCGGGGCATTATATACTACTCTTGTGGAAAACGGCTCCCAGTCCCTGCTGGAAGCTCTGCAGGTCGGAGTGCAGATTGAGGAGATGGATATCGCCGATATAACCGAGACGCTCGAGGATGTCGAGAAAGGCGATATACGAAAGGTTTTCGAAAATCTTCTGCAGGGATCTCTAAGTCATCTGCGCGGCTTTACAAATGCGATTGCCGCCTTGACAGATCCGCAGCAGACCATCGATCCGATTCAGGTCAGTCCGAATCAGATTGTGCTCAATGCACAGGGACAGCAGGAAGACATCCTGGTGATCATTCGCAAGTCGATGGCTTCAGGATACGAAATCACCGATTTTGCGTTGACGTTATATTTCAATGAGATTGAAGTAGCCCAGGCGTATGCTCTTCGATACTGTTATATAGATGATAATTTTCTGGCCAGCTTTGACTGGGATACGATTCTGAACAATCCTGCCGTTGTAGCCATGGCTGGCTCGGAGGTAATTGCCCGTTTGGATGGATGGTATACGGCACAGAACGGAGAAGGAGAAACACTACAGGATACTCTGGCAGGACAGGACCTGGTCCAGATCATGGATCCGGACTGGGAGATGACAATTACGAAATCCGATACCTATCCTGACGGCGAGGATGTTCTTCTTGGATTTGATACGGATCAGCAGGCTAGTCAGAATCTGCTGTTGTGGGATCGAGGACAGGGGGCGGAGACATCCTATGGGCAGACATTCCGATTTGACAGGCCGATTCGTCTGGACAAAATCACCTTGAAGATCAAAACGACGGATATCGATATCAGTGAAGAACCGGTGGAGCTGTGGTTTGGCAGGGGATTCCATGATGTGACAGATTCCCGGCTGAGTTCTCTGATCGTGACCCCTTCGGCAAATTTGCCCGTTGCCATGGGTATGGAAGAGGTTTGGTATCTGACCTTCGACTTTGAAAATCAGTACCTGTTGGCGGATACGGATTATGGTTTTATGCTTCGGTTTGCCGGCGGTGGAAGCGGACAGGGCGGCGGTTTAGAAGCCAATGTGTTTGCCATGGGACAATATTCCTATGATGATGGAGCCGCCTTTATATATTCCGGAAACTGGAGCGGTACAGTGTTGAACAATGAACTGGTCTTTTTCCTTCATGGGCAGGAAATTACTGTCTCCCCTTTGTTAGGCGATAGTAATATCGATTTTACGGTAAACCTGCTGGATCAGGCGATTCTATCGAATTATTGGCTTGCCGAGTACAATCCTGTCTGTTGCGGGCCGGATGTCAACTGTGACGGCTTGGTCGATCTGGGCGACTTGTATTATATCGTTCAGAATTGGCTTGAGACATTGTAGGTTGATGGTTCGGGAGTCCGTTTCTGAACAATCGCATTTCAATGCCGAAAAATGCAGGTTTTTTCTCTCACGAACTTCATATGGAAGGTGGATACCCTTGACTTTTCAATGCTTTTTGTCCTATAATTAACATAGTATTGGGAGTTGGGTGAGAGATTTGTTTTCAAATGGGGGCGTAGCGCAGGAAAGCCCGACTGGTGGTTGGGTGGACAATGGGGCTTTGAAGAAAGAATTCTTCATGACGGAACTGCACAGGATGCAACAAAATGAACTGAATCCGCGTCCGGGAGTGCGGTTTTGGGCCTTTGTAATAGCGAAAAGGCGGGTAAATCGCTATTGTCCGGACCGATAAAGGCCGACATCTGATGTGATGGATTCACGATACCACTGGAGAAGCGAGTATGAAGTGTAATTTCACTGTCCCTGTCGTCGCCCTGGTCGCTTTTGCCCTGTTCGTGCCGAGTACAGATTTGCAGGCTCAAGTCATCGACTGGATCGAACGGCACAACAGCAATAACACACCACCGCAAATCGCCCCCACTCCGCTTGATGAAGATACCCTTTCCTATGTCGATCGAACCCATCAGTACAACGACATACCAATTCTCCTCTCGGGCGTTGAGTATGTCATGACAGCCAATAATGACAAGAGTGTCTCCGGTTATGAGCTGGACGTTTACCTGAACGTACCGGCGACGGTCTATCTGTTTATCGATTATCGTGTCGGTGACGATAATGGCGGCAACCCGCCTGTGTTGGGGGCGGCCATGCCTTGGGTCCTCGATATGGGATTCGTCGATACCGAGCAGAGCGTTGGTATCGATGAAGGGGGAGACGGGGATATTGATAATCGATTCCGTATTTTCCGTGCGGACTTCCTCTCCGGAACCGTTACCCTGTATGAGCAGAACGACGGTGGCGGACGGAATATGTATGCTCTTGCTGTTATTGCCGGCAGCGTTGATATCAACCTTCCCCCGGTAGTGGATGCCGGCAGCGATCAGGTCCTGGTCTGGCCGACTAAAAGTTTTGTTCCGGATGCCGGCGTCGAGGATGACGGAAAAGGCGATCCCGACGGAACTTTGGAACAGGCCTGGACGGTACTCGAGAAACCTGCAGCGGCCCAGGTAAGTTTCCTTCCCGACGCCACGGTTGTACAGCCCCAGATTACGTTTTCCATGCCTGGTGACTATCGGCTGGAGCTGTCCGCCACGGATGGCGAATTATCCGGTTCGGACGATATCACAGTGAGCCTGGCCGAACCGGATTGCCCCGCAGGTGATCTGGACGGCGACTGCAAGGTGTTGTTGAATGACCTTGTGGCCTTCGCCGGCGAGTGGCTGGATGGTACCGGCGCATCGGCGGACCTGGTTGAAGATGGACAGGTCAATTTCTATGATCTGGATACCATGGCCGAAGACTGGCTGGATGACTGGAGCGGTTCTATACAGGTTACGCTCGAACCTGCTGAAGCTGTTGAGGCGGGTGTCCACTGGCGCCTGGAAGGAGGAAATTGGCAAAATAGCGGAGCGATTTTGAGTGATCTCAAGCCCGGAAATTATACCATCGAATATCAGGCCCTTTCCGGATGGGTGGCGCCCTCTCCCGATGCGATTGAGTTATCCAAAAAACAAAACTTGTCTTTGACCGCCATATATACGGACATGCCGGATGCCCCCCTTCAGATCAGTGAATTTATGGCGATCAACTCCAACATGACGGATTATCGCCCAACGTATTCACTTGATCTCTATACCACTATCGCCACGGTCGTCGGAGACGAGAAAATCTATCCTGACTGGATCGAACTGCGTAATCTGACGGCCGAAACCCTCTCTCTAAATGGATGGTATCTGACGGATGATCCCGACAAGTTGACCAAGTGGCAATTTCCGGATGGCTATTCCATTCCGGCCAATGGCTATTTTGTTGTATATGCCTCCAATCGCCGGCAGGATCGATACCCAACGAATTATCCCTTCATAGATAAAAGCGGCCACCTGCACACCAACTTTGAGTTGAATGGAGACGGGGAATACCTGGCCCTTGTGATGCCCGATGGACTCACCGTCGCGCATGAGTTTAATCCGTATCCTGAGCAGCGGGGATTGTTGACCTACGGTATTGGAACCGGCGGCCGAACGGGTTATCTCAAAAGCGTTACACGAGGCACAGCCAATCCGGATGTGTATGACGATGTTGTCGCCGATACCAAATTCAGTGTGGATCGCGGTTTCTATGAGCAGCCTGTCGAAGTCCGCATTTCCTGCGACACGTCGGACGCCCTGATTCGATATACCCTCGATGGCTCCGATCCGACCTTGACCAATGGATTCGACTTTGACCAGAACAGTCTAGATGGTATTGTTATTTCCACAACCACCAGCCTTCGCGCGGCGGCCTTCAAGACCGACTGGCTGTCCACGAATATCGATACTCATACCTATATCTTTCTTGACGATGTGATCCATCAGGCAACCAATCCCACGACTGGGCTACAGGAGGTACCTGATGGATATCCGACGTCATGGGGATCAGTAACCGGTGATTATCAGATGGACCCGGACATTGTCGATCCCGATGGCCTTTACGGCAGCCAGTATGCTCCTACACTCAAGGATGATCTCAAAAGTGTTCCCAGTATTGTCATTGTCATGAACAAAGACTACTGGTTTGGCAGCAGTGGCATTTATATCAATGTATCTCAGGATGGGACAGAACGGGCCTGTTCGGCAGAGTTTATCGATCCGACCGGTTCCGAAACCGGCTTCCAGGTCAATTGTGCAGTTCGTATGCAGGGGGGTGTCAATCATGATGGCGGTGGAACCAGTCTGGATCGCTGGAAAACATACAAACTTTCCATGCGTCTGGTCTTTGCGGGCGGATATGGTCCCAGCAAACTCAATTACCATGTCTTTCCTGATTCTCCCATTGAACGATATGACACATTTGTATGTGATGCTGTATTAAATCATTCATGGCTCCATAGCTCCCAGCATACGGAACCAAGATATATTCAAGACCAGTATGTTGCCGATCTGCATAACGAAATGGGAAGCTATTCTCCTCATGGTCGTTATATCCATCTCTACATAAATAACCTTTATTGGGGGATGTACTATCTCCATGAACGGCCCGACCACTCTTCGGTGGCCGAAGTATTCGGTGGGGATAAGGATGATTATGATGCCGTCAAACACAGTAGTTCGAACGTGATCAACAATGGGGCCGAAGGCAGTGCGACGGCCAACTTCAGTGCCATGACCAGTGCCGCCAGTGCTGCTGGTTCCGATCCGACGAATATGGTTAAATACCAGACATTAACCGAGAAACTCGATTTGGATAATTGGATAACGTATCTGTTGACCAATTGGTTTTGTGGAAACAACGATTGGCCTGGTAAGAACTGGTATGCTACGAATCGAGCCTATCCCGAGGGAGCATGGATGTTCCATTCCTGGGATGCTGAGCATACGGTTGAAAATGAAAGTATTACCAAAAATTATGTAGGTCTTAGCCCTGCTGGAATCCATGGTAATCTTAATAATAGTGCCGAGTATCGAATGAAGTTTGCAGATCATATATACAAGAATTTCTTCAATGCTGGCCCATTATCATACTCTCGTTCAGTCGAGCTTTACCAAGAGCGAATGAATCAGGTGGATCGGGCGATTGTCGGTGAATCCGCTCGTTGGGGGGATAATCGATCATCCAATCCGCATACTCGTGAACATTGGCTCATTACGCAACAACAAATAAATTTAACAGAGTTCTTTCCTTCACGGTCGCAGTTAGTTCTGGACCAACTCAAAAATGCCGGCCTTTATCCGAGCATTGATCCGCCGGCCTTCTTTGTTGACGGCCAATCACAGCAGGGCGGCTACGTTACCCAAGCCAATACTACGCTGACCATGCAGAGCAGTGAGACGGTCTGGTATACGATGGACGGGACAGATCCTCGGGCTTTAGGTGGTGCCGCCGGAGCAACAGCAATCAGCGGAACGACACAATTATTGCCCTACAGTCTCCAGATAAAGACACGTTCCCGTAGCGGCAGTACCTGGTCGGCTTTGAACGAGGCGGTTTTTGCCGTGGGTCCTGTCAAGGAAAGTCTCCGCGTCACGGAAATCATGTATCGACCTGGC
>JAFGPC010000148.1 GCA_016926155.1 Sedimentisphaerales bacterium
AAAGTAGGGACACAAATAGGGACACACAGAACGAAAACAGGCGAACAAATACGAACATTCGAGGCAAAATCAGAGGCAAAAACCGAAAACACAGAACAGGCCAAAGAATGTAGTATAATGCAGTCTAAGGGGTGTATGGAGGCAAAAGAGGAAAACGCGTCTGTCGGGATTCGAACCCAAAACCTTCGGTTCCGTAGACCGATGCTCTATCCAATTGAGCTACAGACGCACATCCGACACCGAAGTGCCGGACATATACAATATAACACACCCTCAGTTTGATATTGTATGGCCGGCCCCCTGCCAAAGCAAGAGACTAGGGCTCCAAAATGCGACTTTTTCGCTTGGAATCGTTTTAGATATAGTCGTTGATGATATTTTCCAGCATTTCAATCCGGCCGGACTCGTTGGGGGTCGATTCCCCCTTTTTAAGCATATACTCGGACAGTTCCTTGAAACTCATTTTGCCTGATTCGATATCCGCACCGATTCCCTTGTCCCAGCTTGCGTATCGTTTCGCAACAAAGTCCGACAAAATCCCATCCTTACGGATCGCCGAAGCAATTTTAAGTCCCCGTGCAAAAGTATCCATCCCGCCAATGTGGGCATGAAACAGGTCGACCGGCTCAAAACTTTCACGTGCAACATGGGCATCGAAATTCAGCCCGCCTGTCGTGAATCCACCCATATTGAGAATCGTGAGCATTGAGAATGTACAGTCGTATAGATCGGTTGGGAACTGGTCGGTATCCCAACCCAGCAGCAGGTCGCCCCGATTGGCATCAACCGAACCAAGGATGCCGTTGGCGGCAGCAAACTCCAGCTCATGGACAAAGTTGTGTCCGGCCAGTGTAGCATGATTGGCCTCGATATTCAGTTTGAGATGCTCAACCAGATTATACTTCTGCAGGAACGCATAACAGGCCGCCGCATCTGAATCATACTGATGTTTGGTGGGTTCCTTTGGTTTTGGCTCAATATAGAACTGCCCCGTAAAGCCAACCTGCTTCTTCCAATCAACTGCCATGTGCAGGAATTTAGCCAGATGATCCAACTCGCGTCCCATATCCGTGTTTAGTAAGGATTTATAGCCCTCGCGACCTCCCCAGAATACGTATCCTTCCCCTCCCAGTTCTTTCGTCACTTCAATAGCTTTGGCGACCTGGGCTGCGGCAAAAGCAAAGACATCCGCATTACAGCTTGTGGCGGCTCCATGCATATATCTCGGATGAGCAAAAAGGCAGGCTGTTCCCCAAAGGAGTTTTACGTCTGTCCGCTGCTGTTCTTCTTTCAGAACTTTTACCACAGCATCCAGATTTTTGTTGGTTTCAGCCAGGGTGGCCCCTTCCGGCGCCACATCCCGATCATGGAAACAGTAAAAGCCTACTCCCAGTTTCTCAAAAAATTCAAACGCGGCGCGAACCCGATTTTGGGCATTGGAGACCGATTCCGATCCATCATCCCATGGCATCAGCCGAGTCGAACCGCCAAATTGATCCGCCCCACCGTTGCGAAAGGCATGCCAGTAAGCCACCGAAAACCGCAAATGTTCGGCCATTGTTTTTCCTTCGACAAGCTGGTCGGGATTATAGTGCTTGAATGCAAGGGGATTTTTACTCTCCGGACCTTCATACTCAATCTTTTTGACTCCGGGAAATGCCTCTTTCATGGTTTCTTACTCCTATATTTTACCACGTTATCATCTTTTTGAGCCCGTGCATTACGAAAGATAACCAGATTTTGCCCTCCCTGTCAACCCTGTTGCAGCAAGAGAGACATATGATCTGTGACATCCTAAAAAATTGTTATTCATCAAAAAGATAGCCTTTTTCTTTTGCCTGTCTTTTAATCGCCTCCATAATAACGGGAAAGTGCTCCCTGGGATAGATGCGATTTGAGTCGGCAGCGGCGTAAATGGCTTCCTGTTCGAAAACATTGGGTTTTATTTCATATTGCATGGAAATTCCGTATTTATCCAATACAGCCCGTGTTGGCACAGGATAGGCAATTGCATCGTCAGCACACTCGATCATAGCAGGAACGAGGATCGGCGTTATTGAACCATCCAGTCCGATATCGAAGTTTCTGCGGAGTGTATCCACGATCAGATTGCCGGTAAACCAGGAACCTCTCATTTTCTCGGATGCCTTACGGGCTATATCAGGAGATTGAATACCGAGAAATTCCAACTCCCCCTGCAGGGCTACAGTCATAGCCTTATCATAACTATGTTGAGAATCTCTAACAGCACCCACGGCAATTCGCGCACCCAACAGGTTAGAAAAGAGATCTTCCCAGCTAAACGCAGAATTGAATTCCGGCTCGATTCCGGCAAAACGCACGCCAAACCAGGTCAGTATCTCATGCCATATCGACGCTTGAAATGCCAGATAAGGACCGAGATCTTCACTGATCTCTATAATAGCTTGGTGCTTATCCCGAAAAGACAGATTTTCCCAGTTCTTCGGATACGTAAACGTTATCTTGTGTGTCGATGTTTCAAATGCAAGATGGTATGAAAAACCGGATTTGCTGTTTTCCAGTGTTTTTTTTACTTTTTTAATGAGGTGTCTGGTATTGTCGGCCACTCCCCGAAGATGATAAATGTCAATATGCCCGGCTTTACATGTGTATACTATACCATTGCCTTCAAAAATCCCAATATGATAGCCATGAGAGCCCAAACCGTCCAAACCAATGAAAGGAGTGCCCAGTGTGGATGTCGGCAAGGAACCCATGCGTGCGCGGGGTCCATTGAAAGCGCATCCTGCCAAAATCAGAATAAAGGGTAAAAAGAAAACAAGCAGATTGTTCGAATTTATTGGTTTGTCCTTCTTTTGATATTGCAAGTCCTGTCTCTCCTTTTCTTCGGCTCTGTTTTCTTATGAATCCGGGATATCGACATCGGGACCATACCGTCGTCGCGCCTCCTGTTCAATATACTGAAGAATGATGGGAAAATGATGAACCGGATCGATGCGTGTACAATCTGTATCAGGATAGACGACCTTCAATATGGACGTCCTCTGAAACTCTTCGGGTTGGATCTGTACTCGTACGGAAAATCCATTCTGATAGAGCCGATCCAACGTCGGTATAAAACGGGATTCCGCCTCGGTATTTGAACATATGCCCGGCACCAGCCAGGGTGTAATTTCCCCATCGTCCAGACCTACGTCAAAATTACGTTTGTTCAGCTTTAACCAGAAGTAAAATCCCCCTTCAAACCATCGTTCGTAGATAATCCGGACCGCCGCCTGCGCCACAGGGGGAGGCCGGACTTCCAGCCGTTGCAGTTCGTTATGAATCAAACCGGTCATAACCAGATCAAAATTGTGTTCACTATCGCTTAAAGCGACCGCACCCAGATGAATCCCAAGTAAATCCGAATATGTATCCTCCCATGAGAATGAGGACAGATGTTCCGAAAATAAGCCTGTCGAAGCAAATCCGAACCAGGTTATGATTTCATGCCAGACGGTTGTCGTATGGGAAAAGTACTGTCCCAGACAAATCGCGAACTCCGATGCCCTTTCTTTCCTTTCACCAGTGGAAAGCTTTGACCAGGATAGAGGATATGTGATGATAACATGATACCGGGAAGGCTCGGCAACATGAAAAGAAAAATTCCTTCGACCTTTAATCAGGTTTTTTTCGGCCAGGGTTGTTAAGTACGCCGTTCGATCCGCCGCTTCCCGAAGATGAGCCAGATCAATAAAACCCGCTCGACAGGTATAAACCATACCATTCTTCTCAAGGAGTGGATTGACCCGACCGTGTTGCCCCAGGTTGTCAGGTTCGGGAAAATACATCCCTAAAAAATCGCCAAAATAGGCTCCCGCCCGCAAACGTGGAGCCGGATTGCTTCCGCAGCCGGATAGCACAAGGATGGATATCAGGAACCATGCGCCCAGAATCAAAAATGTCAATCTTGTTCTAACGATTTCCGTTTCCTTTTTGTCCTGCTCTTTTCAAGGAGATCCCTATTATCCAATCCGTCCTTCTGCACTCCTATCTCAGTTTAGACATCCATTATGGTAACATAATCGAATCGGTCAATCAATATGACTCTCATTGGAGAAGGTGATACTATCGATATGATTGTTTCAAGGTCTGGAAGCGCAGAAAAAAGCCCGCGCTTTCGCTTGTATTTTTGCGATTTGCTGATCATCGCTACCATG
>JAFGPC010000149.1 GCA_016926155.1 Sedimentisphaerales bacterium
ATGGATTCCGGCGATGTTGGGGTGGTTCAGGGAAGCCAGCAGTTTTGCCTCACGCTCAAAGCGGGCCATTCGCTCGGGATCGCTGGTAAACGCTTCGGGGAGAAACTTCAGGGCGACCTTGCGGTCCAGGGTCGTGTCGTCAACGAGGTAGACTTCACCCATACCGCCGACACCGATTTTTTCCACGATTTTGTAATGTGAAATCGTCTGGCCGATCTCGGGCATGCGGTCCTCCAGGTAGAGGCTGGTTACATGCTATGTACTGCTTCTCTGTAAATCTTGGTGGAACTGAGAGTTATTATATGCGGATGGGGAGGATAGGGGGAAGGGAAATTCAGATCATAATTTGTTACAAAACAGGTCTAACAGAGAATAGGCCGTTTCCATATATACGATATTTGATTTTAAACCTCTTCCACTGTGCCCGTCACTTTGCCCGCGGGAACCCAACAATACCCAATAAAACCCAACGAAACCCAAAATGGCGGCATATTTAACTAATTGATAAATATAGTATTTACAGTAGATAGCGTAATGCAGCTGTCCGACTTAAAATCCTGGGCCCCTTAAGGGGCGTGTGGGTTCGATTCCCACCCTCGGTACCATATTTTTCGGCTTTTGGATAAATCCTATGAGTGCTGTGAGGTGGAGGTGTGGGCAGAAAAGGAAATTCATCTGCAATAGAGTGATCACCTTGTCGCCCTGCAACTACGGTTCCAGATTCATCTTGCGGAGGAGGGCTTTGTAGCGGTGGCGGATAAAACCTGAAAATATCTATTCATGGCCAGCATTGCGAATGATGGGGAGGAGATCGGATCGAAATAATTTTCTTGTACCGCAAAAATGTCCTTTCGCAGTGTCGCTGTGCTAGAATCACGAGCAAAAGGAGAGCCTCCCTATGAAAAGCAATTCCAGAAGATCTTTCCTAAAACAGACTGCCATGGCTGGTACCGCACTTACCGCCAACCGCTGGTTCAAGGGTAATGTATTTGCTCAATCCGCTTCTACCACGGCACGCATATACGTGGATCCCGCGCAAAAGATCGCGACGCTAGAGCGCAAGGTGTTCGGTTCTTTCATCGAACACCTCGGACGCGCTGTTTACGGTGGAATCTACGAACCTGGTTCCAGGCTTGCTGACGCGAACGGCTTTCGCAAAGATGTTCTGGAAGAAATCAAAAGAATGGGCGTCCCCATCATCCGCTATCCCGGAGGCAATTTCGTATCCGGCTATAACTGGCTCGACGGTGTCGGCCCGAAGGACAAACGTCCCGTCGTGCTCGACAAAGCCTGGAACACAATCGAAACCAATCAGTTCGGTACAAACGAATTCTTAGAGTGGTGCCGAGCCGTCGGGTCTGAACCACTGCTCGGACTGAACCTCGGAACAGGCACGCCGGAGATGGCGGCAGCTCTTGTGGAATACTGCAATCAGGAGAAGGG
Organism: Sedimentisphaerales bacterium; assembly: GCA_016926155.1. Lineage (GTDB taxonomy): Bacteria > Planctomycetota > Phycisphaerae > Sedimentisphaerales > Anaerohalosphaeraceae > JAFGGE01. The sequence goes on from JAFGPC010000149.1 coordinate 1,444, forward strand.
TACGAAGTGGAGCGAGCTGCGGCGCGAACACGGCGTTGAGAAACCTCACAACATCAAATACTGGTGCATTGGAAATGAAATGGACGGCTGGTGGCAGATCGGTCACATGCCTGCACGCGAATACGGCCTAAAGGCGCGCGACTGCGCCAATCAAATGCGCATGATAGATCCGTCCCTGCAGCTGATTGCCTGCGGATCAAGCAGCCCCGGAATGCAAACTTATCTTGAATGGGACCGGCAGGTGCTTGAGGAATGCTATGACATGGTGGACGGCATCTCGTTGCATTGCTACTACCGCAATGATGATCAGGAAACCGGCGCCGGGGGAGATACAGCGAAGTTCCTTTCGTTCAATCTTGAGATGGAGAACCAGATTAACGAAATCGCAGGAGTCTGCGATTATGTCAAGGCACGCAATCGGTCGAGCAAGAAGCTCTGGCTTTCGTTCGACGAATGGAATGTATGGTATCGCGCACGCAACGGAGACGGGAAGCGCCAGCAGGCGCCGCATCTGCTCGAGGAAGTGTACAATCTCGAGGACGCTCTGCTGGTAGGCGGCTTCTGCAATTCGCTCATGCGGCACGCCGAACGCGTCCGCATCGCCTGTCTCGCCCAACTGGTTAACGTCATCGCGCCGATAACGACCAACGCCGACGGATTCTTCCGTCACACGATTTATTACCCCTATGCATGGACGTTACAGTGTGCTCGCGGTGAAGTGCTCGATCTTGCAGTAGAGTCGCCGACATACAATGTCCAGGGCAAAGGGGCCGTGCCCTATCTCGATGTTTCCGGCACAATGGATGGCAAAAATGTAACGCTATTCGTTTTGAATCGCGATTTAAACAAAGCGCGCGATGTGGAGGTAATCTGGCGAGAAGCGGCGCCGGATAAAGTGGGTTTTTCGCAGGTACTGACAGGACGGGATCTCAAAGCATTCAACAGCTTCGAAAATCCGAATAAGGTAGCCCCGCAGCCATTCGAAGCGCCAAAGACAGGCTCGAAGACCAAATTCCAAGTCCCCGCCCACTCCTACACGGTAATCCAATGGAGCTCTTAAAACCTTAGAGTCTTAAGGTTTCTATCTATATCTGGCAGATGTTCGGGTGATTCAGTGCCGCGATGGATCGGGCTTCCTGCTTTACAAGAAAGCACTTCAGACCACACAAGATTAGCCGGTTATTTTCTGTTATTCAGGATCTGGTGGCTCGCCGATATCTCGTCCTCTGATCTTTCGATTCTGTTAGAGGAATATTTTCGTCTGCACCCGGAAAAACGCGATCGACAGAAAGTGATTTTCTTTCTGGATGAGATTCAACTCGTCCCAGGCTGGGAAGCATTCACCAGGCACCTCCTGGATACCGAAAAAGTGGAGATATTCATATCCGGATCTTCAGCGAAACTGCTAATCAGAGAAGTTGCAACCAATATGCGGGGCCGGGGCATGGAAGCGCTGGTTTTCCCATTCAGTTTCCGCGAGTTTCTTCGTCAGAAAGGCATGGAACCTGAAGCGCAACCTGACAGACTGTCGGAGGCCAAACGATCGAGTCTAGAGAAGAAGCTTTTGGAATATCTTGTTTCCGGTGGATTTCCTGAAACAGGTGCTGCAAATGCTCGGGATCGTTTCGATTTATTGCGCGGATATATGGACACGATGCTGCTGCGTGATGTCATCGAGCGATATTCGGTATCACATCCTGTAGCCTTGCGATGGATGGTGCGGCAACTGCTGGGGAATGCCGGCGGTACATTCAGCGTAAACAATTTCTACAATGACCTGCGCGCTCAGGGCATACCTGTTGCCAAAGATACATTGCACTCCTATCTCGGCCACCTGGAAGATGCCTTCCTGGTCCGCACCCTTTCGGTCGCGGCAGAGTCGGAACGCCGCCGGATGGTAAATCCTCGCAAGGCATATCCTATCGATCCGGGTTTGATGCCGGTATTTGACCGCTCCGACAAAGCCAACCTTGGTCATGCACTTGAAACCGTAATTGCGTTGGAAATGGAGAGAGCTGGAACAGAACTATCTTATGTTAGAAATGAAAGCGGAAGTGAAGTGGACTTCCTGGCCAGACATTATGATGGACGACAGGAACTTATCCAGGTATGTGTTGATCTTGATTCCGCTACCACGCGTACCCGCGAGATTAGGGCGCTTACTGAAGCAGCGGTAAAATATCCACAAGCGGAATTGCACATCATCGCCATAAATACAGACATTGCGCATGATGTACCGAAGCCAATCCGAGTGCATGCCGCTTCAACCTGGCTTCTCAGCCTAAATAATTGAACCCAGGTTTTGCAAAATAGATCCCGGGAAAAGAACATTTGAAATATTAAAAGGCCCATTGAGTATATGCTACCCACGATATCCTCCCTTCCGGGGGAGTTGCTCCAGGTTCAATTTCTATCGGTGGGTTTCGTAACGAGGGTGGTACAATCGGGGGGTAAAACAGCTCAAAGGTCCAGAAGCGGCACAGAAGGAGGCTATTAGGTTTCTGAAAAAACATGTTCATTCTTCCTATCTTCAAGTGCGGCTGGAATATCCGCCTTACAATCCGGGCGGCCATACACATTGGGAGGCTATCAATGATCATTCGCGCAGCAAACCGTGTGATAACCATCATGGTCCTGGCTGGCGCTCTGCTCGGCGCGCAGGCAGTCACTGCCCAGCAGCCGCCTGCGCCCCGCGCCGGCAGGCCCAATCGGGCAACCATTGGACCGCCAGGAGCGGGACAGAACAACAGTCCGGACACCCCGGGAACCGGCGCCTACCCGGCCATGAAGGAGGAGATTCCCGCGCTCCCACGGCATGTGGTGTATCGACCGGCCGACTTGGCGGCGATGGGTTCGCAGAAGCTGGGAGTGGTCGCGTGGGGAAACGGAGGCTGTTCGGATGATGCGGCCAGCACCCGCTTTCATCTGCTCGAGCTGGCGTCCCACGGCTATCTGGTGATCGCCTCCGGCCGCATACTCAGCGGCCCGGGCGCACATGCAGCTGCCACGGAGCAAAAGCCTTTCCCGCGCACCGAAACATCGGATCTCACCAAAGCCATCGACTGGGCGCTGGCCGAGAACACCCGTCAGGGCAGCCCGTA
>JAFGPC010000150.1 GCA_016926155.1 Sedimentisphaerales bacterium
ACCATAATCATTCAAGCCCGCCGAACGCATCTGGCAGCTTACCTCGTAGTCAGCCCAACCCCTGCCCGCATTGTATTGGATATACGTACCTTCTTTCCGTAGTGTCGAAGGCGCTGTGGGAGCAGAATAAATATGGGTCGTCTGCGACAGAACGCCGTTGCTTACCGACCAGTCCGATGGCCCAAGCTCGCTTCCCTGATCTACTACCGTCCAGCCTGACAGACTAGCATTATTGAAATTCGTGCTATAATCAGGAGGTATTAGCTCTACAGGATCTTCACTTCCAGGATCTTCAACTTCCGTTGTTTCCGTTACAAGGACATTGTCAAAGAAGGTACCGGGTGCATTGCCCCAACAATACAGCCCGATCGTACCCGAATCGAACGTAGCATCTGTAGCGCTGAGCCACAATATATTGTCCACATAGACACGCAATTCAGAACCGAAAGATACCACCTTGACCTGGTAATCCCGATTGAGTACAAAGCCTTCAGGACGTGAAGCCAGTTGACTCGCGGTACCGTTAATTACTTTGATCAGACGGCTATACCCGGCTTGATTGTTCCAACTAAAACGATAGTAGTTATTCTCATCCTGGACACGGAACATGAAACCATAATCATTCAAGCCCGCCGAACGCATCTGGCAGCTTACCTCGTAGTCGGTCCAGTCCCTGCCCGCATCGTATTGGATATACGTACCTTCTTTCCGCAGTGTCGAAGGCGCTGTGGGAGCAGAATAAATATGGGTCGTTTGCGACAGAACGCCGTTACTTACCGACCAGTCCGATGGCCCAAGCTCGCTTCCCTGATCTACTACCGTCCAGCCTGATAGACTGGTATTGTTGAACATTTCTGTCAGGAAAATTTGACTCTGTTGAGTTTGCTGAACCGCTTGAAAACCTTCTTCAATAGTAACATTGTCAAAATAGGTCCCAGGAGCATTCCCCCAGCAGTATAATCCAACAGTTCCCGATTGGATGGTATTATCATCAGCAGCCAACCGAAGTTCTCCGTCCACATAAATCCGCATTTGCGAGCCCGACAGCGCGATCATGAGATCATAATCTTTTCCTTGTACATACCCTTGTGCCGTTTCTGCCAGCAATGTAGCTATACCGCCACTAACTTTAACAAGACGGCTATAGTTCGATTGATAATTCCAGTTAAACCGATAATAATTATTGTCATCACTAACACGAAACATGACACCACAGTCATTCATGCCCAAGGAACGCAGTTTCAGGGATATTTGATAGTCCTTCCAATCGGCGCCATAATTGCATTTAAGAAATGTGCCTTCCTTTCGCAATGTACCGGGGGCAGTTGGATTGGAATATATATGTGTCGTCTGGACAAGCTCTCCGTTTATAACTGTCCAATTGGATGGGCCAAGATTGGTTCCCTGATCCACTATCGTCCAACTGGATAGTGTATTATCGTTAAAGTCTTCCATAAAAAGGGAACCGCTTAATGTTTTTTCTTCTCCTCCCTGTTCAAAGGGACGGACAGTCAGATCCAATCGAATTTGATTGAAACCATATCCCTCTGCATCCCCGTCAATTCCTATTCCAAAGCTATCGCCGGCACCGGCAAAATCGATAAGTTCAAGAATAGAAGAAGGCAAAGAAACAACAGAATCCAGCAGATCAAATTGAAAAGGTTTTTCAAAAATTTCCCATATCCATGAACCATCGTCATTGATTGCATTGAATGAATATATCAGATTGCCATTCTCAATAACAGGCGTGAGGTTTACACCATTCCCCATGAATTCATTCTGATCATTATGGTCCTTCCACTCCTTCCAACCGATCCCGGGTTCGTCTAGAAGATGAACATAGAAGAAATCCCCGCTATTTTGTATTATGTTCCCCGCTCCCTCAATAGTTAAAACGGCATCCGTAATAATACTGCCTTCAGGAATGTGTAATGCTTCGCTGCCAATTCCCCATGTATAATATTGCGAGGATTGAAGTGTGCCCGCCTGCACAAGTTGATCGGACCATAACAGACAAGAAAGTATTACGATCAACACGAATAGTGGCGCGACCGATTTCTTCATTTCTCTCCCCTCATCATAATCATGATTCCAGTGGGCATTCCCCTTGACCACCAACGTAATCCGGAACGGGCCAGACTGACAACTTTTGTATGGCCACACAGTAAAAGATAGAAAATGATTGCCCGATCCGCAAAATCCGCCCGTTTAGTTCTTTTTTTGAGTATCTGTCCCATAACATCCTTGTTCGGCATTGAAAAAAAGGGATTTCTTCATTAAAACCATAATAGTCCTCTCGTCCAATTCCTGACCAGGTCCGATAACGGCATATCAATAACGGTTATCTGAAATGTTTGAGAATCCCAACGCTCTGCCAGATCTGCTCGAATGACCACTTGATGGACTCCAGCCTGTTCAAATGTCGGATGCCAAACAAGCCGGTTTTCTACAACCAACACGCCGGTTGGCCCTTGCTCCAACGAATACATCACACCCGAGTCAGCAGGTCCGAGCACAAGGTCAAGCATCTGGCCTTCGTTGATTTGATGGATTGTAATTGATTCAAAAAAGGGTGGGCCTAGAAGATTTTGTCGTTCCAGCCAGCGTTGATACCAGGGAGATAACGGAACATCCTGAACCAGAATCGTAAAGGTTTCTTCTGTTTCATGTTCATCATCGGAAGCTGTAACCACGACATCATATGTGCCAGCCTGATGATAACCGGGACGCCAATGGAAGATGCCGGTTATCGGATCAAAAGATGCTCCTTGCGGCAAGGAAGAAGCAAGGGAATACGTAAGTTCATCACCGTCCGGATCGACAGCAACAATCCCGAACGTCAGCAATCGGTTTTCCTGTATCTGATGGTCTCTTACTTCTGTAAAGACAGGAGCATGCTCCCCGGTTCCCCCATCGATGATCGTAATGGTAACGGTGTCCTCGGCCCATGCAAATACATTATCGATAACCCGCAAGACAATCGAATGCGTACCTACCGGCAGGACAACCTGTGGTCGTTCACCTGAACCGATCAATTGCCCTTCCAATTCCCACACATAGGTTCCAAGAATGCCATCCGGATCCAATGATCCGCTTCCATTCAGATCGACCATTTCGGTCCCGTCACCATCTTGGTCGGTCAGGATCTGGTCGGGACCGGCATCCGCCTGTGGCGGTTGATTGCCTGCCGGATAAACGGTAATCTGAACAATATCCGTGCTTGTTGCTCCTTTGGCATCGGTCACAGTCAGGATTACTGTGTGTACTCCTACTCGAAGCAGGACAGGGATACGTGGATCGGTCCCTGCGGGAATTACATCTCCGAGATTGTCTGACCATGCGTAATTCACTATATCTTCATCAGGATCTGTTGAAGCCGATGCGTCCAGCCAGATCTGTTCAACCCCGTTGTCATCACTGTCGGCTATCGTCTGATCCTCTCCGGCATCAGCGGAGGGCGTACGATTTTGGTTGTTGACAGTAATAATTACTGTTTCAATCCCTTGGTGATTTTCTTCCTGCCCATCATCGGCCCCAAATCCAATGACATATTCTCCGGCTTGATCAAATCGAGGTGTCCATGAAAACAATTGCTCTTCAAACAGAGCTCCGTCCGGAAGATTTTCCGCAAAATAAATAAGTTGATCCCCGTCCGGATCACTGCCGGACACCATAAAACTAACGGTCTCATTTTCAAATACAGTATGATTCGCGATTTCATAGATTTGCGGCGGACGGTTTGTGTTTAGAACAGTGATTGTAATCATCTCCAAATCAAATAACTCTCCGTCACTGGCGGAAAATGCAATCTCATAAGAACCGGCCTGTTCATAATCCGGAATCCAAGTGAATGTATTATCCTGAAACTGAGCACGTCTAGGTATTGGAGAAGCGGAATATAAGATCGGATCATCATTCGGGTCTGTGGCATGAACCACAATCGTCAATCGCTGATTTTCACGAACGCTGTAATCTCCAATCGGGTCCAGAACAGGAGGCCGATTACTCACAGGCATTCCACTAACAACCAGGATTCGAGCTGAACTCCAGTTGTCTTCATTGCTCTCTTCCACTGAGTTCACAACATCCGTCTTGGCACGGAGCAGATAGGTCCCCCGTTGTCCGGGAGCGACAAAGGATACGAATCGAGAACTGATTTCGTTCGGCTCAAGAAAATGAAGAGTGAAGGATGCAATCGAATCGAGGAGAAAATCCCAATCCATTGTTCCTTCCTCCGCCAGGAACAAATGTGTATCAAAATAATTTACGGGACGGGGAATGGCGGGTTCATTGCCACGATTCTGCACTTCCACCTCCACAGCTACCGTCTCTCCGGGACGAGCATGGATTTCTTCTTCTTGCGGCCAGACCGCTATCAAATCCGGATATCGATTTTCCGCCGCCACCACAAACGGGATAATCGGTCCCCAGTTGTTTTGTTCATCTCGCTCTGCTATTCGATTTTCCACATCAGCTCTTGCACGAAGATAATAATTCCCCGGCTCATGCGGCACTATGATCTGAACTTCCTGACGGAAAAGAATTTCCTCCGTCATAAGATAATCAATCCAGATTTGGCCTAAGACAGATTGCAGCGTATCCCAGGGCGCCTGTTCATGATTGGCCAGATAGACCGTTACATCAAAAGGTTCCCCATCCGTCCCAATCGCATTGGCATCGCCAATATTCTGCACATCCACAAGTAGCTGAATAACCTGTTTCGGAGAATACAAAAGAGGTAATTCAGTTCCGATAATTTGTAAATCCGGAGCAGCCGGTTGAGCAATGATATCCAGGGGTAGAATTGTCCCCCAGTTATTGTCCTCATCTCCTTCGGAGATCACATCCGACGCGTCCACTCTGGCTCGCAGGTAGTATCTCCCCGGTTCCTGCGGCGCTGTGATTTGTATTTCCTCAAAACGGCTCGTTTCGCCTGCAATCCGATCCAATTCAATCAAATCGATTTCTTGGATCAGATCGTCCCATATCTGGTTCGGGTCATCGGATAGATACAGTGAAACATGAATCGAAGAACCAGCCATTACGGCTTCAAGTTCACCGGCGTTACGAACTGCGATCGAGACGTCAATTGGTTCGTCGGTCAAATAGGAAGGTTTATTGATCTCCGTATTCACGACAATCAAATCCGGTGGCAGAGGTTCGGGTACAATATTCAGAGGGATAATTCTCCCCCAGTTGTTGTGTTCATACTGCTCATATACCATGTCTAGATCATCCACGAACGGACGAAGATAATAAGTTCCCGGCTGTGAAGGAGCGATAAATGAAATCGTTCCATTATGTCTCTGCTGCGCATCCAGCATGGATAACGCAAATCCACCGACTCTTCGGCTGTCTATCGACCACTCTGTTTCTTCGTCATTTGCCAGAAACAGACCCGTACGGAAGTAACCTGGTCCCCCCGCTAATGCAGATACGGTTCCGGCGTTTTCAATTCCCACTGATACATTAAGCTGATGCCCTGCATAACCTTCCAGAATCGCCGGCGTTGTAGCGATCACCAGTTCCGGCAAACCGGTCATAATCCCTTCTGTCTTAACGACAAAAGCATCTCTTATGCCTCCATGGAAGGATCCCAACGCAGCCGGCAGATCGGCAGAAGAAGTGCTTCCGGTCACCAGAAGATGATTGGAGGGATCTGTCGAAACATCAAATCCAAGATCGTCATAGCCGCCTCCAATATAAGAAGAAACCAGTAAGGTCCCTCGGGCGGTTAAAGCGGAAACAAAAGCTTCCTGGCCATCATTATATTCGTTGTCTGCCGCTTCCAGATCGTCCGAGTTCGTAGTCCCGGCCACAACCGGATTCCCGAATGGATCTACTGTTAAACCGTACATCTTATCGTCGGATGAGCCACCTACATACCTGGCCCAAAGGAAAGACCCATCTGTATCCGTGGCCGCTACAAACACATCACTTCCACCATGATTACTATTGATTGCTCCATCAAAATCATCAGATTCGGTATACCCGGCCACGACAACCACATCCAGCTCGGTAACCGCCATACCATACCCGCGATCCCCACTGATGCCTCCCAGATAAGTGGACCATCGGATATTCGATGCCGAATCCAGACTGACAATGAAGGCATCGTCCCCGCCAAAACTGATATTGTTGGAACCGGGCAGATCGCTGAGGTAGGTTGTACCTGTAACATAAATGTTATTCAGGCTATCGACAGCCACAGCTTCACAGTAATCCGAGTATTGCCCACCTACATACATTAACCATTGCAGGGAACCCGATGGAGTCAGGATAGCAACAAAACCGTCAAATGCTCCGCCAAAATAGGCATTCCCGGCCCCCTGCATATCGTTCGATTCGGAATAGCCGGTCACAACAATCCGTCCGGCATTGTCGAATGTCAACCCAAAACCCTGATCCGTATCACCGCCTCCCAGAAAGGCCGACCATTGTAACTGCCCTTCTGTGTTCAAAACAGCCGCGAAGGCATCACTGAAACCACCTTTGTAGAGATTTGTCGCACCGGAAAGATCGCCCGAAGAAGTGATTCCTGCAACAGCAATGAGTTCATTCTGTACCGCAATATCGAATCCATAATCATTTCCCGATCCACCCAGATACCGCATCCATCGAAGTTCACCCTCCGGGCTCATACATGCAACGAACGCATCTCTACCCCCATGATTCTGATTGATGGCGCCTTCGAAGTTGTTCGTGTTCCGTGTCTCACCGGTCAGATAAACATTGCCGGTTTCATCGGTGGTAATTGCCGTAGCATAGTCATAATCGCTACCTCCGAGAAAGTCCGACCAGATCAACTCCGGATCAATTATCAGAACTGCATTCAGATCATACTCTCCGGTTATCTCAAATCCGAATATTTGATCATTCAGAAGTTTATATCCCCCTCTCACCAATCTTCGGACACCTTTAATATCCTGATAAATATACGGCTTTTGATCAATCAATTCCCCCTGCGCTGTGCGTATATGCATCCGACCCATATCATCCATATACAGTTGGTCTGCCCCGTCTACCTTTATCCGAATTTCTTGATAATTCGCACCGGGGTGAACCTGGAATTCATATTTTAAAAATGAACTCCCGGATTCTATGTATAAATCGATCCCTTCATATAATCCTCGATAAGCGACTGTATCGAGATTGCACCCTTTATGCTGATATGGGCCTAGCTTACAACAATCCGGATCGAAAAAAGATTTAACCTCTTTGCATTTGACTGGATTGGCACCTGGAAATGAAATATAGATTCGGCTGCCTTCCAACTCATGGAAAGCAACCGCCCTATTATAATCCTTCTTTCGTGTTTTAAGAGTTGTCTTTTTTCTGAACGACTCGGACCAGTTCAGAATGAAACCGGTATCGGTATAGGTCACTCTCACGGGATTGCTTGCCCCTAAAAATGGAGTGGTTCTGCCTTCTTCCCGATTAATAGTGGGCCTTTGAAGTCCTGTACCAGAAAAGGCTTTTACTCTTCCTAAAGAAATTTTAAAAACTCCCGTATCAGTACTGCTAACAGGGATTTCACCCAAATCGGCCAAGCCGGGTGTTATCCATCCTGACAACAAAAATATGGACGTAATAATGACACTTCTCATACTGTATCCTCACTCCGATATAACGGTTCATTCCTTGTCTGAAGCCAACGTTTCATCCGATTACTCCGTATCTCCACACTGTCCCCATGGGTGTATTGCAAGAGTCATACCAAATGTCAGAATGATGATCAGACTAAAAGGATGGAAAAAGGGGATTCAACAAGGAACGAAAAAGTCAGAATCTAATCCTCACCCATTCGATGGAACCATCATACCTTCAAAATGATTTTATCAGGTTCTGATTGGGGTTATACCTGAGCCATGATCCAATAGACAACACCAATCAGCGCTGCGACAATGATCCAGGAACCCAAAAATCCCGCTATTCCCACCAGAGTAGGTTTCGGAATTTCAAAATCCGGATGATTGAACAAGACCTGACGTGACGCTGGTGTCACCCTTTCTGGAAGTGTAAATGGTTTGGTTTCCGGCTCATCCGACGTAATCGGAGTGCGAAGGCATTCATACAGGCTATCCAATTGCATAGAAGACACCGGTCGGGTGAACAGACTAACGACAACTAGTAATACAAACCCTATCGATAGATAAAATACCATTTGCCAAGAAAGAAGGAGTGTACCCTCGTATAGCATGAATGCGGGCAGAAAATGGCTAAGACGCATGTTAAAATCCCAGATTTCATACTCACCAAATGCGATTCGACTTGTAAACAGAAGTACTGCAAAACTGCCCAGCGTTCCTGCCCAAGCTCCTGCCACAGTCGCACGCCGCCAGAACAACCCAACCCAAAAGGCGATCCCCATCATTGCAGCCACCGTCCAGAAAATTTCCAGACCACGGACCACGCTTTCCAATGCCATAGCGAACAATATCCCGCTGGCCACAACTACCAATGAACTCAAGCGGCCCACAAGAACATAGTGCTTTTCATCATGAGATCGGCCTATAATCTTTTTGTACAGGTTTTCCGTGAACAGCCCTGCCGAAGCCACCATAAAAGCATCACAGGAACTCATCACCGAAGCCAGCATACAGGCGATGAAAAGTCCGATTAATCCCGGAGCGATTGTCGGAAGCAGTTCCCGGGCCATCATCCCATATACTTTATCTACGGGATCGGGTTTGGTCGTATACAACACCACAGCACAAAGGCCCGTTAACATCCAGGCGATGGTACAAATCCGTTTGCCGAACATCCCGAATGTCACTCCGATACGTCCTTCCATCTCGGACTTGCCCGCCGCACATACTGCCATCGTATGGGGTTGTGTTACCCATCCAATTAAGGCATTCAGGGCGATAATGGCGATATAAAACGCTGTGATCTCTCTGGGAGCAACGATTTTCAGCATGGTCGGATTCTGAATCGATTCCCTTAATCCGTTCATCCCCCCTACTTTATCCAGAGCAAACGGTAGTAGGAGAAAGGAAAAGAAAATCGTAAGGATTCCCTGAATAAAATCCGTCACGATTGCAGCGTTCATACCCCCTGCAATTCCATACGTGACGAACATCATTGTCATAATAATCATTGCAACTGTTTCATTGATTCTTCCCCCGGATATCGCTTCGACCATCGCCCCGGTACCTTTGAGCATCATCCCGATCATTAGAGTAAACTGAATCATTGCAATCATCGCATATAAGACACTTACACTCGGGCCATACCGATGCTCAAAATAATCCCCCGTCGTCACTGCCCGCATCCGGCGAAATACGGGCGCTATGAGCCAATAAAAAGGGGTCACAAACAGCCATTGCCATTGATACCAGATGCCCGATACACCACTTTGATAGGTTTTGGCCGCAACGCTCACAGCCTGGTCGGAGTGTGTACCGGAACCAAACATAAAAAACATCATCATCCACTTGCCGAACTTGCGGTCACCGATGAAATAACTGGCAGCGCTCTTAACGCGCCGGGCTGCCCATGTTCCAATGACGGTTATTCCGATTAAATAACCAAGAATGATAATCCAGTCCATCAACTCAAATCCCAGCATTATCTCTCCTTACATGCATTGATTGTTCCGTTATATCAGAACAAAACGCTGATGCTTCTCATCATATTCAATTGGCCGCCCTTTTTTAACCGACTCCGGTTTCACTCCGATCAATCGCAGAGGATTGAAGAAACCAACTTGTATTAACTCATCAAGTGTAAGCAAACCCAAGCTGGTCAGATAATTCATGCAATCCAGCATCGTTGCCGAAGAACCGACAAGGTACCCGGTATTGGGATTATATAATTTCCCGCTTTCTTCCAAGACTGCCTCATTTCCCAACGTCTGGTACTGCCCCGGCGCCAATCCCGCCAAGGGCGAAGCGTCACTGGTTACAATACATCGGTCCACTCCTTTGGTCCGCAAGATTGTCTTGATCAATGACGGGGGCAGATGATGACCGTCTGTTATCAGCATGGCCCATAAGCCCTCTTCCGCCAATCCTGTCAGAATTGGATTGTCGTGTCGATGCAACATAGCCGGAACACCGTTGCCCAAATGCGTTAAAGCTCTTGCGCCCGCTTTATATAACCGCCTCAGATCCTCAGATCCGGCCAGATGGTGCCCTAGCGAAACGGTAATTCCCTTCTGATTGGCAAACGTCGCTAATTCCTCTGCACCTGGCTGATCAGCGGCAATGGTAATCATCCGCACATCATCTCGAGCCCAGTCCAGTAATTGCTCCAGATAGTCTGTATCAGGAGGAGTGATCCATTGTCGGTCGTGTGCACCACGAGCTCCATCCGCCGGGGAAAGAAAAGGGCCTTCCAGATGAATTCCCAAAAGCTGTCCGGCATAGTTCCCGGATTCGATCACTTCGGCAAGTATGGCAAGATTACGTTGATACCTCTCCTGCGGTGAAGTAATTACTGTCGCCAGAAAAGCTGTAGTGCCGGCTTGTAGAAGCTCCTCACATGCCCTGCCCAGTGACTCAACCGTCAGTTCCGAACTGGAAAAATCAATCCCACGATATCCATTGACTTGCAGATCGATCCATCCGGAAATTTTCATGACTGCCTCAATTGCACGAGGTTAAAAGTGACGCCGATTCTGAATCCAGATACATCCGGCAATTTCGATGCTGCTGCAGGATCGAGGATGGACACAGGTTTGTCACTGGGCCTTCCACAGCCCCTTTCACGGCTTCGGCCTTGCGCCGATCGGGGACCGATACTACGATGGATTGACTTTTAAGAATCTGCCGAATGCTCATGGATATGGCCTCCTGTGGCACATCTTCCAATGCAGGAAACCATCCCTCTCCAAGCTGCTGCCGACGGCATTTCTCATCCAGCTCGACAACGAGATATGGTTCTTCCGTCTCAAAATCGGCAGGTGGATCATTGAAAGCAAGATGCCCATTCTCACCAATCCCAACCAGTGCCACATCAATCGGATGGGCTTGGATCAATTTGCTCAAACGACTACACTCCATTGCTGGATTTGGTGCGTCTCCATTGACAAAATGATATGCCTTGAGAGAATCGAGACGATCTACAAATCTCTCTTTTAAATACTTGCGGAAACTGGCCGGATGCTCTATCCCCAATCCTATATACTCATCCAGATGAAACATCACGACAGCGGAGAAATCGATTACCTTTTGAGTTATCAGATGCTGTAGTGTAGCAAACTGACTGGCCCCAGTTGCAAGGATAATATTGGCCTGTCCTCTTACTTGAATGGCAGCAACAATATCTTTTGCTGCCGCTTCTGCTGCCGCCTGGCCTAGCTCTTCCTTCGTCGAAAAGACAAATCGCTCCATTGTGGTATTCCCATCCTCAAGCAAATTTATTTATTCAAGGATGGTATTGTGCTCTATAGGAATCGATTTGTCAAAATTTATTGTCCCGGGTGGGGATCATCGGCTGTCCAGTTTTCCGGGTCGTTGCCGTACAGCAGCGTCGGATCGGTTGCGGCCGGATGGGCATGCTGCAGGCTCGCGCCCGTCCCGTCGGCCTCGACCGGCCAGGGGGTGGTGTCGTTGTAGTCCACCGAAGCAACCCGGATATAATACCGCTCCTTCTGCCACTCCTTGTCCCCCGGACGCGACAACGTCACCCG
>JAFGPC010000151.1 GCA_016926155.1 Sedimentisphaerales bacterium
GGCTGGCCAACGGCAGGCAGCCGGAAAAGGCCCCTGAAGAGATTACCATCAATGAACTGGTGGCCCGCTTCTGGGTCTATGCCGAGGACTATTATCGCGACCTGGCAGGCAATCCGACGACCGAACTGGGCAATCTTAAGGTGGCCCTGCGTCCGATGTGCGATATCTATGGAAGCAGCAGGGCGGTAGAGTTTGGGCCGAGGGCGCTCAAGACCGTCCGCAAGCGGCTGATCGACAGGGACCTTTTCCGTAACCATATCAACAAGTGCATCAGCCGCATCAAGATGCTTTTCAAGTGGGCCACGGCCGAGGAGATTTTGCCTGGTTCGGTCTATCATGCTTTAGTGACCATTCCCGGCCTGAAACAAGGACGAGGCGTTCGGGAGTCAGAACCAGTCAAACCGGTGCCCCAGGAGCATATTGATGCGGTCAAACCGTATGTTACTCGTCAGGTCTGGGCGATGGTCCAGTTGCAACTTTTGACTGCTGCCCGGCCAGGTGAGATCACAAAAATGCGCCCCTGTGATATTGATACGTCGGGAAAGATCTGGTTTTACTGTCCGGCCAAACATAAAACGGCCCACCATGGCCACGACAGAAAGATTTATATTGGTCCCAGAGCCCAGTTAATTTTGAGACCATTCCTGCTTCGTCCTGCGGATGCATTCTGTTTCTCGCCGGCGGAGGCGGAGGCCGAACGTCGGGTCGTTTTACATGATAACCGTAAAACCCCACTCAAGTATGGCAACGTTCCCGGCAGTAATTGCAAGCAAGAACCGATCCGTACCAAGGGTGATGTATATGACAGAACCGCGTTCAGCCGTGCAATCAGTCGAGCTATTAAAGCAGCTTTTCCGCCTCAGGAACCCTTATGCCAGCGACCAGACGAGACAAAAGTGCAGTGGCGAAAACGGCTGACCGAGAAGGAAAAGGCCGAACTGAAGGCTATGTACAAACAATACCACTGGCACCCGCACCAATTACGTCACAATGCCGCCACGTTCCTGCGTAAGGATTTTGGCCTGGAAACCGCCCGGATTATCCTTGGCCACCGCTCCTCGGCCATCACCGAAGTCTATGCCGAGATGGACCAGCAAAAGGCCCTGGAGGCGATTGTAAGAGTGGGATAGTGCCCTTTACTTAGCCATATCCTTAAGAGCCTTAAAAGGCCGGACTTTGATGACTTTGCGGGCGGGCTTGGCCGCAAAGACCTGCTCCTGCTTGGTGAACGGAGTGATGCCTTTGCGTTTGGGGGTGGCAGGCTTATGAACGACTGTGATTTTAATCAGGCCCGGCAAGGCAAAAACGCCCGGGCCTTTCTTGCCCACGGCGGACTTGATCAGGCCTGAAAGGGCATCGAACACCGACGCCACCTGCTTGCGGGAAAGTTCCGTGGCCCCGGCGATATTGGTCAGGATCTCGCTCTTTGATGCGGGTTTGGCACTCTTTGCCATTATGTTACTCCTTAGTCTGAAATATTCTAAATAAACATACGTACACTTGCTCAGCTACACAGCTGAGCTTCATTTTCTTTAGAATATCAAAAAGGATGCCCTTACATCATATAAGAATCCGTTAAACTGGTTTTATGGAAATACGTTCGTCTAATCCTAAATCCTTTAAGATATGCTGTAAATCCATACAAAACGAAGAGGCCATCCTATCTTCGACAGTTACTGTAAATTCTATCCGGATATTCAAATCCGAACCGCTTCGGAGTTTCGGCAGGACTTTTGTACCCAATCGGTTCCACGTCTCCGGTGGCAAAGTACCTGAGATGTGAAATGTCTGTGTATTTGGCCCGGATGGAGGTACGGGGCTAGGTTCCGGCTCCGGTCCCGGAGCAGGCCCCGGCTGAGGAGCAGGTTCCGGCATGGTTTTAAGGGATTTGGCTTTTGATTTAAGCAGTAAAAATACTCCCGGATCAAATGCGACTTCATCCGAGGCAACCGATTCCTCAAACCAAACTCGTTCATACGATCCATCCGGCTTCTGACCGGATGTAAGTCCGAACTCTCCCCGAATAACACTATCGACTATCCGAGTCCGTAAGACCGTGTCCGGATCTAAAAGCCGGGTAAGGGAACCGTTCAGAAAACTTTGCCGCAGACTGGCCAAAGGCCATGCTCCCGATTCTTTCAGGGCTGGAGGCCAGTTTCTCTCGATGTATCCCGCCCCGACGGATTCGTTCAGCAGGGCCTGCGATTTGAGCGCTGTAAGTACTCTCCCGCACATGGATTCGCCGCTGCTGGAATGCCCCGCTCCGAGGTCGATGGTTTTTAGGCCATCCAGTTCTTTGCTGTCTGCCAGAACTGCAAACCGATATCCTCCCCATACATGGTCTTTGGCTGCTTCCTCCGCATCTGAAACGTTTGCATGAATATTGGCCTTATCACTTCGATCAAAGTCGCCGCCAAGCGTTCCTTCGACTATCTCCCTTTCCACTCGCCTCCAGGCCAGCCAGAGTTCCACTTTGTCCCGCAAATCACGGCCCGGCTTCTTCACACACCAGACAAGCGAACCCGGATACAAGCGGGGAGATTTCCCACGCTGTTTGGTCCATTCGGCAATTTGATCACGCAGGGTTCCTTTGCCTGTCCATTCTGAAACAGGATCGACAACCACCAGCATCAGCCGGGGAGTATCCTGGACGGCGGCCCCTTCGGTTGGGAAGAAAACCAATGGAATACCGGCACTTCGTTCAAATTCCTTCTGAATCAGTGAACGCATGGCGGGGACGATTTCAGATTCTTCATCCAGAGAAGCACGGCGGTCATTGACCACCTTCTTCATAGTCGGCTGATGGCTGATTTTGAAACCATCCGAACCGATCCGGCGAATAAAGTAAGATTTATCCTCCAACGCAAAAGCAGCATTGTCGATGGATGTGGTATCGATCTCCGGTTCCCCGAGGGCAAAACGAAGTTCCGGCAGGTGCGCAACCTTGTCAATCTGGCCGCCGGAAGACTCAAAAAGAACAGTTGTAGCGACCCTTCGATAGATATTACGCAAAACTCCTTTGGTGTCCGCATCCAGCGCCCGGGCATGGGAATGGGTGCCGGAAATGTCAGCATCAATGGCGGCCACCAATCGGGATTCCCCCAACTGCCCCAGCACAATACTGCGGAACTCAGGTACATCCAGCGGCGCCGAGCCCAGGGTAATCAACGGTTCCCTGCGGGCCTCGGTAAAGCCGGTACGGTAGGCCCACGAAATCCACTGAGCCAGCATGGCCAGCGTGCCGCGAGTCTGCTGATACTGGGAAAGGGCCTGCCATTTCCGCTGGAATACAGACAGCGTGGCCGGATGGAACGGGTAACAGATTTCAAATCGCTGCCGCAGAAACTCCCGTGCCTTATTCTCCGTACTGGCGCTATCCACGGCCGTCCATTCCGGGGGAAGCTGCGCCCGCCGTTCAAAACACCAGTCGGCGTAGGACTTGGATACATTCTTCCGAATACGGTCGCTGCCGATATCTTCAAACAGACGACGGCGGACTACATCAGAAATCTCCGTTTCATCATTGGCAATCAGGTCTTTGGCAACGCGGCGGACCACCTTGGTGATCCGATCCTGCCACTGCATATCCCAGTCGGTCATCTCAACCTGACTGCGGGGCAGACTAATCACGGCCGCCCCGTGCGTTGTACCGGTGGTGGCCACAGTCAAATTCTGGATAAAGGCATGAAATTGATCCGCCATGCCCCGATGGCGATTCATAAAGTTCAGCACCTCATCAAACAGAAGCAAAACCGGAGCATCGGCCGCCTGAAATACACGATTGAGCGCCTCAGTTCCGGGCGGCGTGGTTTTGGCCGCTTCCCCCAATAGAGCCACTCCCTTTTCTCCGGCCAGTTGCCAGGCGATATCAATCCAGGGCGTTTCCCGGCCCTTTTGAGGGTCCCAGGCGTTGCCGACAAACGCGGCCACTTTAGCCGAGGGAACACGGCCAAGACCTGCTTCCTCCAGAAGTGCGCTGACACCGGAAAATTCCGATGCTTTTGGTCCTGTAGTTACCAAATGATATAAGGCCGCCAGGGTGTGCGTCTTGCCTCCGCCAAATTGGGTGATCAGGGTCATCACCGGAGCCGTATTTGCAGTCTCGCCTGAAAGACGCCTGAGCACCATCCCGGCATGTTCACGAAGCGCGCGGGTAAAACAGGTCCGGGCAAAAAACTGCTTCGGTTCCCGATAATCCTCCGGGGCAGTCCTGGCCAACACCTGTTCTAAATGAATAGCAAACTCATCCGGATTGAACGAGCGGCCTTCTCTAACTTCTTTTCTGGGTGTAGCTACCTTAAACCAAGCTTCCATCAGTACTCTCCCTTATTTTTTTTTTACTTGGTCGAATAGTTCGACGGCACATTGTTTTAAACGAATGAGATTGGCATATCCGACAGACTTGAATGCCTCTTTGCCTGAATACATACGGTATCGAATGCCATCTGTTACAATCACATCACATGATACTCCAAGAGTATTCACATATCCCTTTGCCTGTTCTAAAGCACCCTCAACTCCCGCACCGAAGCGTTTTGCCTCGATAACAAACCGGCAGTTTTCAGGTATGCGCGGCAGAGAAGAGAAAACAGCGACGTCTATACGCCTCCATTTTACCGCAATTTGTTCCGGCGACCAGCCGAGAGCCCGCAGGAAAGGCACTACGAAATGGGCCAGAAGTTCATCCTCGGCGGGTTGGTCACCGAAGTTCTGCTGGTCACAGAACAGCCCGGTCAGGTCCTGTGCCTGTCCTACAATGGCTTCCATTTCTGCAGGGACTTTGACCAAAGACGGTTTTTCTTCGGGAAGTTGCGGCAAGGGTGCTTCCTGCCAGTGGGTCGGCGGCGATGCCAGAAACTTGCTCACATACTCACGAACTGTTGCCTTTCGCACGCACGAGAAACGTCCCTGCGTGAAGACCGACTCACCAAAGTCGTAGTCCTGAGGGAGTCTGTACCAGCGAACCCGTCGACAATGCTGGAGGTCTAATCCGTGTACATCGTCAAAGCGGTCCTCATACGAATACTCTCCCGCTACAAGCCCCACAGCCCGAATACGTGCAGGGCCCGTTCTGAGCAGTATTGCGTCTCCGGCCGCCATTGTCTCGGCAAACCACGTGATCCAGTCGTTCAGGGCATAGTCATCCCTGTAACGATCAGGAGACCAGCGTCCCGAATCACCGGGCCATAGCAGAGCCACACCATAACGGATGAAGAACTCCGCTATGGAGTTCACCATTGCCGCAGGCGGTGTGACTTGCCATATTTTCATTTTGCTGCTCTCCTTTATCTGGGAACTGCCAGGAGCATAGCATCTAATAAACGTTTTTCTTCGCTGTCTTTGGGATACAGGGCGGAGAGGGCGTTGGCCAGACGCAAGAAGTCCGGACCGCGCTGCTGTTCTCCCCGGATCAGATCTCGCAGGGCGTTGGTCTGGCCGCCCGCCTGGAGTAGCATGGCCGCATGGATGCGATCCAGCGTCGTGGCCTGGCGCTGCCGCTCTACATCCAGGTCCGAGGAGTTAATGCTGACCTTTTGCCTGCCTCGGCGGCCGCGAATCTTCGGGGTATGATCTTCCATCTCCGGAAACAACACCGGCTGAATATTATGGGCCGGGTCCTGCTGGACCCAGTCCGCTGCGGCCCTGGCCCCGTCTTCGCCGAATAACTGCTTTGCCCGTTCGCTGATCGGCAGGAGCCGAACGACCCCTTTTTCGGTCTTGATGATGCGATCCTCCCAGGCGGGCAGACTGATGCCCAGCGGCTGGGCGAAACGCCGGACGACATCAAAAACAAGGGTAAAACCCTTGGCTTTACCGCGTGTTGGGGTGTCTTCCTCATCTTCATCCCCGTTGTCCTCTTCAGTATCCTCTTCGGTTGAGCCGCTGCCGCTGGTCCGGCCGTCTGTACTTTGCAAGGTCCAGAGGAACAGGGCTGTAAGTCGTGCATCTTCCTCCAGCGCCCCGGCTACGCCGTTGCGCGCCTTTGCCTCGGCCGTGCCCAGGACCTGTTCAAGGGCTATCCGGCCGACAACCTCCCAGACCTTTTCCAGATAGGCGGCCAGTTTTACCTCCTTGCCGTCGGCCGTCTCGACCCGGCTGTAACGACTGAAGATCTCCAATGCAGGCCCTATACAGGCAAATACAAGGTCGGCGCCACGAATGCCTTCCGATTGAAGCCGTTCCATCCAGTCCCCGACACGTTTGGGAAGTTCTCTCAGGACTTCACCCCAGTCGCCTACAGGCGCATCCTCCGGACGTGGACGACAAACAAGGTGAACACTGGTAGCAAGCGATGCGGTATCACGTGCATTTAAGCGAGTTGATAATTCTGTGGCGATGGGCCAAGATGCTGTAACACACCAACCCCCGCCAATGATACCTGAAAGTAAGGATTCCCAACCTTCAGTAGTCTTGTGAGCAAAAACAATTGATGCACAACCCGAAGGTGACAATATTTTACGTCCTACGGTAGCAGCATCAGCTATTTTATGCTCAAAATACTCTTCGTCTTTTTCGGAATTACTCAGTCTATGCGGACGATCAACCACACATTCTGCATCCTTAGGACTTAATATGTTAGAGAATAATTGGGCCATGGCGTTTTGATTAAGTGAACGCTTGATCCAAACATAGAAACAGTCTGATAAATGGGCATAAGGGATTGAATCGTAATATGGTGGATCAGTAAACCAAATCTGGGCAGATTCCTCTGGTAGATACAATTGGGTTGCGTCTGATTGTTCTACTTGCCCTGTGTTCAATCTTATATCAGTATAATTCCGTGACACATCAATATATCTCTGTAACCAAATATTAAATATGTTTTCTTGTGACATTCCTGGAGTAGATTCTGCGAAATCCCAGACCATTCCAATGGCATGTCTCCCAAACATATCGATAAGAGATTCTCCAGTTGGTTTCCATCTACAATGGGCACTTAATAGTATTAAAAGTCTATCAAGAGCAAGAGAACATAGTCGCATACACTCCTCGGTCATATTTGTATTCTTTATGGCCTGCGTGTATGTGTATAGACACTGTTTTTGTCGTGCTGTGAAGAGGTCACCCCATGTAGTAGCTCCATATAAAGGCACAGAGACTCTTCTGATCTCATTAAGAGATATTATTTCATCCGGTACAGGGCACAGGCCTTTCTTGGCGTTCTTTTCCCAATCATCGAGTATTTGTTTGAGTTTCTGCTGTGCCTTATAGACGGCGGCGTAATCGGCCTCTGTAGGCAGGCGATATTGGCGGCCGGTCTGACCCTCTCGGAGTGTGACTACGGCCATTAATCTGGCTCCGCCGCCATGAACTCCCTTATCATTGATGGCAGCATCCGCTCCACCTTGCTGAGCGGTCAGTTGGGCACGTACTCGGTCGGGAGAAAGTACTGTTCCGCAGGCCAGACAGGTGGCCTTGGCACGGGTGACCGTGCCATTTTGGACTTCCTTTTCAGATTTCGGCTCGAAAATCTCGAATTGCGGGATGCCTCCTTTGGTTTCTGTGAAGCGCAGTGCCTTCCTGCGATTGGTCTTCTTACACAGCCAGAAAGACCGCATCAGCGGGATTTCCGCCCCGCAATTAGGGGCTTCACATCGAACCGTTCTGGCCCAAAGGTAGGCGATGGGCGCAGCACCATCCGAGTCTTTGGGGTAGAACTCGGCCAGTTCCTTCTCGGCCTTTTCCTTGATTTCATTACCCACACGGCGCAGTTCTTCGGCCAGTTGGGGACCGTGGCGGGGAATATCCTCCAGCATGACCTTGAGGATCAGACAGGCCACGGGATTGAGATCACTCGCAAACGCCTCACAGCCCAGACGCAGGGCCTCCAGGGGGATCGAGCCGCCCCCGGCAAACGGGTCAACCACCAGCGGCGTTTCCTCCGGATAGGCGGCCTTGACCAGGCCCCGGCCCACTTCCAGATAGACGGGATGCGAGGAATTGTCCCAATCGGCAAAATCTCCAATAAAATCCAGCAAAGCCGTTCTTAGATCAAGATCTTCCGGACCGATATTTCCCCTTGTCTTTTGCAGTAAAGCCCGTGCTTTCTGCCTGAAATCCGGCGGGCAGTGCTGATCGCACGGATCAGGGAGCAGCAAGCCCAGCAGCATCGCCCGGCAGGCCGCCAGCGGCCGACGTGCCCACCACAGGTGCAGCGTTGAGGGATGCCCATGCCGGATGGACTTTTCCCGTGCCGAGTGCTTGCTGACTACAGCTATCGGAAAATCCACCTCCGCCAGCCGTTTACATTCCTTTGGAATCATCTATGCTCCCGATCTAAAGCGTTTATGAAGTTCATCCCATTCACAGGCGTGTGAGGACCATCGATCAGAAAACTCGTGAGAGATCGTCTTGTTCTGCCACTATCTCGGCCTGTGTGTCGCTGTCTGCCTGTTCTTTGATTACAATATGTTACAAAAAGGTGATGTCTGGCTCGTGTCAATGAAACATATAGAAGTCGTCGCTCATCATTAACAGCATCACCAATCGCGCGTCCTGGAATATACTGGTCTTCTGCAGCTGCAATTATAACAGCCTCTGCAGTCAATCCCTTTGCTTTATGCATCGTTAATATATTTACCTTTCCCTCTTCAATATCTTGTTCAATATCTTCACTTACTACTTCTGTGGCATGAACCAGGTCTGCCAGAGAGGTAGCTCCTACAGTCTCAGCAGAAAGCTCAAGTTGTAATAAAACCTCATTATACGTGTTTTCATCATTAATCATAGTCCTTGCCGCTGAACGGACTATCTCCATCAATTCGTTCCATGACTCGAACTCTCCGGGAATATCATGTGGAAATAAGATAGAAACCTGATTTAGAATACGATCAATAGCATGGGATATACGTCTTCTATGGCTACTTGGTAAAATATCAGTATTATCATGGGCGCTCCATATGGTTTGAGCAAAGTTCAAACCATTGTTGCGACCAGCATCATAAATAGCATTGATTGCAGCAGGACCAATACCTTCACACCATATATTTAAAAGAGTATGCCAAGCCAAACTATCTTGTCGATTGACCACAAGCCTTATAAATGCAAGAAAAACACGGCCCAACGTTGTGTCAAAGGATTTTAGTATATTTGTTGCTGCGGCAACCGGGATATGTGCTTGTTCGATATAGTCACGAATTAAACTTGAGAATACACCATTACGATCTGATCGAAGAAGTATCAAAATATCATCGGGCTGCAAATCATGACAATTAATAAGATGGCGACAAAGTCTGGCTATACCGTTTGCTTCATTGGTTTGGTTTCCGAACTGAAGAATAGCTACTTCGCCAGCACCTCTGTCCTGCTCTGTAACAATAGTTTTTTCAACGCGACGAGGATCTTGACGAGCGATAAAAAGTCCAAGATTTAGAATCTCTCGATCACAACGTTTGCATAGCTGAAGTGAAAATTCAATAGAGCCAAGATAGTCGCGAGGAAATCGGCGTATCCCTTCAGGATGAGCCTTACGAAAACCATAAATACTCTGGTCATCATCCCCGGCAACAAATAGCTCCATTCTACGTGAGACAATCTGGTTTACTACCGCTAAATCACAACGATTTAAATCTTGATATTCATCGATAATCAAGTATTCAATTGGACCTTCAATTTCAAAATCTTCACACTGTTCGAGTGCTTTCTTCAACTGATAAACAAGTTCTGATCGAAGTGTGTAACCATAAATATTTCGATGTTCTCTCCATACACCTAAAAAACGAGGATTAGGGAATCTTCTTTCCCAATCTACCTCATCGGCGTTTAGACTCTGCCAGTCTGCGGAGAGTTCATTAAGTAGTTTACGAGCATCGTCAATGTGAGTCAGACTCATCAATTGTTTTATATCCTCAAGAATTATATGACGCTCTTCCCAGTCATCAGCTATACGAAGAGGTTGTGGAAGACTTGTGATTCGGTGTGAATTTCGAATCAATTGGCGAAGAGCAAATGAATGTAATGTAGATACATGGGGACAATTATCAGACCCCAATTCACTTTCTACCCGTCGTTTAAGTTCACGGGCTGCGGCTCTAGTAAAAGTAAAAGCCATAATTGTATCAGGTTCTGCTCTTCGCTCCGTCACTAGATAACAAATGTGTCGTGTGAGAGTGAATGTCTTACCAGTACCTGGCCCAGCAAGAAGTCGAGCATGAGTACCCGCATGACCTGCTGCATTTCTTTGGTCCGGAAGTAGGTCGTCATCCCATGCCATTGTTTCATCCTCCTTTTTCACCCTATCATCATGTTATAGTATTTACATCCAGCCAGTAATGCTGGATTTTAGTCACTTCTTTCCACGGAAACCGTGCCGGGTCCTTGATCGGCTCCTGAAGGACCGGCTTTTGAGCACAATCGGTTACCACATAAAGCCAGTAGCAGTCCCGGCGGTCTTCGGCGACACGCCGTTCGTTGGGGGTTAGAATAATGGTTCCTGTTGCTGCGCCCAGACCTTTCACCTCGATCAGGCGAAGCTCGCCTGAGTTTATATCCAGACTGGTTATATCATAGCCGAGGTTCTTTTCATGGACATCATAGACCTGCCGGCCAAGTGATTGTTCGTGCTCGATCACGACCTGCATCGCTGTCGCTTCGGTCTGGGGATTCGGCTGCATATGGCGAATCTCCGGGTCCTGGCGCTGGGGATGAGGCAGGATCAGAACACTGGTCAGGCGTTCCACGGCCTGCAGCGAGAGAGACCTTTGCTGCTGGAGTTCCCTGCGTCGGCGGTCACGACGGACCATCAGTTCGGCATGGCGGTTTTCGGCTTGAGCCAAGCGGCCTTCGGCACCGGAAGTGCCCTTGCTGACCTCCTCGCTTACCTTGCCTATTTCCTCATCGGCCCGCTGGAGCAGTTCAGTCAGGGACAATTCAATGTGTTCTGCTATGCGCTGGAGCTCGGACAGCCGTTCCTGCCGGGTCTCCTCCAGAAACGCTGCCAGTGCATTCTCGTGAAGCCAGCCGGTCGGTTCCGGCCGGAAGGCGATTGCGGGGAGTTCAGCAGGCGGCTGACCCGATGTGAAATCGCCCAACATGCCGGGTTCCCGCAGAGCGGGCTCAACGCCTTCTTGAACTTCCACGGCGAACAGTTTTTCATGAATGGTATGCCCCAGGCCATCGACCACGCGGGCTCGGTAAAAGTCCAGCCGTGACGGTGTTTCGTGTTTGAGGGAGTAGAAACAGGCTCCTTTGGAGAAACTCTCCCGGCCGGATTCAAACGTATGCCTTCGGATAGATTCAAACAAAGGATGACCCGGTGTGACCCATTCAAGATTGTTCTTTTCAGCGATTTCTCTATCCGTTGAGCAGCGCGGGTATCGGTTTGCCAGTGCGGGCAGTTTCCAATCCGGATCTCGTTCAAAACGACGCAGGATGGAAGGCGTCCGCGCCGGTTCAAACGTATGGGGGAGATTCTCGATAAACTTGAGTTTGAGGGGAACAAATTCAGCCGCCTCTCGTATGAATCGTGCGATGGTCTCCGGCACAACACGGCGTTCCTGAGCCCGTGCCCGTCGTTCAACCAGCATTTCCAGATTCAGTCGTTTGGAGGCCAATCCTTCCAGGGCGTTCCGGCAAATGGCCCGAAAACGGCCTTCATCGACGTTTTGGAGAAGCCGTTCCTCCAGATCCGCATCCCCCAGTTTCCCCGCGTAGTAATCACGCAACACACGATCCACATGGCTGGCAGGCAGGATTTCGCCAATCACATTAAAAACCGCATCATCCTCGAGTGCATCACGAATTTCCTGGAGTTTTTCGAGCAACTGCTGAAGAACATGGCCTTCAATTGTATTGGTGGCAACGAAGTTGAAAATCAGACAATCTTTCCGCTGGCCGTACCGATGGATACGCCCCATTCGCTGTTCGAGGCGATTGGGATTCCAGGGGATATCGTAGTTGAACAGAATATTGCAGCATTGCAGGTTGATGCCCTCGCCCGCCGCTTCGGTAGCCACAAGAATCTGAATCTCCCCGTCTCGAAACTGCTGTTCTGAATAGAGACGGGTGCCCGGTTCATCACGGGAGCCGGGCTTCATGCCGCCGTGGATACAGCCGACTTTAAAATCCCATGCCTTCAATTTGTCCATGAGATAATTCAGCGTATCTTTGTATTCCGTGAAAATAAGGAGCCGTTTCTGCGGATGGTCAAAAAATCCTTCTTCGTGCATCAGGTCTTTGAGTTTGGATAATTTTTCTTCTGTATTCGAGTCTTCAACGGCCTTTGCCTGTTCGGCCAGTTGACGTAACTTCTGGATTTCTTCACGCACCTGCTCGGCATTCCCGGCCAGTGTGATCGCTTCGAGCATTTCCTCCAGCCGGTCCCGCTCGCTCTCTTCCATTTCTTCCAGTTCCTCCGGTTCGGGCAGATCGGGCGGAGCCAGGAGCGCCAATGCTTGAGCTCTCTTCAGACCGTCTTCAAGCCGATGGGCACGGTTTTCTAAACTATGCCTCAAAGCGTGGGTACTGGAGGCCAGGCGACGCTGATAAAGAGACATTAAGAAGCCAACTGCACGGGCACGCGGATCATCTTCCAGGGCAGATGCTTTTGCGCTTTGCCGTTTGACAAACCTTGTTACATCCCGATAAAGGTTTAATTCCGGGCCATCGATCTGAAAATCCACGGTATGCGGTATGCGTTTTGTGAAGATTTTCTCTGCGACCCACGTTCCATCCGAACGCCGTTCAGGAAAATAAACCATCGCTTCCTTGGTTCGCCTCAGATAAAAGGGAGCCCGGCGGCGTTCCATCGCCTCGCGGATGGATCGTACATCAGCATAGGCATCAGAATCGAGCAACTGCAGAAACAGGGTGAAGTTTGTGGCATCTCCTTTGTGAGGCGTCGCTGTCAAGAGTAGGAAATGATCGGAAGTATCGCGGAGAAGTTCCCCTAAGGCATACCTGGCTGTTTTGCGGGATGGCGGTGTCCAGGACATTCGATGGGCCTCGTCGATAATGACCAGCTCCCATCGGACTTGCCTGAGGCCGGGTAAAACCTGATTCCGCTTAGCCAGATCCAGGGAAGTGATAACCTGTTTGTTTTCAATCCATTGGTTCATGCTGTAGGAATCAAGGTCAGCACCTTTGATGCGTTTGAATTTCTCGCCGAACTTATCTTTCAATTCCCTTTCCCACTGAAAGGTTAAATTGGAAGGGCATACGATGAGGACACGTTCAGCCAATCCGCGCAGTTTTAATTCTCGAATCAACAGGCCGGCCATGATGGTTTTTCCAGCGCCGGCATCATCCGCCAGCAGGAAACGCACACGGGAAAGTTTTAATAGATAGTCATAAACAGCTTCCAGCTGGTGAGGCAACGGATCAACACGAGAAATCGAAAGACCAAAATATGGGTCAAATTCATACGCAATACCAAGACAGTATGCCTGCAGGGCAAGTCGTAGCAGTCCACTATTTTCCTGATATGTTGGTAATGTATCAAGAATGGTCAGCAGTTCCAGATCATGCGAGGTCAATGTAACACGGCGGAACCGCTCTGATTGTGTGCCCACTAATCCGAATGACCAGGAATTATTGCCATTTTCCGATACAGTCTCAATCCGCATGGGTTCATTGAATAAAGGCCCTGTGATGATACGTCCGGGGGTAAACAAACCTTCAATCATCCTACCCTCCTGTAAGGATGACAAAAGAGCGCATAAATTATAAAATGTCGATCTCTTGTGTCGATTATTATGGGTAACCTCGCCATTAGAACCTCCTGTCAGCTCTTATTTTACCTATCAATATACATTTTTTAAAAGGATATGCAAGATAGTGAATTGTGAATAGATAAAATCCAAATAAAAGACATAAAAAGTCTCGATAAATCTTATTCCCCGTTAAACAACCGCTCTTTTTTGTCGATAACGACATTAATAAAACGAAATTGAAGGACTTACGATACGCAGCGGGAGGAAAAGTCGGTATGGGACATATTCGAGTCGGCGAGCTGCCGAGAACCGGCTACTGGAAGCAAGTCATCAATAAATTGGGCTTAACGGATGATCCAGCGGCAATCGCCGCGATCACCGCCAAAGCTGCCCATGAAGGACTTGATCTAGCAAAACATGATTCAGGAGTAGCCCATGTCATTTATCTTTTCATAAAGACCATCTTATCCTCCAAGAGCAAACGCTTTATACAAAAACTAAAATACTTGGGCATGGAACTGTCAACTACAGGCAGTTTACTGGATGTAATTGGTGAATTTGACAAGGCTGTTGACGCACAGCTCCTTAAATCACGGCAACGCAGCGACCTGGCTGAAATGGCCCGCTTGACTGCAGTTGATACATTGACTGAAATCTGCCAGCAACAAACAAAAAGTCTTTTTGGCAACGATATCCAACAAACACAGATTTATTTCAGAAAATATACTTCCAAAAAACTATTTGGAATCGCTGGAAGACGATTTTTTGGAAAATTTTTATACAGATTTTTAGATTACCATCTTAGCCGAGAACTTGCAAATCATGTTGGCCTCGAGAGAACCCATGCTACAATTCATGAATGCAGGGAATTTAAATATGCGATGGAGAGACACTGTATTGAAACAACACTGATCATAAAAGACTTCAGCGGAGCCTGGCCTTTGGTTACTGAATTCCGTGGTGGGATAACGGCTGAAACTGTTCGAACAAAATTTGTACCTATCGCTTTTCAAAAAATACAATCAGAACTACAGAAGCGATAAACCATGGCAAAGTTATTAAATACAAACACAAAAGAGAAATATTTATTTTTGTGCAATGATGCTGTTAAAAAACAACGGCCTGAGCAAAAAGTTATTCACATTAAAACGAGTAATAAAAGAGAACATGACAAAATACATTTGGAAATAGCTGCACTGGAAGAACAACTTAAAGACAACCTTCCGGATGTAATGACGGACTTGTTAGAAATAGCTACTTTGGTCTATGTCGCAGGGCAGCTAACTTCACGAGGAGGAAGTAAAGAAATTGAGTATGGATATAAATGGTTCCGTGACTTTGAAATGGCCATACCTGTCAGAGAATACGAACTTTGGTCCGATTTTCAAATCAAGGAATTGCTGGAAGAAATATTGAAATTCGTATCCGGAGAGAAATATGAGTTTCACTTTACACGAAAAAGCAAAACAAGTCCGGAATTATTGGGATTTAAACCAAGCCCAATAGGTGATAAGGATATCGAAGAGGTATTGCTATTTTCCGGAGGCCTTGATTCATTTTCCGGCGCTGTCAAGGAAATGCATGGAGAAAAAAAGAAAGTCGCGCTGGTTAGCCATTGTTCTGAAACTAAAATTACAGGATTGCAACAAAAATTATATGAATATATAGCCAATACTTGTGAAGGACCTAACCCACTCCATGTCCCGGCAAAAATATGGAAAGGCGGCCGATTTCACACAAAGGACACACACCAGCGAAACCGATCATTTCTATATGCTGCTCTGGGGGCTGCTGTTGCAAAAACAATCGGATTAAAAAGGGTACGATTTTATGAGAATGGAATCATTAGTTGTAACCTGCCCTTCGATGGGCAAACTTATCAGGCCCGAAGAACACGAACAACACATCCGCGATTTTTATCAAAAATGTCTGAACTGGTAGAGGAATTGACCAAAGAAGATTTTATTTTTGAAAATCTATATGCATATAAAACGCGTGTTGATGTTATCCAGGAAATAATCAATTTAGAGCATCAAGACGGCATCATAGACACAAGGAGTTGTGTAAAATCACGCTATGAAGGAGACATTAGACATGATGGGGTATGCTCTCAATGTATAGATCGACGATTTGCTACGATTGCCGCTGATTGTCAACAATATGATCCTCAAAAAAGATATAAATTTAATATTTTTACAGATGAACTGAATAAAATACCTGACCGAACCATGGCTCTGGGATTTTCATATCTGGCTGATATCGTTGAAACATTCGATTTGGATGCTTTCACAAAATATTTTACAGCAGATCTTCTCGAAGTGGCTAATTATATACCACTACCTAATGAAGAAGCCATCAAAGTAATCTATAACTTATACAAGAGATTTGCAAAGCAATTTAATCAAGTCTTAGATATGAAATTAGGAGAGCATCCCAGTGAAATCCGTTCTGGTAAGTGGCCCAAAGGATGCCTCCTAAATATGATTTCACATCAAATACATAAACAGTTCCCTCAACTTGCAAAACATAAAGAAACAGGAAAAAATAAGCATGGTCATCAGGAATTGGATACAAAAGTGAACGAGCTACTTTCTATTAATCCATATTTTACCTCAGGTGAAATTGCAGATGAGATTAAAAATACTTCTGCTTCAGCCGTAAGGCAAACATACTCCTGGAAAAACAGAAAAAAATTAGCATAAAACACGAATTTATTCAACTTGCGCATCAACTTACATGCATAAAAATCTGACAAGTTAAAAAACACCCTTCCTGACCGCAATACACAAAAAATAATCATCTTTTTTCACTTACCTTAAAACGTTCAACTTGCGCGCCAACTTGCGCATGAATACACCATAACAGCTTTATCTATAACCACTTATATTGATCGATCTCGTTTTTGTGATACGCTCCAATCGTTAAAAGCGAATCTTGATTTATGGAGTATATCATGAATACAAACGATAACGATTTACACAAAAACCACGTTGAAATTAATTTGAACGCGACTCTTACTTTGACGCAATCACCAAGTAAATGCTGTCGATGTTCAACACAGGGTCCGCATCCGGAGAATTCTTTAAGGCTTGCTGGAGAGATTCTGATCAAGCTCGCTGCTGGCCAGTACACGCCAAGTGAAACGCCCGGGGCATGGGAGGTCATCAAGACACTGCTCAACAGCTATTTTCAAGGGAATCCATCGTGAGCGATAATTCCATACAAA
>JAFGPC010000152.1 GCA_016926155.1 Sedimentisphaerales bacterium
CCCGCTGTAACCATGGACGACAACCCCAGCAAGCATCCCAACAAGAATAATCTCTTAGTAATCATTTTCTCTTCCCCTTCACAAATAAACACCGTTTTCTCTACACCTCTGTTTTGTACTTTACCCTCTACATGTCTATTAAGATCTGCAAAGGCATATACATTCCCAGTATTTCGTAAGGATTGGGATTTTGTTCTATTCCGATTAAATATTTTCTTTAATAAAGAATACGACAATACTATGAAACCGCAGGTAAGAAAACTACGATTTTGTATTATTTGTCGCATAATGATACAATTATGTATCCATACTTCCATTGTCCACACATTTTAATTTCCGATATAAGTCTTTTATATAAAATGACATATGTCTTTTTATTTGTGATTTTTCACTTTGGTATAGGGGTTGTTCAAAAGAGGAGTAGTGCAAGATTATAGGCCTATTGGCGATCAAGGAAAAGAAACTGGTAACAACAAGTAATTTGGAGAACAGCAAATGAGTACAAAAGGCAAGTTGGGATTGGTCCTATTAACAGGTGTTGTGGCATTTTCAGGAGTAGCCCCCGCCGAGGATGAAACGAAACTGGAATTTGGAGTCGGAGTGGATTATTTTAGTAAATACATCTGGCGAGGTCAGAACCTACAGGACGACGGAGCCATCCAGCCCTCCCTTTCTTTTTCCTATGGATCTTTATCCGGATCGATATGGGGAAGTCTTGACCTGACCAATTATGCCGATGTAGACGGGGATGGTGATCGAGACAACTCCGGCGAAATTACGGAAGTGGATTATTCTCTGGATTACTCCGATACAGTTCCCGGACTGGAAGGTGTCTCTTATTCCATAGGTGTTATCAATTACACCTTTCCCAATACACCTTTTGACGACACAACTGAGATTTATGCCGGGCTAGGTTTCGATCTTCCGCTTTCACCGTCAGTAACATTATATCGGGATGTAGACAATATCGACGGCACCTATGTCAATTTCGCATTATGGCATTCGCTTGACGAGATTACTGAATTGGCTCCGGATATTCCTGTTGGTATGGAAATCAGTGCTTCATTGGGTTGGGGCAGTAATGCATACAACAAAGGATATTGGGGAATCAACGACGATTCTGCACAAGACCTGGCAATCTCACTGACCTTTCCCTTTGAATTGTCTGGATGGTCGGTCACACCCAGTATCAGCTACATTACGCTAATGGATAGCGACCTTCGTGCAACAGATACGTTTGACACGGATAGTGACTATATCGTCTTTGGAATCGGAGTATCTACCAGCTTTTAGGGTATAAAAACCACCGTATTTAAGGGATGCATTGTTTCGCATAAAATGCAAGGAAAAGAAAGGAATAAACCATGAAAAAAAAACTTCTCTTCTTATTGTTTCTGGCATTGACTTGTGCGCCTGCTGCTTTGGCATCTGAAACCGCAGAGCTTGATCCAATTTCAGCCGCAAAAGAGGAAATTCAGAATAACATCAACATTGTCTGGACGTGTGTAGCGGCATTTCTTGTATTCTTCATGCAGGCAGGATTTGCCATGGTAGAGGCCGGATTCACTCGAGCCAAAAATGCCGTTAATATCCTTATGAAAAACTTGATGGATTTCAGTATCGGAAGTCTGGCTTTTTTCCTGGTGGGATTCGGACTCATGTTCGGAACGACCAATGGTCTGTTCGGAACAACACTATTTGGACTGAGTGGCGTAGAACCGGGATCGGACTGGAACTGGACTTTTCTTATCTTCCAGACAGTATTCGCCGCTACCGCCGCCACGATTGTTTCCGGTGCTATGGCTGAACGCACCAAGTTTATTGGGTACCTGGCCTATAGCGTCCTGATCACACTGTTTATCTACCCAATATTCGGATCCTGGGCTTGGGGTGGCCTTTTGGACGGAGGCGGCTGGCTGGAAAATCTAGGCTTCCTGGATTTTGCCGGATCCACGGTCGTTCATTCCGTGGGAGGCTGGCTGGCTCTGGCAGGTGCGATTGTTCTCGGTCCAAGAGTAGGAAAATACGGGCCTGACGGCAAACCCAAGGCTATTCCGGGTCACAACATCACGTTGGCGGCTCTGGGTGTATTTATCCTGTGGTTCGGCTGGTTTGGGTTTAATCCCGGCTCCACGACAACCGGTGAAGGCAGTATTGGTTATATTGCAGTAACGACCAACTTGGCGGCCGCAGCCGGTGCAATCGCCGCGATGTTTACCGCCTGGATCGTTATGAAAAAACCGGACGCCTCCATGGCATTGAATGGCGCTTTGGCAGGTCTGGTTTCAATTACAGCGCCTTGTGACGGAGTAAGTCCCATTGGAGCAATCCTGATCGGCCTGGCCGGTGGGATTCTTGTCTTCTTTGCCGTATTGTTTATTGATCGCGTGCTGAAAGTTGACGATCCGGTGGGCGCTGTATCCGTCCATGGTGTTTGTGGCGCCTGGGGAACGCTATCCTGCGGATTGTTCAATATGGAAAGCGGCCTGTTCTATGGCGGCGGATTAAAACAACTCGGCGTCCAGACTCTGGGTGTTGGCGCTGCATTTGTATGGGCTTTCGGACTGGGATTACTGATGTTCACCGTAATCAAAATGACAGTGGGTTTGCGTGTCTCTGAAGAAGAGGAACTCAAGGGCCTCGATATTGGTGAGCACGGCATGGAAGCATATAGCGGCTTCCAGATCTTCAGTACAATGTAATCCGGCCAAGAAACCATAGATTAGGAGCTACGAAAATGAAACTGATTATTGCTTATATACAGCCTCACAAACTCGATGAAGTCAAAAAGAACCTTGCCACCGCTGAAGTGGGCAAAATGAGTGTAACCAACAGCCTAGGCTGCGGAGCACAGAAAGGATATCATGAAAGCTATCGGGGCGTGGAGTTCGATGTAAATCTTCTGAAGAAAGTGCGTCTTGAAATTGCCGTTAATGATGATTTCGTTGATAAAACAATCGAAGCAATTATTTCGAGCGCTCGGACCGGACAGATCGGAGACGGTAAGATTTTCGTACTGGATCTTGTTGATTGCATTCGAATCCGCACTGGGGAGCGGGGAAAGGAGGCCATTGGTTAGAAGCCAGCATCCTCATTACATTTAGGCAGCTCCACTTTTTCTTGCGTGGATGCTTCCCTGAAGGCAGGCCGAGACACTCTTGTCAAAGACAGGCCTGCCTTCTTTTTTTCTACTAATAGTAGCAATTTAGAATACCTCAAGCTTTCCCACTCTCTTTATCAAAATAACACATCTCCTTATTTTGAAAGAACTTATGCCTCATAAATAACAGCTTACCCAACGACAATCTTTGGACTTTTAAGCAGGGTTTAACCGATGAAGAAAAAAGAAGACAGATCCAAAGGATCGGAAAGGAAAGGGATCATTATGCGGCAAACCGCTTTATTTTGCTTTATCTTGGTATGCTTTATACTATCAATCGGATGCGATAAACTCAATCTGCCTCAACCCAATCAGGCGCGAGGTGCAGGTCGAACCCGCAGCACACCCGTGTCCCGTAATTCCAACACGGCAAGGACAGGGGAATATCAGTCCCTACACCCTATCCGAACCGATTGGCAGGACTTTGCCCCTGGGACAATTACACACGACTGGTATTATGCTGCCTCGGCAGGTTCTTTGTCGGAAGCAGCAAAGAGATGGCAGGAATATCTGCAGAAACACAGCGAAGTTCAGGATGGATTCAGTAAGCATTTCTATACAGCCGCCAAAATAGAACTGCTGCGCGTCTATTACCTGATGGGCCTGCCGGATAGAGGAGACGCGGTGCTTCGAGAGTATGACCTGTCCACCCTGGAGCGAAAGCAATAACTGATATGTTACGTCGGAAGAGAGGGAGAATAGCGAATTTCCACTTGGGGATACCCTTGGTCATCACACTGATTATGATCTCAATGGGCGTTTCATCCTGTCGCCGCAGTGATTCCGCAGCATCATCGTTGCCGGAATACGGGTATCGTATCGTGACTGAGTTTGCTCATGATCGCAATGCTTCAACACAGGGACTGGTCTATGATGAAGATTGGCTCTACGAAGGGACCGGCCGGTACGGATATTCTTCACTTCGAAAAGTGGGTTTGCGAAGCGGCAATGTGGTCCAGGAACGAAAGCTGCCATCCGACTTTTTTGGTGAAGGGATCTGCATTGTCAATGATCGGATCATTCAATTGACCTGGCGGGAAAAGACAGGATTTGTATACGACAAGGCCACATTCCGGAAAATTAGTGAGTTTTCCTATGAAAGCGAGGGCTGGGGAATCACTTATGATGGAAAACGACTTATCATGAGCGATGGAACTTCGTTTCTTCGTTTTTGGGATCCGAACACCTTTTCTGAAATCGGACGGATTGAAGTAACCGCCGATACACAACCTTTGACCCAGCTAAATGAGCTTGAGATGGTTGGAAACGACTTGTATGCCAATATCTGGCAGGACGATCGCATAGCCATCATTGACCTGCAAACCGGACAGGTGAAATCCTTTGTCAATCTATCCGGTTTATTGCCTGATTCACTGCAAACAGCCTATGTGGATGTCCTAAACGGCATTGCATACGACCCTGACCAGAATCGCTTATTTGTGACGGGCAAACTATGGCCGAAAGTGTTTCAGATCGAAGTAACAAACACGCCTGCTTCTAAAAATAAAATATCCCATAAAGAGTAGGCCATTCGCGAATCCATTCCGGGTTATTCATAGAAAATGATCAGCTATCGCCGTTCACCTTTGAAAGGAAGAGGAGAAGCCGGAGAAAAATACTATCGGCCTATAATTCACAAAAAAAATCCGTCTTATCGCACATTCCTATCGGACTATGTATATTCGGGTTTGAATGGATTTCCTACTGCCCCTTAACCGGTGACAGAAAAAAGCCGATACCCATCTTGTGGAAGTCGTATAAGCATAAGGTGATACTTTGCACTGACGACCAATGAAGACCGGGGATTTGATCCTGCCCGATTCCAAGGTCCTTTTACTATTTAAATAAACTTGTTTTGGAGGAAACTGGAGTGTCCGGATTTGAGAGTAACAGTCATCCGGTCCTTGCAGACAGTCATATGCGCTCCCAAGAGCACCACTTGCTTCTATCGTCAAAGCAATGGCTGCAAGTCAGAGATATTATGACCGAACGCGTCCGGACCATTGAACCGGATACATCCGTCGTATCGGCTGCTAAAGTTATGGCGGACAATATCATCTCTTGTCTGGTAGTGAAAGAGAATCATACTTTGCTGGGTATCCTGACCGAGACAGATCTCCTGAAACGAGCGGTAAACGGAACCGGAGACTTCCGAAAGATGACCGTCCGACAGATTATGTCGCAGCCCCTGCAAACGGTGGAATCTCATATGTCGGCATTACAAGCCAGCCGGCTGATGGAGGAAGAAGGAATTCGTCGGCTGGTGGTACTAAACGAAGGAGAATTGGCGGGTATCGTTACCCAGACCGACATGGTTCGTGCCCTGACCACGTATAATATGTGGAAAAATGTGTCCGATATCATGAGCTCCCAGGTAGCAGTAATCGCCGCATCGGTTAACGTCAAACAAGGTGCTGAAGTGATGGCCCGGCAGAATCTATCCTGCATTGTGGCTATGGAAAATGATGAGGCTTCGGGTGTCTTTACAGAGAGAGATCTGCTGAAGCGGGTTATCGCTATGAAGAGAAATCCGGCCAGAACATCACTGCGAGAAGTCATGTCCAAACCGATCGTCAGTGTACCTCCGAATTGCTCGGTGATTACCGCCAGTCAGCTTATGGACAAAAGGAAAATCCGTCGTCTTGTCGTTATGGAAGACGGTGTTCTCCATGGCCTGATCACACAAACGGATGTACTTCGAGCCATGAAGGACAAACTGGCCGCCGAGCAGAAAAAACATCGCAAACTCCTGGAAGAATCCTCCAATCATGTTTTTACATTGGACCTGGAAGCCAACACCCGCTATATCAATCCGGCCTTTCGTGAATTATTTGAGCTGAAAATCGACGATGAATTTGTTGGACAACCATTCCTTCCCGATTCGTACTGGCAAAATCATCAGGATCGAAACCTGTTGATTGACGACCTCTTGAAAGGAGGGCCGACAATCAAAGAACTGGCTCTTCGCAGCGCCTCGGGTAAAGATCTCTATGTAACCCTGTTTGCCGTTTGTATGCGCAGTGTTCGTGGAGAAATTGTAGGATATCAGGGAGTACTGTATGACGTTACGGCCAAGAAGGAATTAGCAACCCTTCGACGCATGGAGCAACAAATTCGAGACAGCGAAGATCTTTTAAGGGCAACATTGGAATCCACAGCAGATGGGATTCTGGTAACCGACGATAAACATCTGATCAGTCACTGTAATCAGCGATTTTTAGAAATCTGGGAATTATCGGAAGAGTTGATCAGTTACGAAAGGGCTAAAAGTTTGTTTGATGTTTTGTTGAATCGGCTCAAGAATCCGGAAGCCCTGCGAAAACTGTTGCGCCGCAGTATTAGTGAGTCCAGCAATCAGCCAACAGTGCTTCATTTGACCTCCGACAAGATTCTCGAATTATGGATCCGTCCCCTTATGCGTGGTGGACAACCATCCGGACGGGTGTGTAATTTCCGAGACATCACGATCCATCGAAAAACACAGGATGCGCTGGAACAGGCGCGTCGTGAATCCATGGAGGCCTATAAAACTATCGAACAGGCTAATCAGCAACTGGCTGAGGCGGCGGAAAGGGCCAAACTTCTTGCCCATCAGGCCATGACCGCCAATCGCGCAAAAAGCGAATTTTTAGCCAACATGAGTCATGAAATTCGCACACCCATGAATGCCATTGTCGGCTTCAGTGAATTGCTGGAACGGGAAGATCTGGAACCGGAACATAAAAAGTTTGCCAATACGATCGCGCAAAGCGGCCGGAATTTATTACAACTTATTGATGACATTCTTGATTTTTCCAAGATCGAGGCGGGCAAACTGACAACCGAAATCATCGAAACCGATCTGGGACAATTGCTGGAAGGTATGGATTCTCTCTTGCGACCTAAAGCGCATGAAAAAGGACTGCAGTTTGAAATATTGCAATGTGATGAACTGCCGAAATTAATCGAAACCGATCCAACCCGTTTGAGGCAGTGTCTGATTAATCTGCTCAGTAATGCAATCAAGTTTACCGACACCGGACACGTATATGTTAATGTTTCCATGGAATATCGAGATAGAAACCGGGCGTTTATTCGATTCGACGTAGAAGATACCGGCATCGGAATTGGCCCCGAGCAGCAGGAAACGATTTTTGATGTCTTCAGTCAAGCTGATTCAAGTACGACACGCAAATTTGGCGGTACGGGACTGGGGCTGGCTATTACCCGTCAGTTGGCTGAGTTGCTTGGTGGGACTTTAACAATGTCCAGCCAAATGAATCGTGGCTCTGTCTTTTCCCTTATCATCCCGGCCAATGTCAAACCCGATGAACAACCCTCTCTGGACAAATATGAACAGGCCAACGAAATCCAGGATGAGTTACCGGTCGAAATACATGAGACAGGATCGAAAATCCGGGTTCTTGTGGCGGAAGACAATCCGGCGAACCAGATGTTGATCGATCTACTGCTCAGGCGAGCCGGTCTGGAATCGATCCTGGTTGGGGATGGACAGGAAGCCGTCGAAAAAGCAGCCTCCGAGGATTTTGATCTGATTCTCATGGATATCCAGATGCCTCGAATGAACGGCTATGAAGCTACTCGAGAACTTCGACGAAACGGTTTCGAAAAACCGATCATTGCCGTTACGGCTCATGCCATGGTAGGGGATGCGGAAAAATGCCTGGAAGCAGGCTGCAATAACTATATTTCCAAGCCAGTTAAGCGAGATGTCTTTTACACCATTCTCGCAAAATATGTAAACCTGCCGAAAGCCTTGATCGAGGAATAAACTGTTCGGCCGTGTTTCCACAATCAGAGAAGATGTTCACGATACCATTCAATCGCAATTTCCAATCCTCGTCGAAAGGAAATAACGGGTTCAAATCCAATCACCTCTCGCGCCAGCGTAATATCCGCCAATGAGTGCTTCACGTCGCCGGTTCGCGCTGGAGCATAATGAGCCTTAATATCCCTTCCCGTAATCTCATTGATCATTTGTAAGATCGCATTGACTGTTATTCGTTCCCCACAGGCAACATTGACGACTTGGCCGGCTGTTCGGGGAGCCCGCGCAGCCTGGATATTGGCATGGATGATATTGTCGATATAGGTAAAATCCCGACTTTGTTCTCCATCCCCATACACCGTCGGAGATTGCTCTTTGAGGATGAAAGTAACAAATGCCGGAATTGCTGCGGCATATTGGCTGGCAGGATCCTGTCGGGGCCCGAATACATTAAAATATCGAAGAGAAATGGTCTCCAAACCAAACACATCGTAAAAGACCCGGCAATAATACTCTCCTACCAGTTTTGCAACGGCATAGGGACTGCGTGGATTGGGCGCCATCGTTTCCACTTTGGGCAAGATTTCACTATCTCCATAGGCTGAAGAACTGGCGGCGTAAACAAATCGTTTTACCTTCTGTTTTCGAGCGGCTTCAAGCAGTTGAAAGGTGGCATCCACACAATGCACATGGGTACAGGCCGGATCATCCACACTCCGGGGAACAGAAGGTACAGCTCCTTGATGAAGAACGACATCAATGTCCTTCATGGCTTTATATGCCACCTCTGGATCTCCCATGTCGGCTTCGATGAATTCAATTCGATCAAAAAGACCGTCCAGATTCTTTTTATACCCCGTCAGGAGATTGTCAACCACACGAACAGCACAACCGTCTTCAACCAGTGCTCGACAAAGATTAGAGCCGATGAAACCCGCTCCACCGGTAACCAGAAATGTATTCTTGTCCACTTTGTATTCCTTTACTCTCACATCCTCTTTTTCGTAGAATGTTTGTTACACGGCCGGGCGTATAGAAACCTGTTGATATTTTTGATACGTTCGGAACATCTCCTCAAAGTAACCGCCCTTCATCGTTTTGACTCCCATCAGGACAGTACCAATTATATTGGCATTAATGGTACGCAGTTCGCGAAGGGCGCGCTGTGCAGCACCACGTTTGGTTGTTTCCGCATTAAATACCACAACAGTTCCGTCTACAATGGCCGCCAGTGTCTTCGCGTCACTGACCAAAAGAGGAGGCCCGTCCAGAATCACATAATCATAGGCTGTCCGGGCATATTCCAGGAGTTTTTTCATGCGCTCGCTTCCCAGCAACTCTCCCGGATTAGCGGGTAAAGGCCCAGCATCCACAATATCGAAGTCTTCAATCCCACTGGATCGAATGATAGACTGTTCCTCCTGACACTGCCCCATGAGATAATTGCTCAGGCCGAAATCAGGATGAGAATCCGAACTGTCTCCGGCTTCCCGAAGCTGGCTTAAGCTGGTCGTAGGTCGGCGAAAATTGGCATCGATCAGAAGAACTCTCTGATCATCCGCCACGAAAGTAGAGGTCATATTCAAGGCCACACTGGTTTTACCGTCCCCCGGCCCCGTACTGGTCACCAGTAGAACCTTTTGAGTTTCGACGGCGCCGGAAAGTTTGAGATTGGTGCGAAGTTGTCGATAGCATTCGCTAGTTATTGAATAGGGAGCCTGGCGGACTACATGATACAGATCGATTCCATCCAGATCATGGTCGTCTTCGGCATGGCAGATCATCCCCAGCAAGGGAACATGCAGGTGACGCATAACATCTCTCGGTGTACGAACCAAATCATTGAGCAATTCTATAGCAAACGCCAGACCGATCCCCAAAGCCAATCCCAAAAAGAGTCCTCCCGGCAGGTAAAGTGCTAACCTGGGCGCGCTTCTTTCCCTCGGTTCAAGAGCAGATTGCATAGGTTTGATTTTGGATAACTCCGGATCATTGGTCAAGGCCTTGACTTTCTCGATCTGTGTATTAATGGCATCCAGAAGCCTCTGCTTGTCTTCACGGTTCACAAAGACTCGATCATAGGATGCTCGAATTTCACCTAACTGCTCGTGTTCCGTTCTGGCTCTGCCTAATTCAAGCTGTCGGGTTTCCAACTGCTTGGTTGAAGCCGCCACTTCATCATTAGTTATAATAAAAATTCGCTTTCGTTCAATGTCACCGATTTCTTTCTGTCGATAAGCCAGATCTTCTCTGGCTTGACGCAGCGAATTGCGTATTTCCTTCACTCTTGTATGATTCTCTCCAAATCGTGCAAGCATTTCGGCTTGCTGTACTTCCAGATAAGAAATCCTCTGCCGCATGGTAGTCGCAACCGAATCTCGTTCGATCATTTCCCGAACTACTTCATCATACTCTCCTTCCGCTCTGCGTTTGGCGGATTCCAGCAAACTATTAAGCCTCTGTACCTCTCCTTCCAGGCGACTTACCTCCGTTTCCAGACTTCCAAGTTTTTCCTCCAGAAAATCACGAAATCGGTTCCCTCCGAGATTAGCTACCGGT
The DNA here is from genome assembly GCA_016926155.1 of Sedimentisphaerales bacterium. Taxonomy (GTDB): domain Bacteria; phylum Planctomycetota; class Phycisphaerae; order Sedimentisphaerales; family Anaerohalosphaeraceae; genus JAFGGE01. The sequence goes on from JAFGPC010000152.1 coordinate 10,488, forward strand.
TTTAATCTCCGAATTCGATCCAATTCGCGATCCAAAGTCGTTATCTCATTCTGTATTTCCGCTTGTTGGTTATTTAACTGAACGATTCGCTGACGAAAATCTTTCTTAGCCGCCTCATCCTGTTGTTGATAAAACATTTGGATTAACAAATTGACAATTTGCGCACTCTCCCGCTGGCCCTGGCCGCCGGAACATGTCATCCCTACACGGATATAGGTCGCATCTCGTAGCGGCGCAACGTCAAGATTTTTTTTCAGATCGCGCATGGCTCGTACCATAGCTTTACCATGGTCGCCCTGAACACCGATCTGATTATTTCCATTTCCATTGGTCTGCTTACTCAAGCGAGCCAGAACTGGTGCGAACTTTCTCTTAATCCATGATTTTTGGAATTGCTTGTACCAAGCCATATTCCGAACATCATCACGTTTCAAGAATTCCTCCAAAGTACTGGGAGATGTTAACATGGCGGCTTTGAAATTCCGGAATTGAAACTGAACATCCTTATTGACAGAAGTTTGCTCAATTTGCATGGGATCAGTCACACCCTGCGGGAGAACCTCCACTCCACTTGAAGCAGTGTACTCCGGCCAGAACGTTTTTTTTACAAACCATGCCCCAACACTTAAAACCGACATCAGCATCGTTAAAATCACAACAAGCCAGATGTGACGCCTCAGAATACCCAACATTTCTTTCGGAGTCATTTGCGGGGTTGTCGCCATGGGCAGGCGCATGCCGCCGGGAGGGGTTAGCGCTCCGATATTTCGTGGTTGTATTTGTCCACTCATGCAATCTCTCCTCTGCTTCAGTCAAGCCTTTTATCAAGTCCGGACTTTATAGCATGTTATTCACAATTTATTTTTACCATGTCAATTTGACATTCTTCGAATCGCTTCTTGAAGCAACTTGGTTTCCGATTCCGGCAATGCTTCGCCGGCAACTTCCAATGCTTGCTGGTAAGACGCTAATGCATCCTTCTTTTTGCCAAGGCCTTCCTGGGCCAGACCAAGATGTTTATATACATCCCAAGGTACAGGCCGGCCGGAATACTCATTGTACTGAATAGCCATCCTGGCCTTTTGGACGGATTCCTCATACCGTCCCGCCTTGGCCAGAGCATATGCATAGGTATCCATCACTGTCGGATTTTCCGGCCGCACTTTGTATGCTCGTTCGGCATATTCTACGGCTTCATCTAGCCGCTCATTATTATCAGCCAGCAAATAGGCCAGATTGTTTAACACAGTGCTGTTTTCCGGTTGAATTTCCAGAATCCTTTCCAACATTTGAATCCCGTCTAAAAGATACCTACGATCTGCTGTCTTTGCATAGGCCAGGATAAGAATATTGGTTTTATCCATGGCAAATCGAACCCAGATCGGTTTTTCCGAACCGACGATTTCCATACACTTGTTGATATAAGTCAATGCCCGATTATACTGTCCGCTCTCACGGGCCAGGGTAAACATCATCAATTGCGTCGGAATAGAGGTGGGATCAGCGTCTATTTGTTGCTGGCACCATTTCTCCACTTCGTCGCGACCGACAATCTGAAGCATATTCCGCAGAACACCCAACATCAATCTGTCATTAGTTCCGCATTTTTCCAAGGCCTTATAATAATTGTTAACGGCCTGCAGCCGACTTCCCATCTTCATACGGGCCTGGGCAATCTGGGAAAATGCCAAGGCGCCAAAGGCTTCGTCTCCGGTATACTGAGCTGCGATTTCCAGCAATTGATCATAATCGCCATTTTGTAACAGGCATTCGAGATACAGATCCAGTTTGGCGGCATGTTCGAACGTCTTGGGGCACAGATCCCATGCTCTCTTAAGTAAATCCTTTGCTTGCTCATAATTCTTCTGGCGGATAGCAAATGTGCCTGCCTGCATTAACCATTCCGGATCGTCAGGGTACTTGGATAGAGTTTCTTCATAGAATACAGCAAGCGCTTTGTTGTTTCGTGTTCGTTTGTAAAGTTCTTCTAACATGATCCTGGCACGGGATGGTGCCTGCGGATCTTTTATGGCTTCATTCAATTCCACAATGGCGGCTTCATATTTGCCCTGCATCTGATACACCGCCGCCAATTCCACACGAATTTGGGGATGAGGTTGCACGCTAAGAGCTTTACGAAGATCTTCTATCGCACGAGGAAGATCGTTCTGTAAACGGAATATCTGTCCCCGAAGCCGCCGCGCCATGGGTTCATCCGGTCTTTGCTCCAACACGCGATTGGTCAATTGCATCGCCTCATCCAGACGTCCCTCCGCCATCCCGAGCCAGGCTTCTAAAAGCAAACCAAGCGGATCATCGGGGTAACGATCCCGATAACTAGCCAGCCTTTTTTTGGTTTGCTCTCGATCCATCCCCTTATCCAGAAACATCTGAATTCGGAGAATTTCATTTTGGGGAGTATTTTCCGCTGTCAGTAATTCATCCAAGTATCTCCGCAGGGCATCATTGTCATTTTGTCCGGCGGCCGCTGTAATCAATCCACGCAGAACGACAGGATCGGTTGAGTTCTCCTGATAGAGTTCAAGCAGAATCTGTTTGGCCTTTTCATACTGACCGTCCCGCAAGTGAAATTGCCACATCACCGTTGGTTTATCACTAAACAACTTTTCCGCCTGATTCTGCTGGCCGGTCATACGAAGATACTCAGCATATCGATTCAAAACGGTAGTATTACCCGGTTCAATCGTTAATGCTTGTTTCAATGTATTGCCGCAAATCTCATATAGTGCGGATTGCCGGTTCGAATCGGTTTCCGATAGAGCCATCCGGCTTGCCAGATCGCCGAGTAAAAGAGCATGGTTGATACTTGGATAACTGCTGAAAAGCCTCTGGCGAATCGCCAGAGCCTGATACGGTTTGTAATCCTTGATAAACTCGGCATACAAACTCACCAGCCCTATATCCTTGGGATTTAGCAACATCGCATGCGCCAGAGCACGTCCAAGTTCTTCGGCCTGTTCGGTCTCTGATTGGCCATTATTCTGTCGAGAGCGATCAAAAAGTATGGTTGCTTTTTGGCGGGCGATTCCAGGATTTAGCGGGGCAATCCGAGAGGCCTCGTATATATCTTTTATTGCATCATTGGGTCGTTGGAGTTCCCATTGGATTTGACTGCGAACTGTATAGGCCTGAGCAAACAGGGGACGCTGTTCAATCACAGAATTGATTTTCCGTAAAGCTTCGTCCAATTGCCCTCGTACCTGGGCTAATCTGGCCGCAAAGAATTCACCACTGCTTTGATCCAGATTTCCTGCTTTTGCCTGCTCTACCAGATTCGCCGCTTTATCAAATTCCTGATTCATCAATGCAAGATTGAAACATCCCTGAACAGCTTGCAGTTTCTGTTTATCATCTTCAGCCACGGCCATGGTTTTTTGATAAAACATTTCGGCCTTTTCATAATCCTGCCCCGCCAATTCAGCCAAAGCAATCCATTTTTCAGGAGAATCGGGAATTTCCTGTTGGATGGCCTGATCGGCGATCTCATTTCTGCGCTGCAAGGAAATATTCGCCGGATCGGGCTCATTCAGAATATATCTATAGATCACTAAGCCTATACGGTCACCATTGGGACAATTCTGAAATGATTTATCGATAAGATGTTTTGCGCTGGCAATATCATTTTGAGAAACATACCAGTCGCAGATCGTGATTAACGTATTGAAATTCGCTCTGTTCGGTTTGCGCTCCAGCAGTTCTTCGAAAAGCCGTGCTTGTTCCGGTTGATACTGAGCCAATTGATCCTGAAGAATTGCGGCTTGTTCCGCGTTGTCTTGTTGATCGCCTTCGAGGTCCAACTGGGCCATTTCGCGAAGAGTACGTGTAATTTTGCCCTGAATCAAAGCCAATTTGGTTTCTATTTGTAAAATATCATCGGATGACAGTTTTTCTATTTCGATCTTGGCCTCATCGTATTGTCCGGCTTCAATATAAATCTGAGCTTTCAAAGCAATGCTCTGTGGCGTCTGGCCATACAAACGGTCATATTCACGAATCACATTCAGAGCAATCTTAGGCTGACGAATATCGAGACGAGCTTTGGCATAATCCAGGAGGATCTCGGGCTCAATCTGAGCCATACTGGTGGCCGGATTTGAAAAAATCGCGGCATGGAGCAATTCCACATAAACACCGAGTCTATCCTGATCCTTACAGAGTCCACTCAGAATATAGGCCAGAAAAGAATCGGTCTTATCAATCGCTGACAGTTGTTGATGAGTTTTATAAAGTTGTTTCATAGCCTCAACCCGATCTCCCTCGATGAGCGCAAGCATGCCTCGCCATTTGCCGACAACCGGATTGTCTTCCGCGCTCATATGGATTTGTTCGATCTGATGTTTGGCTTCTTTGAACTTGCTGATATATTCCTGTTTTTGTGTTTCCGATTCAGCCTTTAATGCCAAATCGACATACCACTGGGCCTGAAGGGAATATAAATAATATCGATTATTCAGGTTGGCTGTTTGCCTCGGCCCGGCAGTTTCTTTTGCATCCGGATAGTGTAACGCCTTAGAAACCAGATCAAGAGCCCGTTGGAGATCATTGGGTTTGTTATTTATAGATCGGCTTCGGTAAAACAGTTGGGCCGTATGAATGGCAAGATGGACATCCAGAGGCTTTAATAGAACGGCTTTTTCGGATGCTTCAATTGCCTCATTAAGCATGTTACAGCCCTGATAGTACTGGGATAACGCCAGATAGACCCGGTCGGCATCAGGACTCTCTTTATATTGCTGGACAAGGTTTTCAAATTTTTCCCGAAACGATTGAATATCCTCCCTGTTAATAAGAGCCAGATTAAGCTGAGTTTGCAGAAGATTAATTTTCGCCTCAACCGAATCCGGTGCTATAGAAACAGCCTTGGAAAGGATTTCATCGGCTCGCAGATACCCGTTCTGTTCCGCCTTTTCCACGCCGCGCATCTGCTCAAGTCGACCTTGTACAATTTCAATATCGGCTAAGTATTTATATAAAGCAATATCGCTCGGTTGTAACGCAAGCGCGCGTTCGAGTAGTTCTTTGCCCTCTTCGAGTATGACTTCTCTCTGGGTTTCCTGGCCTAAACGCGCCATTTCCAACTTGGAACGTCCCAAAGCAACGAGGGTAAAACATTCCGGCTCCAGGCCCTGACTTTTAAATGCATCGAGCCAGGCAGTCGCTTCATCACGCACTACACTCCAGGCCATGGGACTCCCTGTATCCGCACTCTCGTAATAATATTCCACGATCTTGCGATGGGCTTTCAGATTTTTTGTGTCCAGAGAAAGGACCAAACGCCAGTTTGCAATGGCACCGTTCCAGTCCGGTTCATGATAGCGCGGATCGTCTTCCGGTAAGTCCCGGCGATCCAACAGCAGTAAGTCTTCACAGGCCTGGAACAGGATCTCAATCCGTTTTTGATCGCCTGTTTTCGTTTCGTCGCCTTGTACACCCCGATAGGCCTTTTGGAAGGCCTTTCTAGCTGTCTTGTAATCCCCCTGTTCAATGGCTTCCTCCGCCTGGATCAAACATTGCTCCACATTTACCGGTCCGTAGCGATCCCATATATACAAACCGGCGGCGCCTGTCATTATCAGTACAAGCACCAATCCAAGAACGGCGACTTTTACATTTAGTTTTTTTCGTGCCATGAATATTCCTCTGCCTTAGGGTCGTTGCCTTCTTTATTTTTACTCACTTCGTCACTTCGGCAACACCCTCCTGCCGATTGTCTTTTTTGTCATTTATTGTTTCCCAGTCAGGCCAGTGTGCAGTTTCCAACAACGGTAAAAGACGGGAGATTAACTTTTCACTGGCTTGGACTATCTGTTCCTGATCGGGCTGTAAAGTGGCAGTACCCATTTTGCCGTAATAGCTCCATTCCACCTTGGAAAAAAACGAATGCTTTCCTAAAATATTGCTGCCCAGAATCGTGCGGGCTTCATTGCGATCATTGGCGTAGTGTCCATTGACTCGAAAGAAATAGAGCACCGCTGTTTTTTCGGTTGCCCGCATAGACGCAAGGCCGCTACGTTCAAAATTCAAACAACGAATGGATAAATCACGATCCTCCGCCTCATGAGAAAGATGTAAATTCACAGTCATGGATTCCGCCGGCACGAAACCCGCTCCTAAATAACATTCTTCCGGTACATGCGGGACACGGTCCGCCTTGCTGTAATAAGTCATAAAGAGTCTGCAATAACGTGTTGGACTATTTGCAGAAGCTTGCGTATCCTCCAATTCCAGAATAAGATAATCGGAGGTTCCCAATTCTTCCACCATGGCCGGATCTAATTGTGTCTGACTGAGTTTGGAATACGGTGCAAGTTTGCCGATATCCAATAACTCAAAACTTTTTCGCAATTCGATTGGTATTTTCACAAGAAAAGCACGCGTTAATTGTAAGGAGACATCCATTCCCAGGGCTGCGACTGCCAGGATAATCACACAAACAACAAACGTCGGCTGCAGGTACGGTCTCAGCTTAGGATTCATGATTGCCCTCCATCGCCTCGCTTTCGAATGACAACATCCGCTGAAGCAGCCGTCTCCTCCACAAGCAGATTCCCCATAAACCAGGCCAGTAATCCATACAAACCAAAAGCCAGAGGCAGCATCAGTAGTCCAAGCATATCATGATAAATACCCTGTGCATACTTGGGATCCCAAAGCACATAAATCAAGCCGGTAATTGTCACACGAATAATATTACAGAAGATGGCAATAGGTACGGTACTGATCAGAAGCACAATGCGATGGAGGATGGGACGCTCGTGCAGATACGCCATGGCTACTCCCAAAGCCAGAAATGCCGTTAAAAGTCGCATTCCACTACACGCCTCGGCCACATCCAGAGCCGGTTCTATCAATGTGCCTTTATAAACTACATCGATCACCACTCCAGTATTAGTGGCCTGCAAATTCGGAACAAGATTCAGGAACCAGGCCGCGATATCGGCTGCCCAGGTCCGCATCGGAATTGTTAGCGCCCGAAGAATCCGCTGGGGCAGAGGAATAGCAAAGATAAGATACAGAATCGGCAGCCATGTATAGCGAAGAATTGGCCAACCGCCAAGAAACAAGACCACTGCGCCAAGAGCAGCTACAACCGTTAACTGTTCCAAATAGGTCATTCGGAACTGTACGATCATCAACAGTAGCACCATCAGCGACAGTAGGATAAAAACCATCCCCAGCCAGTTTGGTTTCGATTCCGTTTGAAGAATTTGCAGTTTACGTTGATTCAGAAAATACAGACTAAACAGTGGAATAAGCAATCCATGCGACCAACTCGCATCGTTAAACCATAAGGTGACAACTGGACCAATCTGGTAACGAAACAGATATAAGAACAGTATGGTAAGAATCCCGACCTTGACCCAAGTATGCACCGGCACTTGTACCCATTGGGTCACATGTTGTCGGGGCAAACGTCCCTGCCCGCCAATCAGTTCGATCGTCTCTTTCATACCGTATAAACTAAAAAGAAATATGGCCGGGGAAGGGTGAATTTCCGTAGTCCCGATCCGCAAAATTGCGGTCGTAGATAAATCCAAAACCATAGGTGGCACGAAAAGCGTTTCGCAACACAGCCAGCCAGCGGCTGATTCCATGCGTTCCCACATTGACTACGTCATGGGGTTTGATGAAGAAATCAGGTTGAAGGCCTTTGGCGATCTTTTCCAGATCGACCATAACAATCTCTTCCTGCATGAGACCGGCTTCGTTACGCCCAAGCCGGCGGACAACTTCAACTTTTTTAGGCCAGGCCAATTCATTGAGGCCCCCGGCCGCTGCAATGGCCATTTTCAACGTCATGGGGCGACCGGTCAAAGTGATGGTGCCACCGTTGTTAACATTGCCGGTCACATAGAATTCGCCAACTACATCTCCGGGAACGCTAATTCGATCTCCGGGACGAATGACTACATCATATCTCGGATCCCCACTTTTAAACCTGTCAACCGGAATTTCAATAACGCGAGTCACAGTTCGTTTTGCGCTTAATCCGCTATAATCCCAGGACGGTATTTCCTCTTGCCTCGGTTCCTGGCCTTGTCCTGCCTGATCGACAACAGGCGGTTGAGCTGCTTCGTCTTTAACTCGTATCGGTTTCCATTTGCCATCTTCAAAAACCCATTCGATTCGTGTTCCCGTCTGTCCGGCACTTTCCATCTTTTCTGCTTCATTCGAAGCTTCTTTTTCCCCGCCACCGATTTCTTCGGGCTTAGCCAATGCCTCCAACTCTACGTCGGTCGCCAGTTCCGCCGAACTGATCATAACCCCGTTCTTGGACAGATCCCCCTTTGTAAACGGAGTGATCATTTCGAGCATTTCATCTTCCAGACTACCCTTCTGTTGTGGTTCCACGGTTCGGATTTCCGGAGTTTTGCCATCATACACCGGCAACGTCGAATCGGCCGGTGTTTCATACACATCGGCCGCTTCCATAGGTTCGGAATCAACAGGTACATCACGAGCCACATAGATATGACTGACATTGAACTGGCCAACATCGCCTGCTAATGCAATGGCGTCAGAAAGACGGAAATTTGTCCTCGGAAGCGAGAAACGACCGGACCGTCCCACGCCCCATCCGTAGATTGTGAAATAACGGCTTTGTGATTCGAGCAGGAGTACACTGACCGATGGACTCTTTAGGACACTGGGGGAAAGAATATCCCGAATTTCATCTTCTAGTTTTTTTTCCGTCAAGCCGGCGGCTCTAACCTGTCCAACATCCGGAATCGAAATACGACCACTCTCCGTAACGATATAGTCATTGACAAAGGGATATCCCTCTCGTCGCAGTTCATAGATGCTGATACGCACTATGTCTCCGATCCCAAGAACATAATCCTGTTCATAGCTGATCAGATCCTCCGGTCGCGGTGGTTCGGCGCCCGAGTATGTCGAATCAGGTTCTTCGGCCACACCCAGATTTTCCAGGATGACATTGACCACCGGGACCGGCTGAAATCGACCGATTTGTTTTGGATCTATCGCATTGTTGGAACATCCTATGCAGGCCACCATGAATGCTATTCCACTCGCTAACAGGAATTTCACTTTGATTTGTTTCATTGTGTGTACCCGTAACTGTACTCTGTTCTCGTGATCCCTCGAATCAACGATCAATCGAACCTCCATGCCGACGATTGCTGCCTGTTGCATAAAACGTCGGTTTTTATCAGACACAAAACCGCTTTATTATGCTTTAAAAAATATCGGTCTGAACACATCGTTCCTTAATCTCATTAGCTGAGCTAAAGCCATTTCCTGCCAAAAATTACGTTCCTCCCGGACGCAATATTTACTTCTTTCGAGACAAGCTTTTATTGTACCTGAAAAAGCATTATTCAGCAAGTGAAATCAATTTCCCATAAACGGAGAGAGATATGCGTGTTTTCTGTGGAAACAACATTGAATGCATCACCCAACCTCTCTGATCCATTGGAACGCTTACTTTCTATGGGATTTCTACAGAACTCGAGCTGTGTTTGTTCATTTCAATTTATTAGTCCGATAAAAGTTCAATGCATACTATTACCAAAGCGTTTCTTTATAGAAGGATTTCCCCTCAGGCTCGCTATGCGGGGAATGCTTTACAACATAATAAACACGGAATGATCAATATATGGTGAACATCCACATTTTATTTTACAGAGGTGATATGGAAGTACGTCATATCCAGGATTCGGATTCCACCTTCAAAAATCTCGATTCGTGTAGGTAAAATCTTGTCTGTGTCGATATTTCTACGGAAGTTAAAGGCATGGCCATGGATAACTTTTCCTCCGGACCCAGGTTTGATTTCCACCCGATCTATGAGACCGGTTGATTCATCCTGCAAAATCAGGGTCGTTACGCCCTGTATTTTCGGAAGTTGCGGTAATGAGCCCCAATCATACGGCTGATAGACGACGCCTTCTACTTTAACAGATTCCAGATCGGATGAGGGCATCTCCAGATACCCCCCTCCTGCAAGAAATAAAGAGAGGACTGCCTGGGCAATTGCCGAAGAACATAAAGGAGAATTTTCCCTGACTGAGACAGGTTTTTGAACCACTTGAAAAGCCCCTTGTTTCAACTGCCAGACATATCGTCCCCCAGGTTCACTGGCTTCGATAGTTATGGATCTACTGGAAGGACAGATCCACTGTTTCTGCTGGGTAATGTATCGCGAACCATCGGTCTGATATTGTGTCAGAACGCACTCTGCCTGGATTCGGGGTCCGTTACAGGAAGTGAAAACTGTTTTAGGACTTTCTTTTGGAAGGGAATTTGCCTTTTCAGTAGAATTCTGGCAACCTGCGGCAATAAAAACACTTAATATACAAACATTCATTCGAACAATAGACTTCATCGTTCTACCCCTTCTTTTGCCGGATTACCTTTGTTCCGCCTATCCGGCTGGAATAAGTCTATGGGCAAAGGCCAGCTGATTTTCCGAAATCAGCAGGCGTATCACAAATCGACTTAAAGATTAGCCAGTTTCTCATAGAGACTATAGCGAGATTTGGCATCGGCTGTCGCCTGCTCCATCAGCCTGGCAGCAATATCGGGCTTGGACTGCTTCAATGAACGATATCGAGTCTCTCCATACGCATACTCTTCGAACGCCAGAGTCGGCGCCTTGGAATCAAGCTGGAGTGGATTCTTTCCTTCGGCCAGAAGACGCGGATCGAAACGATACAGAGGCCAATGTCCGCAGGCAACGGCTCTTTTCTGTTCTTCCAGTCCCATGGACATATTGAGTCCATGAGCAATGCAATGCGTATAAGCAATGATCAGTGAGGGCCCGTCATAACTCTCCGCTTCCACAAAGGCCTTAACCGTCTGGTTGAGATTGGCACCAATGGCTGTCCTAGCAACATAGATATTACCATAGGTCATCGCAATCAGACCCATATCCTTTTTAGGCATGGGCTTTCCGGCCGCAGCAAACTTGGCGACTGCAGCTCGAGGCGTAGATTTAGACATCTGCCCTCCGGTATTGGAATATACCTCGGTATCCAAAACCAGAACATTGACGTTTTCACCACTAGCCAGTACATGATCCAGACCACCAAACCCGATATCATAGGCCCAGCCGTCACCACCGAGAACCCAGACACTCTTCTCGACAAGATAATCCGCTACCGGAAGTAATTGACTGCATTCATCACATTGGCTTTTCCGACAGGCGGCTTTCAGCTTCTCGACACGCTCTCGCTGCGATTCAATGCCTGCTTGTTCCTTCTGTGTCTTCATCCCCTGCTTGAGTTCTTCAGCAAGAGTCTTGTCGACACAGCCGGCGGCTGTAACCTTTTCTAAGAGTTCCAGCGCCATTACCTTAAACTTGTTGACAGCCAGCCGCATACCCATACCAAACTCGGCATTGTCTTCAAACAGGCTGTTGCACCAGGTCGGCCCTCGGCCATCCGCCCGAGTTGTGTAGGGAGTCGTTGGCAGATTTCCGCCATAGATGGAAGAACAACCGGTCGCATTGGCGATCATCGCACGATCGCCGAACAATTGACTGATCAGCTTGACATTGGCTGTTTCTCCGCAACCGGCGCAGGCACCGCTGAATTCAAACAACGCCGGGGCCAACTGGCTGCCCTTGACGCTGGCCAGCTTGTACTTGCTTGCTTCTGTATCCGGAATCGACAGGAAGAAATCCCAGTTTTCACGTTCCGGCAGACGCAACGGTTCCTGCAACGCCATATTAATGGCCTTTTTCCCGGTCGGCTGACCATCGGCGCCTTTTTCCTTGGCCGGACAGTTAATCACGCACGCCTGACACCCGGTGCAATCTTCCGGAGCAACCTGAACAGTGAATTTCATCCCCGCAAAATCCTTGCCCTTGGCCTCAGCGCTCTTGAATGTTTCAGGAGCATTCTTCAGATAATCCGAGTCATACGCCTTAATCCGGATTGTTCCATGGGGACAGACAAACGAACACTGTCCGCACTGGATACACAGATCCGGCTCCCATGCAGGAATATGGACGGCAATATTGCGTTTTTCATATTTGGTCGTGCCGGTCGGAAATCGTCCGTCAATGGGCATCTTGCTGACGGGCAGATTGTCGCCGCGCCCAGCCATAATCTCGGCCGTCACGGTTTTGATGAATTCCGGGGCATCCTCCGGTACCCAACTGGCCATATGAAGCGAGCTGGTGGCCTTGGCAGGTACCTTGACCTTATAAATTTTATCAAGTGCAGCATCAACGGCATCGTTGTTCATCTTGACAATTTTTTCCCCTTTGCGGCCGTATGTCTTCTTGATGGCGTTTTTAATGGCGGCAACAGCGGTTTTTGAATCAATTACTCCGCTGATCTTGAAAAAGGCCGTCTGCATGATCACATTGATCCGGGCACCCAGTCCCAGATCCTCGGCAATCTTGATTGCATCAATGACATAGAAATTGAGCTTCTTCTTGATAATCTGTTCCTGCACTTCAAAGGGAAGGGTGTCCCACACTTCATCAGGACCATGGGAACTGGTCAACAGGAATGTCCCACCATCCTTGGCATTGGAGAGCATATCATATTTCTCAAGGAAACTGGGATTGTGACAAGCCACAAAATTGGCCTTGTCAATCAAATAGGGGCTTCGGATGGGGTTTCCGCCAAACCGCAGATGGGAAACAGTAACCGCCCCGGCCTTCTTGGAATCATATACAAAATAGCCCTGGGCGTAGTTGTCGGTCTCTTCACCGATAATCTTGATAGAGTTCTTGTTGGCCCCGACAGTACCATCTGAGCCTAGTCCATAGAACATGGCCGAATAGGCCTTGGCGGAGATACTGAATGAAGGATCAAAATCCAGACTGGTGTTTGTCACATCGTCAACGATACCGACGGTGAAATGATTTTTGGGCTTCTTTGCGTCAAGATTATCAAAAACAGCTTTCACCATGGCAGGCGTGAATTCCTTGCTTCCAAGACCATATCGGCCACCTACGACCACCGGATAGTTCTTGAAGGCCCCCAATCCCTCGTCCATGGCTTCACCGATCGCCGTTCGAACATCAATATACATCGGTTCACCGACGCTGCCCGGCTCCTTGGTACGATCCAGGACGGCAATTTTCTTCACAGAAGCAGGTAAGGCCTCAACAAAGTACTTTGTGTTGAAGGGTCGATACAGGCGGACTTTGATAAGACCGACTTTTTCACCCTGCCCAACCAAATAGTCTACCGTTTCATGCGCTGTTTCGGCGCCGGAACCCATGATAATGATGACCTTTTCGGCATCAGGGGCACCAAAATAATCGAACAGTTTATAGCAGCGTCCGACGACCTTTTCAAATCTGGCCATCGCATCGGCAACAATATCCGGACAAGCCAGATAGAAAGGATTGACGGTTTCCCGACCCTGAAAATAGACATCCGGATTTTGCGCTGTTCCGCCGATTGTCGGTCGATCTGGACTCAAGGCCCTGGCCTTATGCGCGGCAATCAGCTCATCGTCAATCATCGCTTTCATATCATCAAAGGTCAATTCTTCAACCTTCTGCACCTCATGGCTGGTACGGAAACCGTCAAAGAAGTGTAAAAAAGGCACCCGACTGGCCAGCGTCGCCTGCTGACAGATCAGAGCCATATCCATAACTTCCTGCACATTCCCTGAAGCAACCATGGCATAGCCCGTCTGGCGACAGGCCATCACATCCGAATGGTCGCCGAAAATACTCAATGCCGAACAGGCCAGAGAACGGGCTGAAACGTGAAATACCGTCGGCAGCAGCTCGCCGGCGATCTTGTACATATTGGGAATCATCAGAAGCAGACCTTGGGAGGCAGTAAAAGTGGTTGTTAAAGCCCCAGAAGCCAGAGCCCCGTGTACCGCCCCGGAGGCCCCGCCTTCGGATTGCATTTCCGTTACGGAAGGGATGCTGCCCCAGATATTGGTCTTGCCGGCAGCACTTTTCTCATCAGCCATCTCACCCATCGGCGAACTGGGTGTAATCGGATAAATCGCGATCACCTCGTTGGTCGCATGAGCCACATGGGCAACCGCCGTATTTCCATCAATCGTCACCATCTTACGCTTCATACAATCTCTCCACTGCTTCTGTGTACTTTGTTCTCTGTGGGACAGG
>JAFGPC010000153.1 GCA_016926155.1 Sedimentisphaerales bacterium
CCGGATCAGGATCATGACGACGACCGCCAGATATGCTCCGCCGACCAGGGCATAGTATTCGACACGGGACAGGTTGTAGCCGAGCAGATTGGCTACGGTTCGAACATGGACCCGGCGATCAAAACCGATATCGCGCATGTTGTTGGCGTGCAGGATAGCGGCCACGAGACAACCAACGGGCAGGCTGGCAATGAGAACATCGTTTGAATATGAGCCGGTCAGGACGAAAAAGGATCCGATCACCATCAGCGGGCCCATGAGCAGAAATACCAGGGCATCGCCCAGGGCAAAATATTTATATCCTACCGGCCGGGCGCTATAGAAGAATCCCGCCAAAGCACCGACCAGACCCAGAATCAGGATCGGTACGCCTCGGACAGCGATAAAAACCAAACCGATACCGCAACTGACAACAAACAGGACCAACCCTCCGACAAACACATGCCGGGGCGGCAAGAGCCGCTCCACCAGTACTCGACTTGAACCGTAAGTATCGGCCTGATCGACTCCTTTGACATAATCAAAATATTCACTGACCAAATTAGTGGCCGCGTGCATGGCCACCGAGGCGAGCGCGATCAGGGGTAAAAGCCACCAGGCCACCGGTCCTTCGAAATGTGCCGCCATAACCGCACCGACAGCGACCGGTACGATCGAGGCGGGAAATGAAAAGGCCCGTACCGCCTGCAACCAAACAGCCAGATTTGATTTCTTTTGGTTCATTATTACACCTGATTCCAGATCACAGCATATATATAGACGATTATACGGGTTGCCAAGATGCAATCAAGCCGGGATCATTCTTGCGGCTAGAAAAAAACCGGATATACTGTCTTCGATTCATTTGGGAGATCCAGACATGCGTAGAAGCTTCATTTGTAAATCAGGCCTGTCTTTTCGAAAGCATCCTCGTGGAGCGGCGGCTCTGTTGATGCTGCTGATTGTAATAGTGATCCTGATGATGCTGTATTTTCTCGACATCGGCAGGATTTTCGGCCCATCCATGACGATTCAAAGTGGCAGCGGAGGCAGTAGTGAAGACCGTCCGTGGCTGGAAGAGGAGCGGATCGTCGATCCAGGTGTGACGATCCCAAAGCCCAAACCGCCCAAAGTAAGCATCGAGAAAACCCGATCGATCAAAGCCAGGGTAACGCGTGAAGGGCAGGATCGGGGCTGGTTGGAATTGGAATTCCGACCAAGCGGCAACGTCACAGGATCGTGGCATTGTGAATTTTCTCATGAAAAGCGGGAAACCACATTTGATGCAACTGTCGAAGGGAATATTGATGCCGGGAAGACATTTGAGGACGATCAGGGCACGGACAAGAGCCTGATGTATTTTATCACCAAGGGCAGATACATGGAGCAGGTTTACAATCGGACTACTACCCGAGGTGGTGTCGGAGGCGGAGAGGTCTTTGTAACCGGCTGGATCGGCTCGGACTGGCACGGACAGGGCAAGATCACACTGACTACGGACCGTCGGGCTTCCGTGAATTTCGATTTGATCTTTTAAAGGATGTTCTTTGTCATTCATTTGTAATTAAGGGAATTATATATGACGGCTGTTCTCTGGTTGATTCTCGGATTTGTCCTTCTAGTCAAAGGAGCGGACTGGCTGGTCTCGGGGGCATCGGCTCTGGCCCGGCGGCTGGGTGTATCGGATTTTGTGATCGGTCTGACGGTCGTGGCGTTCGGAACCAGCACACCCGAGTTGTTTGTCAATATCCTGGCGGCGTTCCGGGACAGCAGCGGAATCGCGATAGGCAACATCGTAGGCAGTAATATCTTCAATATCTATGTCGTGCTCGGATTAAGCACCCTGATTTACCCACTGGCTGTGAGCCGGGGAACGGTGTGGAAAGAGATCCCGATGAGTCTGCTTACCGCGTTACTTTTATTCGTATTGTTGGGGGATATGGTGCTGTTCGGTTCCGAAAAGACGATCCTTGGCCGGGCGGATTCGGCAATTCTTCTGACAGGATTTGGTGGATTTCTTCTCTACACCATATTGGTGGCATCCAAGGTGCCTGGGCTGGAAGATCAGACGCCGCATCCAGGATATGGAATGGTACGGGCGATTCTCAATTGTGGAATCGGGCTAACGGCACTGGTACTGGGAGGCCGCTGGGTCGTGTTCAGTGCAACGGAGATCGCGGAAACACTCGGCATCAGCGATGCGATCATCGGCCTGACAGTGGTTGCCGTGGGGACGAGCCTGCCGGAGTTGGTGACTTCACTGGTGGCGGCATGGAAAAAGAATGCCGAGATCGCCGTCGGCAATGTGGTGGGAAGCAATATCTTCAATATTCTGCTTATTCTTGGAACAACCGGTCTGATCCGTCCGTTGACTCTGCAGGATGCGGCACTGCCGGATCAGGGTGTGATGATCCTCGGTCAACTACTGCTGTTTCTATTCATGTTCACCGGCAAGCGGCGCAAGCTGGATCGGTGGGAGGGAGCGATCTTTGTGTTGATTTATGTCGGATTTTTGCTATATCAGGTGAAAAAAGCCGTCGGAGGATAATCTGCCTTATGGATATGCAAGGTGTTTCTGCAGAAGCAGCGGGTGTCGATATCTGGCAGCCGGAATTCACCGTCAAGACCTACGAATGCGGGCCGGAAAAAACGATTCGCCTGCCGGCCCTGATGCAGCACATGCAGGAGGCGGCGGCAACGCATGCCGAGCAGCTCGGTTTTGGAATCGAGAAACTGGAACCGATCCACAGCTTCTGGGTGTTGTGGAACCTGCGGATCGGGATGCAGCGGCTGCCGCAGTGGAACGAAGTATATACGATCCGGACCTGGCCCAGCAGCGGAAGCCGGGTAGTGGCGACACGGGAATTTGTCGGAATGGACCGGGATGGAAACGAGCTGTTTACGGCCGGTTCACAATGGATGGTAGTCAACCAGAAAAACCGTATACCCCGAAACCTCTGCAAGCTTGATATCGAGAACCTGAATATCGGCCCGGCAACCTATTCGGCAGGTATGGAGCGATTGGAGCCCAGGGGAGACTATCAGATCATCGAAACCATGCAAGTGCCCCATTCGGCAATTGACATGAACGGCCATGTCAATAACACCGAGTATGTCCACTGGACACTGGACGGCCTTGTGAGAGAAGGTTTGCACAAAGAATCGATAAGAACAATGCAGATTATCTTCTTGTCGGAAGTATTTGAATCCGATATCGTTTCTATCCGCTATTTAAAAGAAAAGGCAACAATAGTAGCTTCCATTCATAACGAGACTGGGCAGGAATTATTTCTGATGCAAGTGGATATCCAAACTTAGCTGGAAAAAGGTTCAGCGCCGCGTTTCTGCTTACTGTCGAGCAGAAGGGTAACCGGGCCGTCGTTAGTGGCGGTGACATGCATGTGGGCGGCAAAGACACCTGTTCCTACTTGCATTCCAGCCGCACGTAAGTAGGCGGCACATTGGCGGTACAGGGCATCGGCGGTTTCCGGATCGGCGGCGGCATCGAAGCTGGGCCGGCGGCCCTTTCGGCAATCCCCAAAGAGCGTAAACTGGCTGATCAAGAGCACCCCCCCGCCGACATCTCGGACGCTGCGGTTCATCCGGCCTTCCTGGTCTTCATAGATCCGCAGGCCCATGACCTTCTCGGCGATGAATTCCATATCTTTCTGCGTATCGCCCTTGCCAACGCCCAGATAGACCAGAAGGCCTTTCTCAATGGCCCCAGTTACCTGTCCGTCGACCTCCACTTTGGCATCCCTGACCCGCTGCACAACCGCCCGCATGTTCGTCCTTTCGAAACTGATTCGGATTTGTCGTCTATTATAGCACCCCCTACTGAAGAAAGGCAGGGCTTTTCCTAAACGGGCCAGAACGAACAGCCGACATATTTCGTACAGGAACCAAATGATATGTCAATAAGGAGCCTTAGAATGATCTGTCCAGCATGTGGAAATCAATTGCAGAAAATGTCGGTCAGAGAGGTGGATCTGGATGTATGCAGCCAGGGCTGCGGCGGGATCTGGTTCGATAATTATGAGCTTCAGAAGTTTGATGAACCGTTCGAGCCAACCGAAGATCTGTTGCAGATTGAGCCGAAAAACGGCGTAACGGTCGATCTCTCGCAGCGACGCCAGTGCCCTAAGTGCGATAATATCACCATGTTACGGCACTTCTTCAGCGTTAAACATCAGGTGGAGATCGACGAGTGCCAATCCTGTGGCGGGGTTTGGCTGGACTACGGCGAACTGGAAGCGATTCGTAACCTGTTCGGCAGCGAGCAGGAGCGACATCAGGCGGCACACGAAGCCTTCGACAAACAGTTTGCCGAAACTCTGGCGGACGATTGGAAACAGAGCGAGCAACGTTTGGCCAAGGCCCGACAGATCGCCAACGTATTCCGGTTCATCTGCCCCACTTACTATATCCCGGGCAAGCAGTCCTGGGGCGCTTTCTAGTTTTGTGAGCAGCTCGACTTATCGGACCGAATTGCAGTAAATCTGAAATGTTTGTCCTTAACCACCCTCTCGAAAGGGTCGATAGAGGGATAGAAACCGGTAAAGGACCGGAGGCTTCAAACGTAGAATCGCAAATGTTGTGATTGGAAGGTAAGAACAATGGAAGAGACAATTGGCAATATCGCCGGAGAAATTTGGGGTCTGTTGAGCAATCGCAAGAATCCGGTCAGCGTGACCGAACTCCCCAAACTGGTCAAGTCCACACCTCAGTTGACCTATCAAGGACTCGGCTGGCTGGCCCGTGAAGGCAAGGTC
>JAFGPC010000154.1 GCA_016926155.1 Sedimentisphaerales bacterium
GTCAAATGTCCCGGCCCGAGAGGCGGTCGATTCGCCGATCAGGATCGGGCCCTTGAAATGCGGCTTGAGAAAATCCAGAATCGCCCGAATGGCATCAACATGGGTAGCGCAAAGCGGCCTATTGGTCTGTACAAAGTTCGGTTTGATCAGGATGCATTTCTTACCCTGGAGAGCAGTGACTACCTCATCCTCGATTTTTTTTAGAGCCGCCAAGGTGATCTCCCGTCGGTCGTTGCCCTTGATCATTGCCACCTTGCTGGTCTCGGTGATCGGCGTCCACAACAGGCCGTCACCCTTGCGGCGAAACGGGACACCTGTCGCCGCTCCCAGCGTTGCGCTCTGCAAAGCCGCCTTGCAGGTATTCGGCAGACCGACCGCGGCCGTCAAGGCCCCAAGCCCCAAGCCCTTCAACACCGCTCGTCGTGATATATCTCTTCTTTTCGTCATAACCGTCCCCTGCAACAACAGATACTCATCAGACCACCCAGGTACTTACTCGCCTTGTTCCACTGTACCCTTTTCCATCTCTAAAGTCAACCGGGCCAGGGCCTTCCAGTAATCCTCACCCGCTACATAATACAGATCATTGTGTCCTGCTCCGTCAACCCAGAGATTGAGCTTTGGTTCATTGGCTCGTGCAAAAAGCTTCTGTCCATGCCAGAAGGCAACCACCTCGTCAGCCCTGCCGTGCACGATCAGCACCGGACAGGTCACCTGACCGATCCGGGCCAGGTTATTGAACTTGTCAAACGGCAGCAAAGGCACTCCCGTGACCACACGAAACGCCGAGACAAAAGGGGCTTCCAGAAGTAATGCTCCGACCGGTTTTCTACCGGCCAGATAGGTCGCCGGGCCGCTGCCGACCGACCGGCCCAGTACTATGATCTTCTCGGCAGGAACGTTCGCTTTGGACAGGAGATAGTGATATGCCGCTTCGACATCCTCATACGTGTTCTGCTCGGAAGGTCGGCCGTCGCTTGTGCCGTAACCGCGGTAGTCATAGGCCAGGACGTTGTAACCATGCTGCACAAACGCCTGGATAGTTTCACTCCCATAGCCAATATCCTCGGCATTGCCGTGGCTGACCAGAACCGTATACGTTGCCTCCGGACTGGTCCGATGGACGGCGCTGATCTGCTGGCCGTCTGCCACTTCGATTTTGATCACCTCCGGCCCGTCCGTATACCCGGCAGGCGGGGGGTGAAAGATCATACGATCCGCACATCCCCATGCAAACATAATCATCCCCAGATAGAGTAAAGCCAGTAATCGTATCACTCGAAAAAGCTGGGTTCGCTTTCTTCGTCGCTTGTCCATTTTCTCTCCAGATGTTAATAAACAATTGCATTCTATCATCTGATTCTTTGTTATCCAAATCCCTTTTTTCCACCTTAGGTCCAATACAATCCATTTAAGTCTGTTTGAGAAATACTTGCTCCTCATACAAGCTTGCCATACAATCTTGCAAAACTTATGACCTTCGTGAATATCGGAGCACATTCATGGATCGGTTAACTTTACATATTGTTCTCTATGCCGGCTCTACTGTTTTTATGATTGCCGGTTGTGATAAGAAAACCAACGAAGCGGTCGATCCCAATACGGTGACACCTGCAACCAAACTCAATCTGCCAGGCTGTCCCAATGCGTATCAAGTCTCCGACATCCTTTATCGCGGCGCCCAACCCAGTGCCGAGGGATTCAAACAGCTTGAAAAGCAGGGCATCAAGACCGTTCTCAACCTTCGATGGATGCATTCGGATCGGGATGAGTTAAAAGGCACAAACCTTGATTATATCCATATCGAGATGCAGGCCTGGGATCCGGAGCAGGATCAGATTGAAGAGTTTCTCAAGATCATTACCGATCCAGCCAAACATCCGGTCTTTGTCCACTGCCAGCATGGGGCCGATCGCACCGGCGCGATGGTTGCCGTGTATCGGATCGTCGTCCAGGGCTGGACGAAGGAACAAGCCCTTAAAGAAATGACCGAAGGACCTTTCGGCTTTCACACCATCTGGAAAGACCTGCCCAAATGTATCGGTAATCTGGATATCAGAAAACTACGAAACAAGTTCAATATCCCTGAACCTTCCAACAAGGAGGCAGAACGTGTCGATTGACATGATGATCCGAACTGCAGTTCAGACCGACATAGACTCCATCGCAGCCTTCAATATTGCCATGGCAAAGGAGACCGAAAACAAGGTTCTCGAGCCCGCCGTGATACAGCAGGGAGTGACAAACCTTTTTTCGAATTCCCGATACGGATTCTACGTCGTTGCCGAAACGAACTGCATGGTTATCGCCTCACTCATGATCACCTACGAATGGTCCGACTGGCGTAACGGTGTATTCTGGTGGGTGCAGAGCCTATATGTGCTGCCTGAATACCGGCGTAAAGGCATCTTTACGAAAATGTATAAATGGATCAGGGAACAAGCCCAAAACAGTATGGGTGTCTGCGGAGTTCGTCTCTATGTCGAGCAGGACAATATGACCGCACAAAAGACCTATCAGACTCTGGGGCTGGAACGCACTACTTACGGGGTCTTTGAAGATATCTTCTAAAGCGAAGGATTACTAAGGCCTGCCGATACAATACAGACTCTCAGCGCCCCGGATGAAAATACATCCCTGACTGATCGCCGGGCTGGCCAGACATTTCTTGTCGTTCAGGTCATTGGTCCCGATGATTTCAAAACTCGGACCATCTTTGATTACCGTCGTTTCACCTTTGTCGGATAATAGATAAAGTTTTCCATCGGCCCAGACCGGTGACGGCCAGAACCTTCCTCGAATCCGTTCTCGGTACATCTCTTTACCCGTTGCCGCTTCCAGACATCTGACGATTCCCTCATCGGTCACCACATGAAGATACGGTTTACGATACAGCATCGAAGGCACCTTGGGGACATCCTCGTCCGTCTTCCATACCAGATGGGTATCGGTCACATCGCCCTGTCCGCCCTGCCGGACTGCCAGGATGTGAGATTCACCAAAACCCGTTGTAGCAAACACCAGACCATCGCCCGCCACAATCGAAGGGACGACACCTTCTCCGCTGCTGCGGACGGTCCACAGTCGCCGACCTATCTTGATATCGAATCCCTGCACTACATCTCCTGCACCGCTGACAAGCTGCTCAATTCCATCGGCTTCTACCACCTGCGGAGTAACATGCCCGATCCGCGACAGGCCCCGCTTACCCCGCCAGCGGACTTTACCCGTCGCTGCATCGACAGCTACAATCACGGATTGATCCCACGGTGTCTGCCAGCCGAGTTTCTTATCCGGCCCGGAACTGCTCCAGTCGTAAGCCACTATGACAAGGCCGTCATGCAGCACAGGAGAAACGCCCAGCCCATGCTCGCTGAAATATTCGAACTCCTTGTGCTGCCATGCAATTGATCCGTCAAATGTGACTGCTGAAATCGTACCGTCAGCGGCTACACAATATACGGCTTTACCATCGGTAACCGGTGTGCTGGTCGCCCATGAGTTGTTCGCCTGTTTATGGTCGGTTCGCTGCTGTACGAGCTGCTTGTCCCAGACAATACCTCCCGTCTTGCGATCCAGACAGATCAAGTGATATGACTTTCCCTCCTGTATCGCTGTCGTCAAAAATACTTTGTCATCCCAGACAATCGGCGAGGAATATCCCTGGCCGGGAATCGGCGTCTTCCAGGCAATATTGTCTGACGTGCTCCATTGAACAGGAATATTGGTCTCGGCACTGATCCCCTGTCGGCCGGGTCCGCGCCAACACGGCCAGTTTTCCGCTAAAACCATCGAAGCCAGACATATCACAAGCGTCACATAAAACAATCGTTTCATCTTCTTACCTTTGTTCACATAAATCTTTCTTGATCACATTTAACAACAGGAACATTATATCCGCTATCAATGTGGAATTGAAGATTCTTGATACGCCATTTTCAACCTTTTGCATTTTTAGCACAATTCGAATAGAATATTGTCAATCATTCGTTCATGAGGAGCACGATTATGAATTTAAACAACCAAATTTCCCGTCGAACGCTGCTGGCAGCATCTTCTGTCGGTCTGGCCGCCACTATCCTGAAGGCCCCAGCGCAAGCACACGCACAGGACAAGCCGGTGCCTGTCAAACGAGCCAACCGCCTGCCGCGAGAGGTCTGGGCGGCCACGGTTTCTCTGGAACGTCTGGAGGTTAATACCCCTGAAGAGATGATCCGAAGGATCATTGCACGCATGGAAGAAATCCTGCCTTATGAGCCGGATATTATCTGCCTGCCGGAAGTCTTTCCATATATGATGCTCTCCAAACGACCACCGTTGTCCGAATGCGCGGAGAATCCGCCCGGCCCTGTCACCAGTATCTTCGCGGCCTTTGCCAAAAAGAACAACTGTTACATCATTTGCCCGATCTATACGAAGGAAGATGATAAGTTCTATAATGCGGCGGTTGTCATTGATCGCCAAGGACAAGTCATCGGTCAATATCGAAAGATCCGACCGACTGTCGGAGAGATCGAAAAAGGGATCACTCCCGGCCCGCAGAAGCCGCCCGTGTTTGATACGGATTTGGGCAGGATCGGCATTCAGATCTGCTTTGACGTAAACTGGTACGAGGGCTGGCGACACCTCAGCGACGCCGGGGCTGAGATCGTCTTCTGGCCCAGCGCTTTTGTCGGCGGACGCATGCTTAACGCCCTGGCCTGGATGAACAAATATCACATCGTTACCGGTACGCGCTGGGATCCGACCCGAATCATCGACATCACAGGTGACAATATCGCAGTCTCCGGCCATTTTCAGCATTGGGCCTGCGGTCCGATTAACCTCGAAAAGGTCTTTATTCATCTCTGGCCTTATGTACGCGTCTTTCCCGACATCCGCGCCAAATACGGCCGAAAGGTCAA